>CANASS010000008.1 GCA_947364395.1 uncultured bacterium
GTCAAGGCTTTTTTCTATCTTTTGGAATTTATTGGTTAACTTAATGGCATTGCTCCATCCGAGCGGCAAATAGAGAAAATGCTTGTGCGTATAGGCCATTCTCCCCACAAAAGTAACTCCACATATCAAAACTACATAAACGAATGGAGGATTTTTCTGAAGAGGATTGAGAAAATTTAATCCAATGGCTTCCTGATGTTCCCCAAAAACCAAGCCATACTTCTTGCCGTTCACATCCTTCTCCAAATCGGAGAGGTAAGTCAGAAGACTGCCAGTGTTCTCGTCCTAGGGCGCAGCAAGCAATGTAGGCCCGGATAGCAGATATTTTGGAGAGCAGGTCGTCCCGCTTTGGTTTGGGGAGGTTGGTGGACATATCAGTTTCCGTCAAGGTATTTAGAAAGTTCCTTTGTAATCTTCTCTGCTCCGAGCGACAGCAGAAATTGACGGCATCCCTCCGCTGCCTGTTGAATAGTCTGTGCTGGCACGCGTACCGAGTTATACACAGTTGCTTCCACTGGATACTTAATTGAGACTTTTTGAATGTGCTGATTTACTTCATTCCAATCGTTCCAATATATCGAAGAATTCAACTTCTCGATATCTTGAATAATATCTTCGATATCTTTGATTTCGCGGAACTGCTTCAAATATTCCAAATCCAACATAAATCGTCCTTCTTGTTAATCTGTATTCTGAGGAATTTTTAATTGAATGATTTGTGGTTTGACCTCTGATATCTTTAGTGTTCCACTACGCAAATGCAGTACATCTTCAACGTCTGAAGGGAACAAGTTAATTCCGTGTTTTGCTAGCAGTTTCATAAAGCTTGCAGGTGTGAGAATTCTCTGCTCAAACAGGAGATCCAAAGCCCCTTGAAAAATGTTCTCATTCAAAAAATAAGGTTCATCGTCCGGTTCTTGTTTTCGCCAGCCGTTTTTAGATATTTGCCGCATCATATATTGATGCTGGTTACTAGTGATAATTTCTAGTTGACGGCTGCGGTAAACCATAGCCTGAACTGAAACTCGCCATTTCCGTTTTAACCATAAATAATACTTTAAATCTGTGGGGTATGCCTGTACATCTCTGGCAAAGCTCTCTGCAGGCAATAAGAATGCACCGGCAAACATATTAGCCTGCGCTTCACGATGCTTAAATTCTTCTTTTGGGATCATGTCCAGCCCCTCGCTCCAAGGATGGAGCAACACATGAGCAAGTTCATGTGCCAAATCAAACCGAATGCGCCCCATGGGCTTTGTGCCTTGATCTACTGCAATTAGAAACATCTCACCTTGATGATTACCCCGGCTTTTTAGTAATGTTCTCTGACTAAATGCATCAATTTTCGATTCATTTGTATCGAAGCCAGTCACAATCAAGCCGTTTTCTTCTAATGTAAACTGCAAATTTGGAATAGGCTCTATTCCTAAATTCCAATATTTTCTAACCTGCATCGAAATTCGCTCAATTTCTTTTAGTTCTGCAACACTGCCTTGTTCATCAAATTCATTGTCATTTCCCCAAAATTCAATCTTGGGAAGATGCAAAACCGGAAAGTCTACATATTCCGCAAGAACCTCATAAATCTTTGCTGCGTATTCGAGCTTTAAACTTTGTACAGTACGATTCATCTTTGTGGCACTAGCCAATGAACGGAAATAAATCGTTTCTGTCGAGGTAGTGTAACTATCCTCCTGCAGAAAAAACTCATATGGCACATTCAATGTATTTGCAATTTTCATGCTTCTTTCATACTCTGGGCGATTCCCATTGTTTTCATAAAGCGAAAGAGATTGCTTGCTAATTCCTGTTCGACCAGCGAGTTCGGTTAAGGTCAACCCCCTAAGCAATCGTGCCTTTTTCAATTGCTCGCCCTGAAAAGCTTTTTGATTCATACAAACTGGGCTCCTATTCAAATATGTTAAGCTTCTTCTTCCTCATCATGTAAAGCCGGACGAAGTCCAGGCTTTAACCCTATCAAAGTGCGCACATTAAGTTCTGCGGGTACATTTGATGTGTCAGAAACACTTCGAGAGTCCGTCAGTTCAGCATAGTCTGGGACAATGAATTCATTTAAACTTTCAGAAGCAATCACATCAAAATCTTTATCAAGAAAAAATAACTGGACATCTAACAGTCCAAATTTGCTTGGGGTATAAGTGATAACGTAATGGACATATCCCTCATCCGGAGTAAAGAGATCTGCAACAATTGTTTCAAAATCTTCCCAAAGCGTCTTTTCGTCAAAAAGATTCATTGGCATAAGCGTCAGCTGTTTGCATTCACTTTCATAAGCAGAGTTCTCAATCCCCAACAATGTCTGTAAAAAATGAGGTGTTCGACGCCCTTTCTTTCTGGGAACTGAACGCAAATTCTGTTCTGTTGTGATAGAGTAGGAAATTTTTTCCTTTTGGTCAATCACCAGTCGCCCGGCATAACCGCTGCGTTGGAAGGGGAGAATAGTAATATGTTCAGAAGCAATTCCCAGCCGAAGATTTGTATTAATGCAGTCCCCACGAAAATGTCCTAAAAAATTGTGTGTATCCAAAGGATGCTCGCTAAACAACAGAGGGATATCATCGGTAACGGCCTTATTGATTGCCCAGACAAGCGTACGTTCAAGATTTTCATTTCTACAAATTATTGCCAAGAGAAACACCTCGCTTTCTGTTTGTCCTCTATTTTTACATATTTTGTTTAATTTATCAAGTATAAAGCTGGATATATTTTTATCTGTCATGCTATAACGTAGTTAAAGAGCAGTAATACGCTGCGATTACTGCTCTTTAACTGTCCCCTGAACAGCGGTTTATAGCTGTCCTTATGTGGGGTGGCCCTTCGTCTGATACTGATGATCCTGCTTCACTTTGTAATGGACAGCATCCAGAAATACGAATGGGACACTGCCTGCAGAGACCGGTTCTACTCTGCGCTAAGTGCCGCTGTTGCGTTGCGGTTGCGTTCTGTATGCTCACCTGCAGGCGAGTGTACCACGCTGTGACCTCTGTCATAATCTTCTCGCTGATTTGGTTTATTTTCCCATTCTCGACTGACAGGATTCTTTTTATCCTTTTTTACATAATTTTTCTGGGTCTCTAATAATACAGATTAGATAAAATATTTGAAAGTGGCTGACTTACAGTTTCGTTCAAAACAGCAACGGATTTATATTTCAAAAAGCTGTTGATTTTTTGAAATAAACAATGTATTATTTGTGTAGTATTTCAAATTCATTTACTTGGAGGAATACAATGAATAGAGCTGGCCAGTACATTTCAAATATGACAGGGGAAGCCGCTTATCAGTCTTTTTGCCCTGCTCCTTTGCCGCCGCAGCCCGCTTTGGATATTAACGATGATATATTGCGTCTGTTGCTTGAAGCCAGCCGCAACCTCCAAAAGCTGGATATCGCGTCTCAGTTAATTCCCAGTACAGAATTATTTGTTTCTATGTATGTTCGGAAAGAAGCCTTGATTTCTTCTCAAATTGAAGGTACTCAGTGTACTTTGGAGGACGTACTTGATCCGGAACTGGATATTACTGCCAATTTAGATGTAGCAGATGTGGTCAACTATGTAAAGGCCACACAATACGCTCTGGAGCAGCTTGAGAAACTGCCGATTTGTAATCGGCTTCTTAGATCGATCCATGCCGTTCTTATGGAGGGCGTACGGGGCCAGGAGAAAAATCCGGGAGAATTTCGCCGTTCTCAAAACTGGATCGGGCCGGCGAGCTGCTCCCTAAAGAATGCCCGATATATTCCGCCAAATGTTGAAGATATGAAAGCATCCATGTCCGCACTGGAGCAGTATATCAATGAGAATCGGGAATATGATCCACTCATACAAGCCGCACTGATTCATTATCAGTTCGAGATGATTTATCCTTTTCTTGATGGTAATGGTAGAATTAGCAGACTTTTGATTTTGCTCTATTTGATGGAGCAAGGACTGCTGCGCAAACCCGTGATTTATGTCTCATATTTCCTAAAAAGAAATCAAATTGAGTATTATGACAGGATCAGCGAGGTTCGCCGAAGTGGAAACTATGAACAGTGGGTTCGATTTTTTCTAGAGGCCGTCAGCGCTGCAGCTACCGACGCGATGACATCAATTGAGCAGTTATTCGCACTGCATGAACAAAACCTGGAATCGCTACCCAGAGCAACACGTAGCAAGGATAATGTCCGCGCTGTGTTTGACTATTTGGAACAGCACCCCATCATTGACATTAAGCACACAGCTTCCGCGCTAGGTGTTAGCTACAACACGGTTTCTACTGCTGTTAAAAAGCTGATGGAACTGGACATATTACGAGAAACGACTAACGCCGCCAGAAACCGTGTATTTGCTTACGAAAAATATCTAGCAATATTGCGGGACGGAACGTGATTGCTGATTAGCTTTTGGATATATGTCAAGTGGCATTGACTATAACAAAAATTTTAAACACTAACATTCAATTTGTTACAATCAACTTATTTTCAATTTAATGGCCTGACCTGTATCATTTTTAGTGTGACGAGTCCAGAAGTACAAATATTTTTCCCACAAGCAACCGACAAAGTAAGTGCCGAGGTAGTTGTGCCACAAGGGATTTCGTGATTTTTGTGGGAAATCATTGTATGCTGGCGGTAAAGGAATATTTTTGCTGTTTTTTCCCGCCGATTTCCCACCAAACAAAAAATGCGAATCAATACAGCGAAACACGGATAACGAAAGCTCGTTATCCGTGTTTCTTGTACTTGTTCTTAAATGCGATCCGCAACGTGAAAATAAGGGTGTTCTCGTTGCATTTAATCGTATTGATCTGTATTTATGCGTATCGAATCCTTAGCCAAAATACCGCTCCAGCAGGCCCTTGAGCGCCTTGCCGTGGCGGGCCTCGTCGCGGGCCATCTCGTGGACGGTGTCGTGGATGGCGTCCAGGTTGTTCTTCTTGGCGCAGGCGGCCAGGTCGAACTTGCCCTTGGTGGCGCCAAACTCGCAGTCCACACGCCAAGCCAGGTTCTTCTTGGTGTCGGCGGTCATGCTGGGCTCCAGGTCCTCGCCCAGCAGCTCGGCGAACTTGGCGGCGTGCTCAGCCTCCTCATAGGCGGCCTTCTCCCAGTACAGGCCGATCTCGGGATAGCCCTGGCGGTGAGCGATGCGGGCCATGCACAGGTACATGCCCACCTCGGAGCACTCACCGTTGAAGTTGGCCATCAGCTGCTCGAAGATGTACTTCTTGTCCTCCTCACTGATGCTGTCGTTGTTCTTCACGGTCTTGGCGTAGATGCCGTACTCGTGCTCGGCAGCCAGCTTCATCTCGCCCACCTGCTCGGTGAACTTGGAGCTGTCCACGTGGCACACGGGGCACTCGGCGGGGGGGGTCTCGCCCTCATAGACGTAGCCGCACACAGAGCAAATCCATTTTTTCATGATAGTTGTCCTCCAATATTTAAAATCAGGGTTCGGCGTCGGCCTGTACGTCCACACAGTCCCGGCAGGTGCCGCGGACAATGAACTCACAGCCCTCCGCCTGAAATCCATATTGCACACCAGCGGTGTCCAGCCACTCCCGGCCCGGCGACTGCTCGGGCAGGTCGATGATGACGCCGCAGCGGCTGCAAATAAAGTGAGAATGGGGCGTAACCACTCCGTCATAGCGTTCCTGGCCGTCCACCGCCCCCACCCGCTGAATGAGGCCCCGCTCACACAGGTGGTTCAAATTGCGGTACACTGTGCCCAGGCTCAGGTCAGGGTATTGGGCCTTCAGCTCCCGGTACACCCAGTCCGCGCTGGGGTGACAGTGGGAGCGTCGGAGCAGCGCCAGCATGGCGTCCCGTTTTTTACTGGTTCGGACGTTGTTCATGGGCGCTCCTCTCCACCTGGTTGCTAACAAGAATAATTACTGTTAAATAACATAGCACAGTCCCAGCTGTTTGTAAAGAGCTTTTTATAAAATTTCTGTGGAAATTTTGTCCGTCTGATTTTGATAGGCCCGGTAGAGGAAGGTGATGATCTGGCCCCGGCTGCAAATTGTGTCAGGCTCAAAGGTGGTGTCCGAGGTCCCAGTGGTGACCCCTTCGGACACCGCCCAGCCCACCGCCGGAGCATATTCCGCGCCGGAAGACACGTCGTCAAAGCAACCCACCGCAGCGTAGGGCTGCTGAAAGGCGGACCAGATATACCGCACGGCGTCCGCCCGGGAACAAGGGGCGCAGGGATCGAAGCCCTCCGCCAGCATACCCAGGCCGGCGGCCCAGCGGACCGCCCCGGCATAGAATTCATCCTCTCCCAGCATGAGGGAAGCGTTTTCGGGTGACACCGGCTCGCCCTCCGCCCGCCACAGGAAGGTGAGAATTTCACCGTGGGTGCAGGGTGCGCCGGGGGAGTAGGTGGAAGGGGAGGTGCCCTTGGCGATCTGCTCCTCCACGGCCCAGGCTACGGGGACGGCAAAGTAGGTTCCGGCGGGCACGTCCGCAAAGCCGCTGTCCGGCTCCGCCGTCGGCGCCCCAGGCACAAAGTCGCCTGCGCTGAGGGCAAGCCAGCCGCCGGTAAACATGTCCTTCTCCTCCGCCGCGTAGGTGTACACCGCCCGCAGGCTCCCCTTGGAGATGGTCCAGGTCTGGCCGTCCGCCGAGCCCTGCGCACCGGATAGGAACAATTTCTCCCCTTCGCCCAGGGTGTCGCTGTCGCAGTTGGTCACATCCGCCAGATAGTTCTTTCCGTCTATCTGGACCACGTTCCACATGTGGGGCCCCGCGCCCATGGCGCCTGTGGCGATGCGGCACACTACATCCCCGTCAAACCGGGACAGGTCGCACAGATATTTAAACGCCTTGGAATAGCCCTCACACACCACGTTGGTATTGGGGTCGCCGTCAAAAACATATACCAGCTGCCAAGGGTCTCCATAGTCCGCGCCGCCCCCGGTCACGGCCGTGTTGTAAGAAACCAGGCGGCAGATCTCCTCCCGGTAGGCCTTCAGCTTGTCCCAGTCGGACAGGTCCTGATACTTGGACACAATGGCCTGGGCGTTTTTTGCCGCCTGCTGGGCATAGGCCACCTTATCGGGGCTGACGGAGTAAGCTCCGCTCCCCCGGTAGGCCGGGGCCACCTCAATGCGAAAGACAAAGTCGCGGACGGACACCTGATTCCCTTGCTGAGAGAAGGTTTGCCCCACGGAATAGCGGTTGTTCTTCCAAAACAGATCATAGGGGAGGTCGGCGGACAGGCAGTTGTAGATCTGCCGCATATGGACATTCTGGGAAAATTTCTCCTTCAGCTTGGCCAGCACATTATCCTGGCTGCCCTCCGTGAGCCCCAGCTCCTCCCGGGTCCAGTTCAGGCTGTCCAGGCTGGGGATGCGGAATTCAGTGCTGGTTCTCTTTCCCTGGGCCACCTGGATGATCTCGCTTTTTAAGTACTCATAGATCTCTCGGTCCACCCCGGTGAGCCTGCTGCCTGCGGAGCCGTCCGCCGCCGCGGCGAAGGCCGGGGCGGGCAGCAGTACAATAGCGAGGGCCAGGGCAAGAAAAGCGGCTGTCCATCGTTTTTTCATAGGTCTCTCCCTTTCTATCCCAATACAGAGGCGGTGTCCGCCGCCTCTTTCCTATCTTATCAAACCCTTTGAAAAAATACAAGAGGAGAAAAACGCCGCCCCGTCCAGCTGGACGGGGCGGCTCTTCCGACAGCCTTCAGATGACCCGCATGCGGATAACGCCGGGCACCCTCCGGATATCCTCGATGACCGTTTCGTCCACCTTGGAGCCCGCGTCCACCATGGTGTAGGCGTACTCCCCCTTGGACTTGTTGGTCATGTTTTCCACATTGACCCCGTCCTGGGACAGCTGGGTGGTGATATTGGCGATGACGGCGGGGACGTTGCGGTGGATGACGCACAGCCGCTGAACGCCGGACCGCTCCATGATCACGTTGGGGAAGTTGACGGAGTTTTTGATGTTGCCGTTTTCCAGAAAGTCCCGGAGCTCATTGGCGGCCATGACGGCGCAGTTGTCCTCGCTCTCGGGGGTGGAGGCCCCCAGGTGGGGGATGGCCACCACACCCTCCCCCAGGGTGATTTCATTGTCCGGGAAGTCGGTGACGTACCGGGCGGCCTTGCCCGACTTCAGGGCAGCTATAATATCAGCGTTGTTCACCAGCCCGCCCCGGGCCATATTGATGATCCGAACCCCGTCCTTCATCTTGGACAGGGCGGCGGCGTTGACGGTGTCCTTGGTGGAGTCCATATAGGGCAGGTGGAGGGTGATATAGTCGGAGTTGGCGAACAGGGCGTCCAGCTCCTTCACCACCTTGATGTGCCGGTCCAGCCGCAGGGCGGCGTCCACCGACAGGTAGGGGTCGTAGCCGTACACGTCCATCCCCAGGGACAGGCCGATGTTGGCCACCAGTGCCCCGATGGCCCCCAGGCCCACCACGCCCAGGGTCTTGCGGTACACCTCGGGGCCCACAAAGGCGGATTTGCCCTTTTCCACGGCGGCGGCCACGTCCACGCCGGGGGTGCGGGCCTGCTCCTTCACCCACTGGGCGCCGCCGATGATGTCCCGGGAGGCCAGCAGCATGGCGCACAGTACCAGCTCCTTCACCGCGTTGGCGTTGGCGCCGGGGGTGTTGAACACCACGATGCCCGACTCGGAGCAGCGTTCGACAGGGATATTGTTGACGCCCGCCCCCGCCCGGGCAATGGCCCACAGATTCTCGGGGAACACGTAGTCGTGGAGCTTGGCGGAGCGGACCAGGATGGCGTCCTCGTTCTCCACGCCGTCGCCGACGGCGTAGTTTTCTGCGGGCAGGCGCTCCAGACCCACCGCCGCGATTTTGTTCATGGTTTTGATATTGAACATGGTTTTCACCTCATTTTTAATAAACGCTCAGCAGCAATCCCAGTTATAGCACACCCGAGAGAAGTCCCGGCGGCACAGGGCTTCCCGGCTGATGAAGAAGTTTGCCACACCGCAGTCGCCCCAAAGAACTAAGTCCCCCACCTCTTTGTTCCCGTCGCTGTCCAGCTGGAACAGCAGCACGTCCAGATCATCGTACTGCCCCGGCCGAGGGTCGGACTGGGTAAAATAGGGATAGCCCCCCAGTTGATGATACGTGGATTCCCAGCCGGGCTGGTAGGTCACGTCATAATCACGCAGCCGTTCAGCAACCAGCTTGTGCATATCCCAGGTGCCCTTGATAGGGATATCCGGGCGCAGAGTATTCCACTTTCCGGCGAACAATAGGTCAAAGCGCGGGTCCGCTTCGTTCATCCCCTGCTCCACTGGGGCGGAGAGGACAATGCGGCAGTTTCGCGCCACCGGGAACCAGTCCTCCGCATCCGCCGGCTTAGGCGGGCGCTTGGCCTCCACCTCCTCTGCCGTGACGGTGGAATCCACAATTTCGTGGTAGAGCACCCGAAAACCTGTTTGGGCCGTCTGGTCGTCGAAGCTCATCCCGGACACATCATCCAACCCAATGAAAAATTGCAGCAACCCCGTTGTGGGAAAATCGGGCAGGCCGCACAGCGACCCGCAGTCCACCTGGGCCAGCAGTCCAAGTGCGCCTCTCTTGGCGTCCAGCGGCCAGGGCATATCGTGGGGCAGATAGGGCGTGCCCCCCGCCTTGCTCCCGAAGATACCCGGCTCTCCCGGTTCCAGCGTGAAGCGGACGGCGGGGCGGTGGTGCTCGGTGTGGATCTCCGCCGTAATCCTCCGGGCCAGCTCATACACCTCACGGGCATTTTTCCGGGCCCGTTCATTGTTCTCCAGCAGTTTATCCGCCATATCAGTTAGCTTTGTCGAATGTCCGGATGAAGTCCGCCAGCTTCTCCACGCCCTCCACAGGCATGGCGTTGTAGATGGACGCCCGCATACCGCCCACGTTCCGGTGGCCCTTCAGGTTGGTGAACCCGGCCTCTGCGGCCTCCTTGACGAACTTGGCGTCCAGCTCCTCGCTGGCGGAGCGGAAGGTGACGTTCATGTCGGACCGGCTGGCCTTCTCCGCCGCGCAGGTGAACAGTTTGGAGCTGTCCAGCACATCGTACAGCAGGGCGGCCTTGCTGTGCTTGATCTTCTCCATGCCTTCCACGCCGCCCTTGGAGTCCAGCCACTCCAGCACCAGCCCCAGCATGTAGATGCACCAGCAGGGGGGCGTGTTGTACATGGAGTCCTTGTCGATCATGGACTGATAGCTCATCATCAGCGGGGTGTAGGGCAGCTCATGGCCCGCCAGGTCCTCCCGGACCACGGCGATGGTGAGCCCCGCCGGAGCCAGGTTCTTCTGGGCCCCGCCGAAGATGATCCCATATTTGGACACGTCCACCGGCCGGGACAGGAAGTTGGAGGACATGTCGCACACGATGGGCACATCTCCGGTGTCGGGCACGTACTGCCACTCGGTGCCGTAGATGGTGTTGTTGGCGCAGTAGTAGAAGTAGCTGGCCTGGGGGTCCAGCTTCAGCTGGTCCTGCTGGGGGATGTAGGTGTGGTTTCTGTCCCCGCTGGAGGCGGCCAGGCTGATATCGCCGTACTTCTTGGCCTCTTTATAGGCCACATTGGCGAAGTTGCCGGTGACGGCGTAGTCCGCCCTGCCGGTTTTGCCGATGAGGTTCAGGGGGACCATGGAGAACTGGCTGGAGGCCCCGCCCTGCAAAAACAGCACCTTATAGTTGTCGGGCACATGGAGCAGCCGGATGAAATTGGCCTTGGTGTCGTCAAAGATCTTCTGGAACACCTTGGAGCGGTGGCTCATCTCCATCACGGACATGCCGGAGCCCTGGTAGTTGGTGATTTCGCGCCCCGCCCGCTCCAGCACCTCCAAAGGCAGCATGGACGGACCGGCGGAGAAGTTGTAAACGCGCTGAGTTCCCATATCTCTTCCTCCTTAGAAACGGCTTGAATTTTAATACTTTAGCGTATTATACATTATATGTTTCACCCGCCCCACTGTCAATCACCAGAAAGGCCAAAAAAGCCCCCCTTGACAGGGGGGCTTTGTATATTCTGATACGAAGAGGACCCGTTGCACTACTGTCACGCGCTCGCCTGTCCGCAGCCCGCGGCTTTCGTCGGGGCAAGCTGCATATCGCTCATTTCCGCCTGTGGCGGAAAATCGCTCATTCCGCTGGCCCTCCTCTCCCCACGAAAGCGGAAGGCGCTTTCGTGGGGCCCCCGTAATAGCTCACACCTTGGTTTTCAGCATCCGGGTGGCGTTCAAAATGGCGATGACGGCCACCCCCACATCGGCGAACACCGCCCCCCACATGGTGGTCCGGCCCGCCGCCCCCAGAATGAGGAACAGGGCCTTTACCCCCAGGGCAAACACGATGTTCTCCTTCACGATGCGCATACATTTATGGGCCGTGTCCATGGCCCGCGCCAGCTTGGCCGGGTCGTCGTCCATGAGCACCACGTCGGCGGCCTCGATGGCGGCGTCGGAGCCCATGGCCCCCATGGCGATGCCCACGTCAGCCCGGCTGAGCACCGGGGCGTCGTTCACCCCGTCGCCCACGTAGGCCAGCACGCCCTTGGGGCTCTTGCGGGAGAGCAGGTCCTCCAGCCGGTCCACCTTGTCCCCGGGGAGCAGCTGGGCGTGGACCTCATCCAGCCCCAGCTCCTGCGCCACGGCCTGGCCCACCGTCTGGCTGTCCCCGGTGAGCATGACGGTGCGGATGCCCCGGTCCTTGAGGGCCTTGACGGCGGCGGGGGCGGTGGGCTTCACCCGGTCGGCGATGACGGCGCAGCCCAGATACGTTCCCTCCCGGGCCACGTGGACCAGGGTGCCTGCCTGATTACAGGGCTGGAAGTCCACCCCCTCTTTTTTCATCAGCTTCCCGCTGCCCGCCAGCACCCGCCTGCCGTCCACCAGGGCGGACACGCCGTAGCCGGGGAGCTCCTCCACGCCGGTCACCCGGCCGGGGTCGGTTTCTCCGCCCAAGGCCCTGCGCAGGGACTGGGCGATGGGGTGGCCGGAGTGGCGTTCCGCCAAGGCGGCGCACTCCAGCAGCTCCCGCTCCGTCACACCGGGAGCGGGGACCAGGGTGGACAGCTCAAAGACCCCCTGGGTCAGGGTGCCCGTCTTGTCGAACACCACCGTTTCGGTTTTAGCCAGCAGCTCCAGGTAGTTGCCCCCCTTCACCAGGATGCCCTGGGCGGAGGCCCCGCCGATGCCCCCGAAGAAGGACAGGGGAATGGAGATCACCAGGGCGCAGGGGCAGGAGATCACCAGGAAGGTGAGGGCCCGGTGGACCCAGACGGACCAGTCCCCAGTGACAAGAGAGGGGATCACCGCCAGGGCCAGGGCGGCGAACACCACGGCGGGGGTGTAGTATTTGGCGAACCGGGTGATGAAGTTTTCCGCCTTGGCCTTCTTGGAGGCGGCGTTTTCCACCAAATCCAGGATCTTGGCCACGGTGGACTGGCCAAATTCCTTGGTGACCCGGACCTTCAGCAGCCCGGTGATGTTGACGCAGCCAGACAGCAGCTCCCCGCCCACGGCCACGTCCCGGGGGGCGGACTCGCCGGTGAGGGCGGCGGTGTTCAGGGAGGACGCCCCCTCAATGACCACGCCGTCCAGGGGAACCTTTTCCCCGGGACGGACGACGATGGTTTCGCCCACCGCCACCTCCTCGGGGTCCACCTCTAAAATCTGCCCGTCCCGCTCCACGTTGGCCACGTCGGGCCGGATGTCCATGAGCTGGGCGATGGAGCGCCGGGACTTGCCAACGGCATAGCTCTGGAACAGCTCGCCCACCTGATAGAACAGCATGACCCCCACAGCCTCGGAGTACTCTCCCAGTACCAGCGCGCCGACGGTGGCCACGCACATGAGAAAGTTCTCGTCGAAAATCTGCCCGTGGCCGATGTTGCGGATGGCCTTCCAGAGGATGTCCCAGCCGATGATGAGGTAGGGGATGAGGTAGAGCCACCACAGGCGCAGCAAATAAACGACTGTCCCATTCCCGGCGGCATCCTGGGCGGGACGCGCCTCAAACAAAAACGGGACCGCCAGCGGGGGCCTGTTTTCCCCCAAATAGAAATATCCCCCGTCCATACGGTTTAACAGCACCGCAGCGATCAGCAGCACCGCCGCCACAATGATACGGATCAGCGTCTTTTTTTGCTTCCTGGTCATAATAAATCAACTCCTATCGCGGATGTACAGTCCGCTGTTGTCGGGACAAGCTGCATATCGCTCATTTCCGCCTGCGGCGAAAAATCGCTCATTCCGCTGCCCCTTCTCGCCCCACAAAGCCAAAGGGCGGCTTTGCGGGGCCCCAAAAGAGCCGTTACCTGCAACGGCTCAGCACTTTTCCAGTATCCCGATCCCCTCGGGCACGCCGCCGGGAATGACCTCCAGCGCCACCGGGGCCAGCTTCAGGCGCTCCAAAAATTCCCGGTAAGTCTCCGAGGTAAAAGCGTGCTCGTAGTGAAAGCCCACGCCCTGATAAATCTTAATCATGGCCCCGTAGGCCGTCCCCGCCTTTCCCTGAAGGTAGGTGGGCAGGATGAGCCTGCCTCCGGGGGCAACGACCCGCCACAGCTCCCGGACAGCGGGTTCCGGGTCCGGAAGCAGGTGGAGCACGTTGGCGGCAATCACCGCGTCAAAGCTCCCGTCCGGGTCGGGCAGGGCGGTGATGTCCCGGCGGGCAAAGCTCACGTTGGACAGCCCCCGCTTTTGGACCTTTTTCCGGGCCCGGGCCAGCATGGCTTCCGACTGGTCGGTACACAGCACCGAGCCCGCCCGTTTCGCCGCGGCCAGGGAAAACTCCCCCGTCCCGGCGGCGCAGTCCAGTACCCGGGCTCCGGCGGGAATCAGTTCCCCTGCACGGGTCCTGGCGGCGTCGTTTACCTTCCGGTTGCTCCACTCAAACAGGTCGTACAGTCCGGCGGCCCGGTCCCAGAAGGTCCGGCTCACAGCACGATCTCACAGTCGGGCTCCACCCGGCGGCAGACCTTTACCACGTCCTTCATGACGGCGTCCACGTCCTCCGCCTCGATGGTCATTTTCTGGGTGAGAAAGCTGACGGTGGCACCGGTAACGCCGGGGAGCTTCTTAATGGCGTCCTCCATTTTCGCGGCGCAGTTGGCACAGTCCAAGTCGATGAGCTTGAAAGTCTTTTTCATGGTGATTCATCCTTTCCAAAATAATACGCGGGGGCCCTGCTTTTTTCTTTCAAGAAAAAGGAACAAAACATTCGGTTCGCGCTACTCGTTCACATGCTCCATCCCTTGGGCGATGATCTTGCGCACGTGGCCGTCGGCCAGGGAGTAAAACACAGTTTTCCCCTCCCGGCGGAACTTTACCAGCCGGCTTCCCTTCAGCACCCGCAGCTGGTGGGACACCGCCGACTGGGTGAGCCCCAGCAGCTTGGAGATGTCGCACACACACAGCTCCGCTTCAAACAGGGCGTAGAGGATTTTGATCCGGGTGGAGTCGCCGAACACCTTGAACAGCTCCGCCAGGTCGTAAAGGGTCTCGTCACCGGGCATCCCGCCCAGCACCTGCCGCACCGTGTCCTCGTGGACGAAGAGACAGCCGCAGCGCTCGATCTCATTGGGTCCCGTCATAGGCGCGCTCCTTTCTTCAAACTAATATATGAACAACTGCTCATATGTTAGCGCAAAACTCTCTGATTGTCAAGAGGGAAAAGAAAAAATTTTTAAGGGTTTGAGCCGCGAGAAAACCTGCCTCCCGCTCCAAAGAAAGTTTTTCCGCGCTAAAGCAGGAAAGCTTCAAATCCGCCGTTTTTCCCGCCGCCGGAGGGACCGGGGCAGGAACTCCCTCTTGCTTTTTCCCCAAAAGTATGGTATATATTTTGCAATACCTTATAAAAGGTAAATCTTTACTTATTTTAGGAGTTGATTTTGTCCCCATGGACCCTGACAGTATGATACTGCTGGCCGTGCTGGTGCTGATGGTGGTCATGTCCGGCTACTTTTCCGCCACTGAAACGGCCTTCACCTCCCTGAACCGCATCCGCCTGAAGAGCCGCGCCGACAACGGCGACAAAAAGGCGGAAAAAACCCTGGCCCTGGCGGAGGACTACGACAAGCTGCTGTCCACCATCCTCATCGGCAACAACATCGTCAACAACGTGGCCGCCACCCTGTCCACCCTGCTGTTCATCAAGCTCATCGACGAGGTGAACGGTCCGGCGGTCTCCACCTTGGTGCTCACAGTGGTGGTGCTGATCTTTGGCGAGGTCTCTCCCAAGAGCCTGGCCAAGGAGTCCCCCGAGGCCTTCGCCATGTTCTCCGCGCCCCTGCTGCGGCTGTTCATGGCGCTGCTCACCCCGCTGAACTTCTTGTTCGGCCTTTGGAAGAAGCTGCTGAGCAGGCTGTTCCACAAGTCGGAGGACGAGGGCATCACCGACGAGGAGCTGGTCACCATGGTGGAGGAGGCGGAGGACCAGGGCGGCCTGGACCGGGAGGAGAGTCAATTGATCCGCTCCGCCATCCGCTTTGACGACCTGGAGGCCGGGGACATCCTCACCCCCCGGGTGGACGTGATCGCCGTGGAGGACGTGTCCTCCCTGGCGGAGGTGGCGGCGGTATTTGCCGCCGAGGGCTATTCCCGCCTGCCGGTGTACCATGAGAGCATTGACGACATCGTGGGGGTGATCCACCAAAAGGACCTGTTCTCCGCCCGCTACCACGGCCGGGACCAGCTGTCCCCCCTGGTGCGGCCGGTGCTCCACATCACCTCGGGGACGAAGATTGACGACCTCATGCGCCAGTTCCAGCGCACCAAGACCCAGATGGCGGTGGTGGTGGACGAGTACGGCGGCACCGAGGGCATCCTCACCATGGAGGACATTGTGGAGGAGCTGGTGGGCGAGATCTGGGACGAGCACGACGAGGTGGTGGAGCAGTTCCGCAAGCAGCCCGACGGAAGCTATCTCATCGCCTGCTCCGCCGATCTGGACGATATGTACGAGCTGTTTCAGCTCACCGGCGAGTGCGACGCGGCCACCGTGTCCGGCTGGGTGCTGGAGGAGCTGGGCCGGGTTCCCGAGCCGGGGGACCACTTTGTGTGGGAGAACCTGGACGTCACCGTCACCCGGGCCGAGCACCACCGGGTGCTGGAGATCAAAGTGGTGGTCCTGCCTGCACAGGAGGAGGAAGGGGCCTCATAAGGCCGTACTTTTTCTTGAAAGAAAAAGTACCAAAAAGAACTTTTAGACCGCTGCGAAACGCGGTGTGATCCATTCAGTATGCTCCCGGCAGCGAAGCTGGCGAAAAAACAGAAAAAATGTGATATATGTTATTTTAAGGCCGTGCAGGAACCAATAGGTTTCTACACGGCCTTAAAATGTGGTTCATAGAATGGAGGGGCGTCTAAAAGTTTCTTTTTTCGCTTCCTTTTTTCTTTCCAAAGAAAAAAGGAAGTAGTGCCAGCGCCACCAGTGACAGGGCTGAGACCGCCCCCAGTGCCGCGCCGGGGACCAGCCCGGGGGCGGTATAGCACAGCTCGATCTGGTGCGTCCCCTGGGGCAGGAACACGGCCATAAACGCGCCGTTCAGCCATGTGGACGTGGATGCCTCCTGGCCGTCCACATAGGCTTTCCAGCCGTTTTCGGCGGGGATGGTGGTGGCCAGGACCTGCCCCTCGCCGCTCTGGGCGGTGAGCCGGACCGTTCCGTCCCGCTCCACCGACGTAATCCGGGTGTTGTTCAGCCGTTCCACGGCCTCGTGGAGCCCCGCCTGATCCAGCTCCCACAGCTCTCCGGTCCAGTCTCCCTCATGCCGGACGGCGACGGTGCAGACCTCCCCCGCCGCCGGGGTGCAGATATAGTGAATGGACATCTGCTCGCTCCTGCCCAGGGTCAGGATGGTTTCCCCGTTTACCAGCACGTCCCCGATTCCCTGGGCGGATAGGTCCGCGTAGACGGGTTTTCCCGTGCCCAGGAAGGTGAAGGAGGTCTCCTCCAATCCGGGGCCGGCCACGGCGGGGACGGGGGTGAACAGCTCCTGTTCCTCCCCCAACAGCCGGGAAATCAGGTCGTTTTGGCGGTCAAATGGGGTGTCTCCCCCCAATTCCCCGGTCTTTTCGGGCTGTAAGAAGGCCAGAGGCAGCACATCCGGGTTTTTCCACAGCTTCAGCCCCCGCACCTCGCCCAGAAGCTCATACCCCGGCATCTCATAGGGGCTGAGGGTGTAGCGGATGTTAAATAACGCGTCGGTCACCGGGGTGGAGCCGTAGCCCGAGCACCAGAACCATGCTTGGGCCAGCCCCAGGTCGTGGAGCAGGTCGTTGACCTCGGTGTTGTACACGCTGCTGTAATGGGTGACGCCGGGGTAGCCGAAGGACAGGGGGGCGTTGTGGCCCCGGTCCTCCGCCGAGTTCATCCGGCAGAACGCCCCGCCGCTGTCCGTATTGGCCAGGTCCACCAGCTGGGCGTTGGCGGTGTAGTAGTCCCAGTAGGCGCCGTAGGACTGGTAGTGGAAGATGCCGTCCAGCACGTTCAGCAGGGTTTCCGCGTTGTAGTGCAGCTCCCCCACCGTGAGCAGGAGGAAAGCCGCCGCCAGCCCCTTGGCCAGCAGGGGCCGGGGCTCCTCCTTCAGCGCGTCCAGGAGCAGGGGGACGGTTCGGTTGGCCAGATAGATGAGGAAGAAGGACACCACGAAGGACCAGCGGAAGGGGAACCAGTTGGGGTACTTGAACAGGTGCCAGATCCGGTCCAGCACCGTGGACCACAGGGAGAGGAACAAAAAGGCCAGAGCCCCTGCGCTGGCCAGCTTCTCCCGCAGGGGAACGGCCCGCAGGAAAAAATAGATCACGCAGAGGATAACCACCAGGGTTCCGCAGAAGATGTTGGGCAGGCCGCTGCTGGTGACGGTGGCCAGCTGTCCCGGCCGGAGCTGGCTGAATATGCCGGACAGGGGGCCGTACACCATGCGTGAGAAGTGCCAGCCGCTCTCCTGGAACTTGCCGTAGAACATGGCCAGGAAGGTGGGCAGCCACAGCCAGGCCGTCAGCCCCAGGGCGCAGGCCGCGCCGCCGAAGAAGCGCTTAAACACCTGGAGCAGGGCGTCCCGGTTCGGCTGAAGGGTGATAAGCCGCACGGTTAGATAGACGCAGCAGAAGATGCCGGTCATATAGGAGATGTACCAGGTGGACACAAAGCACACCGACAGGGCGGCAATGAAGGGCCCCGCGCCCCGGCCCTCCAGCACCCGTTCCAGGGCCAGCAGGATAAGGGGCAGCCAGATCACCCCGTCCAGCCACATGATGGACAGGGAGAAGGCGATGTTGTAGGACATCAGCCCGTAGCAGGAGGCGCACAGCACTGTGGTGATCTCAGCGCCGGGAAATTTCCGGGTGGAAAATACGGCGTAGCTCAGCCCCGCCAGCCCCAGCTTGAGCACCGTCAGGAACATCAGCGCCACC
This sequence comes from uncultured bacterium, assembly GCA_947364395.1. GTDB lineage: Bacteria > Bacillota > Clostridia > Oscillospirales > Oscillospiraceae > Enterenecus. The sequence goes on from CANASS010000008.1 coordinate 18,381, forward strand.
GGCATGTTCTCGTTGGGCGCCAGCAGGGTGAGCAGGGACAAGGGGCTGGACACGTAGTAGGAGAACACCCCGATGTAGCTGGTCCCCATGGTCTTGGACCAGGAGAAGAACAGGTCCCCCTGCTTCAGGGCGCAGAAGAACTCCACATACTGGTCGGCCATGTCGCTGATGAGGATGGTTCGGTCTCCCCAGGGGGCCATGCCCATCTTCATGTACAGACACAGCAGCACCCCCGCCGGGATGCCGAAGGACAGCAGGTATACCAGCCCCCGGCGCAAATTATTCTGCCTCGTCACGGTGTTCTCCTTCCTCACGCAGGATGTAAATGGGCCGTTTTTTGACCTCTAAGTAGGTTTTGGCCAGATACTGTCCCAAAATGCCCATGCAAAACAGCTGAATCCCCGCCAAAAACAGAACTATGCACACCAGGGAGGGCCAGCCGAAGGCGCTGCCGCCCCACAGGAGCTGCCGGACGACGACGAAAACGATGGCAAAAAAGGACGCCGCGCACAGCGCCAGCCCCAGAATGGAGGCCACCGCCAGCGGCGCGGTGGAGAAGGCGATGATGCCGTCCAGGGCGTAGACCAGCAGCTTGAAAAAGGACCACTTGCTCTCCCCGCCGGACCGCTCCACGTTCACCGTCTCCACCCACTTGGTGCGGAACCCCACCCAGGAGAAAATGCCCTTGGAAAAGCGGTTATACTCCCCCAGGCGCAGAATGGCGTCCACCATCTGGCGGGTCATGAGCCGGAAATCCCGGGCCCCGTCCACGATCTCCGTCCGGCTCACCCTGTTGATGAGCTTATAGAACTGGCGGGCGCACCAGGACCGGATGGGAGGCTCTCCCTTCCGGTCCACCCGGCGGACGGCGGCGCAGTCGTATTCCCCGCTCTCCACCGCCTCCAGCAGCTCGGGCAGCAGCTCCGGCGGGTCCTGAAGGTCCACGTCCATGACGGCGGCCAGATCCCCCCGGGCGTGCTCCAGCCCGGCGTACATGGCGGCCTCCTTGCCGAAGTTCCGGGAGAAGGACAGCCAGCGCACCCCCGCATGGTCCGCCGCCAGCCTGCGCACAATATCCAGCGTGCCGTCGGCGGAGCCGTCGTCCACGAAGAGAAACTCCGTCTCCACCCCCTCCAAGGCGGCGCACACCGCCGAGGCCCGGGCGTAAAAGGCGCTCACCGTGGCCTCCTCGTTGTAGCAGGGGACGATGATGCTCAAAAGCGCCACGGGTCCCACCTCGTTTCATTGAAAATCATAATATTTAATTTTATCACAGACCCTTTGAGCTGTCAAATGACAGACAGCCGGAGCCCGGCGGCCCCGGCTGTCCGGCCCTCACATGGGGGAAAAGGCGTCCTTGCCCAGCAGGCACACTGGGCACACCCAGTCGTCGGGGATGTCCTCAAAGGGGGTGCCGGGGGCGATGCCGCCGTCCGGGTCCCCCAGCTCCGGGTCATACACCCAGCCGCACACGCAGAGGTATTTGTCCATCTTACCCATTTAAAATCACTCCTTTTTTTAAGGTAGTGCCAGTATGCCCGGATTTCCGGCTTTCCACACAGGGAGTCGGTCCCGCCTGGTTTTTCCACGCATAGGACCGGGGATTTTTTCACATCCTTACCCCATACGGGCGGGCCGCCCCGCCTGACAATACCTATGGAAAGAGGTTCATCAACCATGAAACGAATTACCGCCCTGGGGCTGGGCCTGGCCATGGCGTGCCTGCTCAGCGTCCCGGCTTACGCCGTCCCCGCGGAGGTCACCGCGCCCTCCGCCATCCTCATGGAAAAGACCACCGGAAAGGTGCTGTGCCAGCAGAACGCCACCACCCAGTACGAGCCCGCCTCCGTCACCAAGGTGATGACCCTGCTGCTGGTGATGGAGGCCATCGACAGCGGCAATCTGGGCTGGGACGACATGGTTACCGCATCCCCCCACGCCATCTCCATGGGCGGGTCCCAAATCTGGCTGAAGGAAAACGAGCAGATGACCGTCCGGGACATGGTGAAGGCGGTGACGGTGGTGTCCGCCAACGACTGCGCCGTGGCCCTGGCCGAGCACCTGGCGGGCAGCGAAACCGCCTTTGTGGAGCGCATGAACGCCAGGGCCAGGGAACTGGGCATGGAGCACACCACCTTCCTCAACTGCACCGGCCTGCCCGCCGCGGGCCACCTGACCTGCGCCCTTGACATCGCCCTGATGAGCCGGGAACTGGTCCTGAACCACCCCGCCATCCGGGAGTACACCACCATCTGGATGGACACCCTCCGGGATGGCGCGTTTCAGCTGTCCAACACCAACCGGCTCATCTTCTACTACGAGGGAGCCACGGGGCTGAAAACCGGCTTCACCGACACGGCTCTGTACTGCCTGTCGGCCACCGCCGAGCGGGACGGCATGGAGCTCATCGCCGTGGTGATGCACGCCCCCACCTCCAACGACCGCTTTGAGAGCTGCAAGACCCTGCTGAATTACGGCTTCGCCAACTACGCCATCACCCCCGTCTACCCCGACCAGGCCATTCCCCCGGTGGAGGTGCTGCTGGGGGTCCAGGACACCGTACAGCCCGTCACAGCCCGGGAGTGCTCCATCCTGCTGGAGAAGAGCAAAACCGGGGCGGTCACCACCCAGCTGGAGGTGGTCCAGCAAGTGGAAGCCCCGGTGGAGCCCGGCCAGAAGCTGGGCGAGCTGCGGGTGCTGGTGGACGGCGAACAGGTGGATACCATCGACCTGGTGGCCGCCCAGGAGGTGCCCCGGCTGTCCATGGCCGGCATTTTCAAGCGGATGCTGGACACGCTGTTTTTGCAGGAGCGCTGACAAAAGGCCCGCCCGGATCTCCGGGCGGGCCGTCTGTATGCCGTGGGTTCGCTCAATTCACCGGGATCACCCCGTCCCCCAGCCTGAGGGAGACCAAATCCTCCACCTCCACCGGCTCCTCGAACTTCCAAGTGGCGTAGGCTTCCCACTTCTCTTCTTTTTCTCTGCGCATCGCGCCCACATTGTTGTAGCCGCTGCGGCCGAGCTGGGCGGCCACGGTGGAGCCATCCTTTTTGACGGCGTACAGGGGGATGTCAAGCCCGCCGGAGGCGTTGCTCTTCATGGTGACGCTCAGCGGGGAGACCGTCACCCGCTCCACCTGCCACCCGTCCAGCTCGCCCGTCCAGTCCAGAACGGCGGACGGGTAGTAGTCCAGCTCGAATTCGGTGGACCAGGAGCCCTCAATGTCCGTACCCGGCCGGGTGTAGCCTCCAAAAATACCTGCCTCACGGCTCTGAATTCCCTCCAGGTTCTCCGCCTTGAGCAGAGGGAACAGGATGTCTATGCCGCCCTCCACCAGCCGCTCCTGGTAAAGACGATAAGCGCTGTCCCAATGGCTGTCCGACAGGCTGATGTACAGCCTGCTGACCCCGTAATCTTCGTCCAGCTCCGGCGCAATCCCCTGGGCAAGCTCCAGCCGGATGTGGAAACAGCCGTCGCTGGCAAAGCCCATGGAGGAGATGCGCATGTCCTCCGTCCCCTCGATGTCCATGGGGGTCTGGCCGGGGGCAAGCACCACCTGCTCGTCGGGCAGAAAGTAATCCGTGCCGTCGTCATAAGCATACTTAGGATCAGTGCCGCGGCGATGGTACAGCTTATAGATCACCTTGTCGTTTTCGCCTGCGGGCAGGCTTTTCAGCTCCGCCCCGGTGACGGACGCGCAGGAGACGCTGCCCCGCATACGCCCTTTCTGGGTCGTCATTCCTGAAATATCCAGTCTGGCCGCCCCGTTGGGCTGGGTCCAAGCGTCATAAGAAACCCTGGCTGAGAGCAGCGCGGTCTTTGTCTCTGCGTCGTAGGAGACAAGCTCAAACCGGCTGGTGGAAAAGGGCTCCGTAAACCACATCCAAAGTACGCTGCCCTCTTCCGGCTCTTTCGCCTCTCCCGCCGTCAGCTTTCCGTCCAGCGTCAAAAATTCGTTCAGCCGGTCCTCCTCCACGTCCCGGACCGACAGATAGACCCAGGCCTCCAAATCGTCGGAAATGGCGCTGAGCACCCGCACCTCCACGCCCTGGTCGGCGCACGCCGCCCCCTCGATGGTCTGGGCGTAGGGGGCGAAGGCCCCCAGGCGGTCCTGGAGCGCCTCCCACACCGCGGGGACCGTGGCCGCCGCGGCCGCCGTCACCATCAGCGCGGCGCACACCAGCACAGCCGCCGCCTTGCCTCCCAATCTTTTTGTTTTTTTCATCTCGGCTCCTCCTTCCATCACCCTGTAGAGACGTTCCAGCTCCTCGGGCCGGGGACCCAGCTGCTCCATCTCGCGCCTATATTCTTCCTTCAACCTCGTCCTCCTCCTTCAGCTTGTCCCGCAGCAGCTCCCTGGCCCGGAACAGGCGGGATTTGACCGTCCCCTGGCTCTTTCCCAGAAGCCCGGCCACCTCGGCCACCGAATAGCCCTCGTAATAGTACAGATGGACCGGAATCCGATACCGGGCGGGCAGGGACAGCACCGCCTGGGTCACACTGCCCGGCTCCTGGGCCTCCGGGGCGGTCATGTCCTCCGTCAGCGGCTCTTCCCGCCTGCGCCAGGGCAGGCGGAACAGGTCGTTGGCGCAGTTGGAGGCCACCCGCAGCAGCCATGCCTTGGCGTGGGCCCCGCTGTCAAAGACCGGCCTGGTCTTGACCACCCGGAGAAAAACCTCCTGCATCACGTCTTCCGCGTCGGCCCGGCTGCCCGTCCGGGCGTAGGCCAGACGGTACACCGCCGGGGCATACTCCCTGGCCAGCGCGCCGGGGTCGTTCCACGGCTCCTCCATAGGCTCCCTCCTCTCTGCCGTTCTGCTGTTAATACGGAATTGAGCCCCGTTTGGTTGCGTTTTTCCGAAAAAATTTGCGCGGCCTCCCCGCCGGGCATAAAAACCGCCCGCCAGAGTCAGGCGGGCGGCTGTTTAATTTATAAGCTGTCATGCCGCGCGGCTCACGACGGCTCCGCGCTTTTCACCAGCGCTTCCCCGGCCAGATAGATGTCTCCGGCTCCAACGGTCAAAATCAGGTCTCCCGGCTGGGCCAGCCGCTTCAGCTTGGCCGTCACGTCCTCCAGGGTGGGGCAGAACACGCTTCCGGGAACTTTCGCCGCCAGATCGGCGGAGGAAATCCCCACGTCGTTGTCCTCCCGGGCGGCGAAAATCTCCGCCAGCAGGGTGACGGCGGGCCGCTGGAGCACCTCCACAAAGTCGTCGAACAGCTCGTGGGTCCGGGAGTAGGTGTGGGGCTGGAAGGCGCAGAGCACCCGCTTGAAGTCCAGCGCCGCCGCCGTGTCGAACAGCGCCGCCAGCTCCCCGGGGTGGTGGGCGTAGTCGTCGCACACCTCCGCGCCGTTGTACATCCCCTTGTACTCGAAGCGCCGTCCGGGCAGGCGGAAATCCCTCATGCCGTCCTCCACCGCCCGGCCGGGCACCTTGAGGGCGATGGCGGCGGCGGCGGCGGCCAGGGCGTTTTTCACGTTGTGCACCCCCGGCACGGACAGGTCCAGGTGGGCGTACTTCTCCCCCTGGTACACCACGTCGAAGGAGCCGAAGCCGTGGTCCATGGACAGGCCCTCGGCGTGAACGTCGCCCTTTTCAATGCCGAAGGTCATGACGGGCCGGGTCTCGCCCTTCAGGGTGGCCATGGTGTTCTCGTCCTCGCAGTTGGCCACGATGAGGCCGTTTTCCGGCACCTTGTCGGCAAAGGCCCGGAAAGACCGCTCCACGTCGGGCAGGTCCTTGAAAAAGTCCAGGTGGTCGGCCTCCACGTTGAGGATCACCGCCACGGTGGGGAAGAAGGACAGGAAGGAGTTGCAGTATTCGCAGGACTCTAAAATAATGGTGTCCCCGTGGCCCACCCGGTGGCCCGCCTCCAGCAGGGGCAGGGTGCCGCCGATCATCACCGTGGGGTCCCGGCGGGCCGCCATGAAGATGTGGGTGCACATGGAGGTGGTGGTGGTTTTGCCGTGGGTGCCCGAGATGCAAAGGGCGTTCTCATAGTCCCGCATGATGGCCCCCCAGGCCTGGGCCCGCTCGAATACAGGGATGCGTCCGTCCAGGGCCGCTTTGATCTCCGGGTTGCCGTCGTGGACGGCGGCGGTGCGCACCACGCAGTCCGCTCCCTCCACGCTCTCGCCCCGGTGGCCGATGACCACCGAGATGCCCAGCTGGCGCAGGTGGAGAACCGTGGCGCTTTCCCGCTGGTCGGAGCCGGTGACCTTGACCCCCGTTCCGTGGAGCACCTCCGCCAGGGAGGCCATGGACACCCCGCCGATGCCCACCAGGTGGGCCCGCTTTCCCGGCTGTAAATAGTCGCGGATGTTCTTCGTTTCCATACTCATTACCCCAATATGTTCAGCGTCAAAGCGCATTTTCTCGATGAAACAACTCATTATACAATGGGCCGTGGGAAAATGCAACCACAAATCAGTATAAGCGCCTTCCTGGGGATTTAGACGGGTGGGACGGGCCGCCGGACAAAAAAACATCCTGGCGGCCTTCCGCCAGGATGTTTCCTTTCCGTTTTCTGTCGTCACGCTTCGCCTGTTCGCGACGCGCGGCTCAGCGCTTGACATCACCATCTGTCGTCCTGAAAATACAGGTTGATATCGCCCATGCCGCTCTCCAGCTCAAGCTTGTAGTCGCCCGTGCTTTTGCGCTCGACCTTGGAGCCCCGGCTGTCCCCGTTGACGGTCACATTGCCCATGCCGGTCTTGGCCTCGTAATCCCAGTCTTTTTCCAGGGAGTTTATCTGGGCCTCCACGGTGCCCATGCCGGTCTTGAGGTCGAATTTTGTGCCGCTGTACGCTTCTTCCACTGCCAGGGTCACGTCCCCCATGCCGCTCTCCAAATCCACCTCATTCCAGGCAACCACCTCGTAGCACTCGATGTTCCCCAGCCCCGTCTCGGCATCCAGCTTTTTTTCCACCGTCAGGCCGCTCAAATACACATTCCCCAGGCCGGTTTTTGCCTTGAGCTTGCTCAGCTCCACTCCGTCGGGGACTGTGATGGTCACATTCATGGCGCTGGCATTGATGCCGAAGGTGTTTTTGAAGTCCTCCCAGCTGTTGATCTGCACATGCCCCGCCGTGCCGCTGTCCCTGATCTTGAGCACGCCGTCTTCGACCTCCCACTTCAGGCTGTAGCCGCCCAAGGTGGCGCCTGAGCTGATAAACAGGGTGTAATCCTCTCCGGCGGTCACTATCACATTGGCGATGCCGGCGTCTATGTCGATTTCGCTGAACGCCTCCAGGTATCCGTCCTCCATGGTCCAGAAGCCCTCTACGTATTCCGCGCCTTCCACATAGGCCTTATCCTCGAAGACCGTGTCAAACTGCGCTTCGTACTCCTGCTCCACCACCGCCGTCTCCTCCCCGGTGATGAAGGAGGCCACGTTGGAGCCAACGGAGCGCCCCGCCAGAGAGGCAACCAGCATGACCGGGATCGTGATGAGGACAGCCAGCGCCAGCGCCGCGCCGGTCAAGATCCAGGGCCACTTTTTCCGTTTGGGGGGCATCCAACTGTCGGCCTGCTGCTGGGTGACGTAGCCGCCCTCCACTGCCAGGCGGCAGGACAGCGCCCAGGGGTCGCCCAGCTCCTGGATCACCTGGGCCTCCCGGTCCGGCCCGGCCTCCTCGAAATACTCCGCGTAGTAGCGCAGGATGTCCTGCCGCTCCCGCTCGGGGACCCAGCGGGCCAGCCCCTCGGCCAGCTCAGCCAAATAGGTAAGTTTGTCCATTTTCCTCGTCCTCCTTTAAAAGCTCCTCCACACCGTCCCGGAACTGCCTCCATTCCTCCCGCCGCCGGGCCAGCTGGGTCCGGCCCACGGGGGTGATGGCGTAGTAACGGCGGTTTCGGCCCTGGTAGGGCCTGTCGTATACCTTTAATAATCCGTCCCGCTGGAGCCGCCGCAGCACCGGGTACAAGGTGGACTCCGAGATATCCAGCCGGGACTTCACCTGCTGGGTGAGAATGTAGCCGTAGGCGTCCCCGTGGGACAGCACCGCCAGCACACAGCCGTCCAGCAGCTGTGGACTCATGGCGAAAGCCATAGGACCTCCCTCCTTTCGTCGTCGCAAAGTCCGCTCAACCCTCTGTGAGCAATATTATATAGCGTATAATATTACGTTGTCAATATTGCTGGGGCCGGTTTTATAAATTCTTAAAAAATGTAAGATGCTCCCAGGGGCGCGCTCACCCGGTTCCCAGATTTTCGCCTTGACAAGCGGGGAGTTCTGGTGTAAAATATGCCAGTCTTTTGTTGCAGCCGTCATAGGCTGATGTGGCTCAATGGTAGAGCATCTCACTCGTAATGAGAAGGTTGTGGGTTCGATTCCCACCATCAGCTCCACGCCGCCGCAAGCGATATACCGCTTGCGGCGGTTTTTAAAGCCGAGGCAAAGCGCGGCCCGGGTCCACAGACCCGGGCCGCGCTCCTTTTGCTCAGACCTCCATGATGACAGGCAGGATCATGGGGTTGCGCTTGGTTTTTTTATAGAGATAGCCGGACAGCGCGCCCTTCATCTCCGACTTGATGGACGACCAGTCCCGCACACGGCGCTGCTCGCAGGTGTTCAGCGCTTCCACCGCCACCTGGCGCAGCTCGTCCATCAGCTCTTCCGACTCCTTGACGTACACAAAGCCCCGGGTGATGATGTCCGGCCCGGAGATCACCGATCCGTCTTCCCCGGACATGGAGACCACCACCACCACCATGCCGTCCTGGGCCAGGTGCTGGCGGTCCCGGAGGACCACCGCCCCCACGTCGCCCACGCCGTAGCCGTCCACGAACACCTTGCCGGCGGGCACCGTGCCGTTGAGCTTGACGCTGTCCCGGGTGAGTTCGATGACCCTGCCCACGTCGCTGATGACGATGTTCCGGGGGTCCATGCCCATGTCCCGGGCCAGCTTGGAGTGGGTCTTGAGGTGGCGCTGCTCCCCGTGGACGGGGATGAAGAACTTGGGCCGCACCAGGGCGTGGATGATCTTCAGCTCCTCCTGACAGGCGTGGCCGGACACGTGGAGGGGCAGCTCCCGCTCGTTGACCACCTCGGCCTCCCGGCGGTAGAGCTCGTTGATGACGTTGCCGATGGAGTCCTCGTTGCCGGGGATGGCGGAGGCGGAGATGATGACCCGGTCGCCGGGCTGAATGTCCACCTGCCGGTGGGTGTTGAAGGCCATCCGGGTGAGGGCGGACATGGTCTCCCCCTGGCTGCCGGTGGTGATGATGCACACCTTGGCGGGGGGGAGGGTCTTGATGTGGGCCACGTCCACCACCGTCCCGGCGGGTATGTGCATATAGCCCAGCTCGGTGGACACCTTCATGGCGTTTTCCATGCTCCGGCCGGTGACCGCCACCTTCCGGCCGTATTTGGCCGCCACGTTGATGATCTGCTGGATGCGGTCGATGTTGGAGGCGAAGGTGGTGACGATGATCCGCTGCTCACAGCCCCGGAAGAGGGCGTCGAAAGAGGCCCCAACCGAGCGCTCGCTTTTGGTGAAGCCGGGGCGCTCCACGTTGGTGGAGTCGCACAGCAGGGCCAGCACTCCCTGGTTGCCCAGTTCGCCCAGCCGGGTCAGGTCGGCCATGCCGCCCTGGATGGGGGTGGGGTCGATCTTGAAGTCGCCGGTGTGGACGCACACGCCCACGGGAGTGCGGATGGCGAAGGCCACCGCGTCGGCGATGGAGTGGTTGATGTGGATGAACTCCACGGAGAATCTGCCCGCCTTCACGGTCTCGCCCGCCTCGCAGGTGATGAGCTTCACCTTGTCGGTGAGCCGGTGCTCGTCCAGCTTCAGCTTGATGAGGCCCGCCGACATCCGAGTGGCGTAGATGGGGGCGTTCACGTCCCGCATGAGGTAGGGGATGGCCCCGATGTGGTCCTCATGGCCGTGGGTGATGAAGATGGCCCGGATGCGGTCCCGGTTCTGGATAAGGTAGGTGAAGTCGGGGATGACCACGTCGATGCCGTACATGTCGTCGTCAGGGAAGCCCATGCCCACGTCCACCAGGATAATGTCGTTTCCGTACTCGTAGACGGTAAGGTTTTTGCCGATCTCGTTGAGACCGCCGAGAGAGATGATTTTCAGTTTTTCTGCCATAATGACTCCTTAATAACTCCTTTTTCATGATGTTGTCACGCCTCGCCTGTTCACGACGGCTCGGACGCTTCTTTTTTGCGCAAGGAAATAAAGACCAGGCCCCGGCGGGCCCCGCCTGTGATCTCCTATGTAGATGGCAGAGAACGCCGGACACGACAAGATGCGCGGCGCGATTCCCCGCGCTGCCGCGCTTTGCCCGCTCACGGCGCGGACCTGAATTGCTCCGCCGCCCGCGGCGGCTCCGCGCTCCTGTGCTGTGCGGACCGGGCTCCCGCCCGGACGGCCCTGTCTCGCCGCCGGGGGGAGGGTCCGGCCCCGCAGCCGGTGCCGTCCTGTGCCCTGCCTATCAAAAAGCGCCCCGCTGGACGCCTTACGCCATACGAAAGAGGCTCGACGCCCCGGGGGCGGAACCTGTTTGAAGGAGTATACCACACCCGGATGGAAAAGTACAGCTTTTTTTGTCGCATCCCGGCAAGCGGCGGAAAAGAGGGAAATCCAGCCTGTTCTATCCGGCGAAACCGGCTGGGGACAGCGGCTTCCGGGGAAGAACAAAGTTTTTTCATATAATTGGAAAGAATTTTCTATCGCTTTTTCCCGGCGGAGCGGTTAGAATGGCCCTGCTGAGAGGTTCGCCTCCCGGCAAATTCAACTGTTCAATAGGAGGAACTGAGAATGAAAAAGAAGCTTGCTCTCGCTCTTGCTGCTGTTATGATGCTGGGCCTGTTCGCCGGCTGCGGCCCCAAGGAGCCCGCCGCCGACACCAGCAAGGCCCCCGACACCACCGAGTCCAAGAAGCCCGACGGGAACCCCGCCCCCGCCGACGACCTGCGGGTGGACGTGTTCTACTACGACTTCTCCGACGTGTACATCTCCACCGTCCGCGCCTCCCTGGACCAGCAGCTGGGCGAGCTGGGCATTAAGCCCAACAACTGGGACGCCGCCGGCAGCCAGCCCACCCAGTCCGACCAGGTGAACACCGCCATCACCGCCGGGTCCAAGCTGCTCATCGTCAACATCGTGGAGACCTCCACCTCCGACCCCGCCAAGGACATCGTTGAGGCCGCCCGGACCGCCGGCATCCCCGTGATCTTCTTCAACCGCGAGGTGGCCGACAACGACGTGATCAACAGCTATGACAAGTGCGCCTTCGTGGGCACCAACGCCCCCGACGCCGGCCACATGCAGGGCGAGATGATCGGCAACTACCTGGTGGAGAACTACGACAAGGTGGACCTGAACGGCGACGGCAAGATCTCTTACGTCATGTTCAAGGGCCAGGAGGCCAACGCTGAGGCCGAGGCCCGCACCCAGTTCGGCGTGGAGGACGCCAACAAGGTGCTCACCGCCGCCGGCAAGCCCGAGCTGGAGTACTATGACGCCAGCGCCGCCACCAAGTACCTGGTGGACACCGCCGGCAAGTGGTCCGCCCAGGCCGCCAACGACTACATGGTCACCCTGCTGGGCTCCTACAACAAGGACAATAACAACATGATCGAGCTGGTCATCGCCAACAACGACGGCATGGCCACCGGCGCCATCTCCGCCCTTCAGAACGTGGGCTACAACAACGGCGAAGGCACCACCATCATCCCCGTGTTCGGCGTGGACGCCACCGACGACGCCAAGGCCCTCATCAAGCAGGGCAACATGACCGGCTCCATCAAGCAGGACGCCGTGGGCATGGCCTCCACCATCCTGACCCTGGTGAAGAACGTCCAGTCCGGCGCCGGCCTGATGGACAACACCGGCGACTACACCGTGGACGAAGGCGTGGCCAAGATCCGCGTCCCCTACGGCGTGTACGACGCCAGCAGCGAGGACTAAGCCCCATAAAGAGCTTGAAACATACCGTATACTGACCCACAGACGAGCGGGGCTGCCGGTGGGCAGCCCCGCTTGCTCATATTGAGAGAGGAGGAACCGTATGGATCAGCCGGCACTGCTGGAAATGCGGGGCATTTCCAAGTCCTTCCCCGGCGTCAAGGCGCTGGACAGCGTGAACCTCACCGTCCGGCCCGGCACCGTCCACGCCCTCATGGGGGAAAACGGCGCGGGCAAGTCCACCCTGATGAAGTGCCTGTTCGGCATCTACCGCCGGGACGAGGGCTCCATCACCCTGGACGGCAAGGAAGTGGAGTTCAAAAGCTCCAAGGAGGCCCTGGAGAGCGGGGTGGCCATGGTGCACCAGGAGCTGAACCAGGCCCTGACCCGCACCGTGAAAGACAACCTGTGGCTGGGCCGCTACCCCAAGGTGGGCGGCTTCATCGTCAGCGAGCGCATCATGGACAAGCGCACCCAGGAGATTTTCCAGGAGCTGGAGGTCACCGTGGACCCCAACGCCATCATGTCCAAGCTGCCCGTCTCCCAGCGGCAGATGGTGGAGATCGCCAAGGCGGTGAGCTATAACTCCAAGGTCATCGTCTTTGACGAGCCCACCTCGTCCCTCACCGAGACGGAGGTGGAGCACCTGTTCCGCATCATCAACATGCTGCGGGACCGGGGCTGCGGCATTATCTACATCAGCCACAAGATGGAGGAGATTCTGCGCATCAGCGACGACGTGACCATCATGCGGGACGGCCAGTGGGTGGCCACCCGCCCGGCCAAGGAGCTGACCATGGACGAGATCATCCGGCTGATGGTGGGCCGGGAGCTCACCAACCGATTCCCCCCCAAGACCAACCAGCCGGGGGAGGTCATTCTGGACGTGCGGAACATGGCGGGCCGGTACACCCGGCTGAAGGACGCCACCTTCCAGCTGAGGAAGGGGGAAATTCTGGGCATCGCCGGGCTGGACGGCTCGGGCCGCACCGAGGTGCTGGAAAACCTGTTCGGCGCCATGACCCGGGAGGGGGGCTCCATCACCCTCCACGGCAAAGAGATTCAGAACCGTTCCCCCAAGGAGGCCATCAAGAACGGCTTCGCCCTGCTCACCGAGGAGCGCCGGGCCACCGGCATCTTCGGCATCCGGGACATCAAGGAGAACACCGTCATCTCCAACCTGAAGGGCTATCTGCTGGGCGGCGTGGTGCTCAGCGACAAGAAGATGCGGGAGGACACCGACTGGTCCATCCAGGCCATGCACATCAAAACCCCCAGCCAGCGCACCCAGATCCGCTCCCTGTCCGGCGGCAACCAGCAGAAGGTCATCATCGGCCGCTGGCTGCTGACCAAGCCGGAGATTCTGCTGCTGGACGAACCCACCCGGGGCATCGACGTGGGGGCGAAATATGAGATTTACCAGCTCATCATCGACCTGGCCAACGAGGGAAAGGGCGTCATCATGGTGTCGTCGGAAATGCCCGAGCTGCTGGGCGTGTGCGACCGCATCATCGTCATGTCCGGCGGACAGGTGGCCGGAGAGGTGGACGCCGCGTCCACCAGCCAGGAAGAGATTCTGACCCTGGCCGCCAAATACGTGTAACGAGGAGGAGTCCCCATGAGTAATGAATCCAAAAAGCTGGCCGAGCAGGCCCAGGGGCTAACGGCCCGCAAGGTGGGCGACGCCCTGCTCAACAACGCGCTGATTATCATCATGCTGGTGGTGGCCGCCTACGTGGCCATTACCCAGCCGTCCTTCCTGTCCCCCACCTCCCTGGTGAACCTGCTGTCCCTGACGGCGGCCTATCTGCCGGTGGCCTTGGGCATCGCCGGGTGCATCGTGCTCACCGGCACCGACCTGAGCGCGGGCCGCGCCGTGGGCATCACCGCCTGCGTGGCCGCCTCCCTGCTCCAGTCCACCACCGCCGCCAACAAGATGTGGCCCAACATCGGCACCCTGCCCATCCCCCTGGTCATCCTCATCGTGGTGGCCATCGGCGCGGCCATCGGCGCCTTCAACGGCTTCTTCGTGGCCAAGTTCAAGCTCCATCCCTTCATCGTCACCCTGGCCACCCAGCTGATCTTGTACACCATCCTGCTGCTGTACGTGCAGATGGGCAACAACGGCGGCCAGGCCATCTCCGCCTTGGACGACGGCTACCGCAACTTCGTGGTGGGCAACCCGCCCCTGCTCACCTTCGGCTCGGTGAAGATCCCCAACTACGTGATCTACGCCCTGCTGCTCACCGCTCTGATGTGGTTCATCTGGAACAAGACCACCTTCGGCAAGAACATGTTCGCCCTGGGCGCCAATGAGGAGGCTGCCCGGGTGTCCGGCGTCAACGTGTTCGCCACCACCATCGCCGTGTTCGCCCTGGCCGGGGCCATGTACGGCTGGGCCGGCTTCGTGGAGAGCGCCCGCATCGCCTCCAACACCGCCAACACCGGCGTGAACTACGAGCTGGACGCCATCGCGGCCTGCGTCATCGGCGGCGTGTCCTTCGTGGGCGGCATCGGCAAAATCAGCGGCATCGTCATCGGCGTGGTCATGCTGCGGCTGATCTTCGTGGCCCTGCCCCTGGTGGGCATGGACCAGCAGCTCCAGTACGCCATCAAGGGCGGCATCATTCTGTTCGCCTGCGCCCTGGACATGCGCAAGTACCTGGTGAAGAAGTAATCTGGGGCTCAGCCCTGTGTGAAATGCCCGTCCCCGCCTGGGGGCGGGCATTTTGCTGTTTGCAAACCGCCTGAGATATGGTATGATATGACATATCGCCGCCCATGGGCGGCGGGCGTTTTGACCCGCAAAACGCCAATCTGGGGCTGGAGCCTGGAGGTGTGCCGTCATGGAGGAATACCGGGTGCTGCTGGTGGACGACGAGGAGGAGCTTCGGGAGGGCATCCGCCGCAAGATCGACTGGGCCGGGCTGGGGTTTGTCCTGGCGGGGACGGCGGGCAACGGGGTGGACGCCCTGGAGCTGGCGGAGCAGCTGCGCCCCGACGTGGTGCTCACCGACATCAAAATGCCCTACATGGACGGGCTGGAGCTGTGCGGCCGGCTGAAACCCCTGCTGCCCGCCGCTAAGCTGGTGGTGTTCTCCGGCTTCGACGAGTTCGAGTACGCCCGGCAGGCGGTGGGCATGAACGTATTTGAGTACATTTTGAAGCCCGTCACCGCCCCGGAGCTGTCCGGGGTGCTCACCCGGCTGCGGGAGGAGCTGGACCGGGAGCGGTCGGAGCGCCGGGACATCGAGGCCATCCGCCGCCGGTACGACGAGAGCCTGCCCATACTCCGGGAGCTGTTTTACACCCGGCTGCTGGACGGGCGCATCCCCCCGGACCAGGTGCGGGACCGGGCCGCCCGGTATGAGCTCCAGCTGCCCCCAGGCTGGTGGGCGGCGGCGCTGGTGCGGGCGGACGTGCCGGGCCGGGACGGGGAGGCGGGCCGGGACGAGCTGGTGCTGCTGTCCATCCAGGGCTTTTTCCAGAGCCGCTTCGCCATGGAGGGCTGCGCCCTGCACACCGTGCTGTACAACGACACGGTGGCCCTGCTGGTCCGGCTGGAGGAGGAAGGCCGGGTCTACGCCTTCACCGAGGAGCTGGGACGCCTGTGCAGGCTGGCCGTCCCCCTGCTGGGCATGACCCTGTTCGCCGGGGTGGGGCGGCCCTGCCCCGGCCCGGCGCGCCTCCACCAGTCGGTGGAGGGAGCCGCCGCCGCGGCGGACTACCGGGTGCTGCTGGGGGCGGAGCAGGTGTTTTACATCGGCGACCTGGAGCCCAACCGCTCCGCCTGGCTCACCCTGGACGAGGCGGATCAGCGGGCCCTGTCCGCCGCCGTCAAGCTGGGGGCCCGGGAGCAGGTGGCCCAGCTGGTCCACCGGCAGGTGGAGCGGGTCCGGGAGGCCCGGCTGTCTCTGCCCCAGAGCCGCATGTTTTTCCTGGAGATCCTCACCACCCTGGCCCGGATGGCCCAGGCCGGAGGGGCGGACGTGGAGGAGATCTTCGGCGCGGGCTTCACCGGCATGGTGTCCATCACTGACTTCCGGTCCCTGGATGAGCTGGAAGAGTGGCTGTTGGGCCGGGCCCTCCGGCTGTGGGAGCTGCTGGGCCGCCAGCGCACCGACTCCGCCTGGAAGGCGGTGGAGGGGGCCAAAAACTACATCGCCGAGCACTACGATGACCCAAACCTGAGCGTGGAGGCCCTGTGCGACCAGCTCCACCTGTCTCCGGCCTACTTCTCCACCCTGTTCAAGCGGGAGACCCAAAAGAGCTTCACCGCCTACGTCACCGAGGTGCGCATGGAACGGGCCGCCCGGCTGCTCCGGGAGACGGATGAAAAGACCTACCTCATCGCCCAGCGCACGGGGTACGCCGACCCCAACTACTTCAGCTTCGTATTCAAGCGGCACTTTGGCATGCCTCCGTCCAAATTCCGGGCGGAGGGCCAGGACTGAGGGGGAGCGCCATGCGGTCCGCACTGAAGCGCCTCGCCGGCCGCCTCACCGAGGGCTGCCGGGGGATGAGCATCCAGCTGGTGCTGTCCCTGTCCTTCACCGCCGTGGCCCTGGCGGGTATTCTGTTCCTGGGGGCCAGCCTGCTGCTGCGGTTTTCCAACTCCGCCCAGCGGCTGGCCCAGGAGGCCACCCAGCGGGTGCTGGCCCAGGTGAATATGAACCTGGACAGCTACCTGCGGCGGATGATGCGGGTGTCCGACACGGCCTATTACCGGGTCATCAAAAAGACCGACCTGACCGAACAGTCCCTGACCGACGACATGGGCCTGCTCTATGAGGAGAACCGGGACGCGGTGGTGTCCATCGCCCTGTTCAACGAGGGGGGCGGGCTGGAGGCGGCGGTGCCCCTGTCAGCCGCCAAGGCCACCGCCTTTCCCAACGAGAACCCCTGGTTCCGCCTGGCCCTGGACAAGATGGAAAACCTCCACTTCTCCACCCCCCACATCCAGGAGCTGTTCGACGGTCCGGACGGCCGCTACCGATGGGTGGTGTCCCTCAGCCGCCACGTCCAGATCACCCGGGAGGGCAACACCGAGCGGGGGGTTCTGCTGGTGGACATGAGCTTCGGCGGCATCGCCCAGGTGTGCCGGGACGTGGAGCCTCCCAGCGGGGGCTATGTCTACCTCATTGACCGCTTTGGGGAGATCATCTACCACCCCCGGCAGCAGCTCATCTACTCCGGCCTGCTGGAGGAGAACAACCTGACGGCGGCGGGGTATGCCGACGGCTCCCACAGCGAGCGGTTCCAGGGCCAGGACCGGCAGGTGACGGTAAAGACGGTGGGCTACACCGGCTGGAAGCTGGTGGGGGTGACGCCGGAGGCCCGCACGTGGTGGGAGGAGGACTCCCTTCTGCTGTTCGGGGTGTCCATCCTGCTGTTTTCCGCTTTCCTGATGGCCTTTTTGAATTTCCGCATATCCGCTTACATCTCCGACCCCATCCTGCGGCTGGACCAGGCGGTGAAGGCCCTGGAGGCGGGCCGGGAGGACGTGGAGATCGGGGAGAGCGGCTGCGGCGAGGTGCGGCGGCTGGGCCGGTCCATCGCCTCCATGGTGTCCACCATGCGCCACCTGATGGACGACATCATCCGGCAGGAGGAGCAGAAGCGGCGCAGCGAGCTGGAGGTGCTCCAGTCCCAGATCAACCCCCACTTCCTGTACAACACCCTGGACTCGGTGGTATGGATGACGGAGTGCGGCCGCACCCAGGAGGCCATCCAGATGGTGACTTCCCTGGCCCGGCTGTTCCGCATCGCCCTGAGCCGGGGCAGGCGCATCATCCCCTTGTCCGACGAGCTGGACCACGCCCGGCACTACCTGAACATACAGCAGATCCGCTACAAAAACAGGTTTGAGGCCCGGGTGGAGGCCGGACCTGGGACGGAGGGGCTGTACACCCTGAAGCTGTCCGTCCAGCCCCTGCTGGAAAACGCCATCTACCACGGCATGGCCGGGGCAGAGGAGGACGGGCTCATCACCGTGACCGCCCGCCGGGAGGGGGACGACCTGCTCATCGACGTGGCGGACAACGGGGCGGGCATGCCCCCGGAGGTGGCCGGCGGCCTGCTCAGCCAGCAGCGCGCCGCCCAGCCCGCCAGCGGGTCGGGCATCGGGGTGCGCAACGTCCACCGCCGCATCCAGCTCACCTTCGGGGAGGGGTACGGCCTGACCATTTTCAGCGAGCCGGACGAGGGTACCACCGTCCGCCTGCGGCTGCCCGCTTTGGACGGGGAGCAGGCCGCCCGGTTCCAGGAGGAGGACGCGCCGTGAGAAACAAACGAAACGCGGTGATACAGCTGGCCATTCTGGCCGCCCTGGGAGCGGCGGTGGTGGTGACCTCCCTGCTGCCCCGGATTCCCGCCCGGCGGGAGGCTTACGCCCCGGCGGAGGTGTCCGTCATCCTCCGGGAGGCGGATACCTCCCTGTGGTCCAACGCCCGGCTGGGCATGGAACAGGCGGCGGGGGAGCTGGGGGCGGAGCTGCGGGTGCTCACCCCGGCCGGGAGCAACGACGGGGCGGGCCAGCTGGACATGGTCCGCCGGGAGGCGGCGGGGCAGGCCTCGGTGCTGGTCATCGCCCCCGCGGACTGCGCCGGGCTGGAACGGGCGCTGGCCCAGGGGGAGGCGGGCTGCCCCGTGGTCACCCTGGAATCCCCCCTGGAGGGGGCGGCCCTCACCGTGGCTCCCGACAACGCCGCCCTGGGTGCGGCGCTGGCCCAGGCCGTGCTGGAGGAGGACGGGAGCGGGTTTGTGATGCTGCTCAGCGCCTCCCCGGACAGCGCCGGGGTGGCCGCCCGCATGGAGGGGGCCCGGCAGGCCCTGGAGGCGGCGGGGGTGAGGACGCGGCTGGGGGAGACGGACCTGTCCGGCACGGGGCTGGCCGGGCTGCTGAAACACCCCGACCTGTCCGCCGTCATGGCCTTCGAGCCCGCCCTCACCGAGCAGGCGGCGGCGCTGAAAAGCAGCCTGGGGCTGGATGTCCCCCTCTATGGCGTGGGGGTCACCGCCGTGGGCGCGGCCTGGCTGGAGCGGGGGGTGATCTCCGCCGCCGCCGCGTGGAGCGACTTCGCCGTGGGATATCTGGCGGTGGAGGGGGCCTTGGCTCTGGCCCGGGGGGAGCGGGCTGAGGTGGAGCAGCCCCCCTTTTTCATTGTGAGAGGAGAGGATATCTATGAGCCGGAGTACCAAAAGCTGCTGTTCCCGGTCACCGGCTGACCGGGCCGGAGCCCTGCTGCTGGCCCTGGCTCTGGCGTGGACGCTGGCGGGGTGCGGCTCTCCCGCCGGGCAGGAGCCGGACACCCTGCGCCTGGGGGTGGCGCTGTACAGCCAGGACGACACCTTCATCGCCTCCCTCACCCAGGAGCTGGAGCGCATGGTCCAGGAGGCGGAGGTGGCCCAGGGCCGGAAAATCAACATCTCGGTGGTGGACGGGGCCAACAACCAGACCACCCAGATGGAGCAGGTGGACCGCTTCCTGGACCGGGGGTACGACGTTCTGCTGGTGAACATCGTGGACCGGACGGCGGCGGCGGTGCTCATCGACAAGGCGGAGGCGGCGGGCGTGCCGGTGATTTTCTTCAACCGCCAGCCGGTGGCGGAGGACATCGACTACCGGGAGCGGGTGTATTACGTGGGGGCCCGGGCGGAGGAGAGCGGGGCCCTCCAGGGGAAGCTGGTGCTGGACGCGTGGCGGGACGAGGTGCTGGGCCTGGACCGCAACGGGGACGGAGTGCTCCAGTACGTGATGCTGGAGGGGGAGCCCGGCCATCAGGACAGCCTGCTGCGCACCGAGTGGTCGGTAAAGACCCTCACCGACGCGGGGGTGGCGGTGGAGAAGCTGGACGGAGACGCCGCCAATTGGAACCGGGGCCAAGCCGCCGCCAAGATGGCCCAGTGGCTGGACGAGTTCGGGGATGGCATCGAGGTGGTGTTCTCCAACAACGACGACATGGCCCTGGGAGCCATCGACGCCATCCGGGCCCGGGAGGGGTTTGGGGCGCTGGTGGTGGGGGTGGACGGCACCGCCCCGGCTCTGGAGGCGGTGGCCTCCGGGGAGCTGTACGGCACCATTCTCAACAATGGAAAGGGGATCGCCAAGGCCATGCTGGACCTGGCCCTTGCCCTGGCCGACGGGCGGGACCCCGCCCAGGCGGTGGATTTGGAAAACGGCCACTACGTCTGGCTGCCCTATCAGACCATTGACGGCTGGAACCTGGACCAGTTCCTGGAGAATTGAAAAAGCCGCTGATTCAACCGCCCCAGGGGCCTTGAATCAGCGGTTTTCAATTTTACGCGCTCACCGGGCCCGGGCCAGGGTGAGGCCCGCCACCGTCTCCGCCCCCGCCTCCCGCAGGGCGGCGGCGCACTGGGCCAGGGTGGCGCCGCTGGTGGCCACATCGTCCACCAGAATCACCCGCATCCCCGTCAGGTCCAGCCCCGGCAGGGCGCGGTACGCCCCCTGGACGTTGGCCCGCCGGGCCTCGTCCGCCCCAGCCTGGGACTGGACGGCGGTGGCCCGGAGCTTTTCCATGGTGGGCTCCACCGGCAGGCCGGACAGCTCCCCCACCCGGCGGGCCAGCAGTTCGGCCTGGTCATAGCCCCGCTTTTTCTTCCGCGCCGGGTGGAGGGGCGCCCAGGTAATCAGATCCACAGGGCTCTCCCAGCGGTCCTGGAGGCACTGGGCCATCAGCGCTCCAAACAGGGCGGCGTGGCCCCGGCCCCCGCCGAATTTGTAGCGGTGCACGCCCTCCCGCACCCCATCCCGGTACCACAGGGGGGACAGGCAGAGGGCGCAGCCCTCCACCGCCTTGCCCTCCCCGGGCTCGGTCCAGGGCAGGTCCCGCTGGCAGGCGGCGCACCAGCCCTCCTCGCCCCGCTCCAGCACCCGGCCGCAGAAGGGACACTTGGGCGGGTAGAGCAGGTCCAGCAGCAGCTTGAACGGCCTCATTGCTCCTGGTCCGGCAGGCCGATGGGGCCGTGCTCCTTTTCAAACCTGCGCACACAGTCCTGCATCAGGTGGACCATCTGCCAGGTGAGCGAGCGGCCCTCATACTCGGCGATATAGACCATTTTTCGGTGGAGCTCATTGTCGATGCGGAATCCGATATGCTTTTCCCGTTTCACCGGCGTCACGTCCCTTCAGGCATTATATTTTTATGGTAGCGGATTGATCTGATTATCAGATCAAATTGAACTAGAATTAAGTTCAAAATTTGTGGCCGGAAGCCGCCGGCGCTGCAAATGAGCCCCCATTTTCCGCCGGCGGACCTGTATAAGAACTGGAATATTTGCCCAAACTTGGCATAGAGTCTTAGCAGGTATTCCGTGAGGTGCCTGCTTGAAAGGAAGGTGAAGCCCATGGCGGAAGCGGTTCGATCCAGGCGGAAGAAGGCGGCCCAGTACGAGGAGGAGCGCCGGCAGCTGGTGGAGGGGATGAAGCAGACCCGGGACCAGCTCAATTTTGCCTACGCCCAGTTCAACACCTACACCGACCCCGATCTGGTGGACGCCTGTGTCTACGAGATCAACTCCCTGCAAAGCCGGTACTCCTATTTTGTGCGGCAGGTCAAGCAGCTGGAGGCGGCCCGGGAGGAGGCCGTGTGATGCGCTGGGTCTGGTGGGCGGCGGGCGGGGCGGCGCTGCTGGCCCTGGCCCTGTGCCGCCGCCCCCTGGCCGCGCTGTGCCGCCTGGCTGTCCGCTCCGGGCTGGGGATGGTGTTCCTCTGGCTGTTCCAAGGGGTGGGGGCGCTGCTGGGCATCCAGCTGGGCGTAAACCTGCTCAACGGTCTGGTGCTGGGGACGCTGGGGGCCCCCGGACTGGCCCTGCTGCTCATGACCCAGTGGATCGGGAGGTGAAAGACCGTTCGGGACCGCCGGACGGTCTTTTTTCACGCCCTCTTTAACAAATATTTAACAAAAATCAGCAATTTGACATTGGACTACCGGGAACGGCTATGGTATAATATCGTCGCAGTTTTCATATTCTGTTTTCATGACTTGTCCATTGTCCTGGGGCGCGGGGAAGGAAACCGGCGGCCTCCGGGACATGAGCAAGACTCTGAGAACCTGTATTCACAACCGAAACCGCCGGATGGCCGAGGGATTTTTCCCACAGGCTAGGCAGATTTTCGCAGGAATCATTGGGTTTATTCCAAGAAAATTTAACGACGCATGCCGGGAAAACACCCGGCCAGACGGTGAATTGAGGTTGTGAATACAGGTGCTGAAATATGATACGGCGTCCGCGCACGGCGCGGCCGCCTGGGGGTGTCAGCATGGGCGGACGTCGAAATTCATACGGATACAGCCAGTACCACGGCCGGGGCGCCAACCGCAGCCGGACGGTGCTGCTGTTCATCATCGCCCTGCTGGCCATTCTGCTGGCGGCGGGCGTGGCCTTTTACGCCCTGGTGGATTTGGAGTACACTGAAAACGGGGTGCTGGTCCACTGGCCCTGGGCCCAGGAGAGCGCCTCCCTGCCCCCCATCTCCTCCGACCCCATCGCCCTGGACACCGACCCGCCGGTGGTGACGCTGGAGCCCACCCCGTCCCCGGAGCCCACCCCCACCCCGCCGCCGGCCTATGAGCCCATCGGCGCGGTGACGGTGACCGCCGCCCAGCTGAAAAGCGGCTCCGCCGCCCAGGCGGTGGCCGACGCTGGAGGCACCGCCCTGGTGGTGGAGATGAAGGACATGAACGGGAAGCTGGCATGGCAGTCCCAGGTCCCCCTGGCGGCAAACCTGGGGACCAACGCCGCCGACAACGCCGCCGCCCAGGCGGTGCGGACCCTGGCCGAGGCCGGAAACCTGTACCTGGTGGCCCGGGTCCAGTGCTTCCGGGACCCGGTGCTGGCCCGGAACTGGGTGGGGTCCCTCATGACCCGGGGGGGCAACGTGTGGCACGACTACCAGGGTATGGGCTGGTCCAGCCCTGCCAGCCAGCAGGCGGTGGATTACCTGTCCGCCCTGTGCCTGGAGCTGGCGAACATGGGCTTTGACGAGATTCTGCTGGACAGCGCGGGTTACCCGGACACCGGAGAGGTAAAGGTGCTGGCCGTCAGCGACAACCGCCCCCAGGACCTCACCGTCCCTGTGTCCGCGTTCTTGCAGCGCCTGTCCCAAGAGCTGGAGGAAAAGGGGACGGCCCTGTCCGTTCAGACCTCGGAGGACGCGCTGCGGGGTGAGAACACCCTCAGCGGTGTCACCGCCGCCAATCTGGGCCTGTACGCAGACCGGGTCTGGGCGCCCGCCCCCGTGAAGGGCGCCGACTACGCGGCCCTGCTTGCCGCCGGCGGAATGGACAACACCGCCGCCCGGCTGGTGGTGAAAAACGCCCTCACCGGGGCGGGAAGCTGGTATAAGTAGAAGCACAAAAGAGCCTGTAAGAGAAAGGAGCGTCCATGCCCCAGGAACTGCGCCCGCGCAAGGCTGTGCCCGCTTACGAGGGCACTTTGCGCAATCACATGATTATGATTCCCCCCTGCATCTCCGAGTGCTCCGGCATCCGGGTGTTCGGGCGGCGGATCAAATCCCTGGCCTTTACCACCGATGTGGCCATTATCCGCAACATCAACGCCGACGCCATCATCGCCGTCTACCCCTTCACCCCTCAGCCCGCCATCCACCGGGCCGTCATGCAGGCGGCGGACTTGCCTGTGTTCGCCGGAGTGGGGGGCGGCGTCACCCGGGGGATGCGGGTGGTGAATCTGGCCAATGACGCCGAGCACGAGGGGGCCTTCGGCGTGGTGGTCAACGCCCCCACCGACAACGAGGTGGTGGGTATGCTCAAGCGGGTGCTGGACATCCCGGTGGTGGTCACCGTGGTGTCGGACAAGACCGACGTGGCCGCCCGCATCGAGGCCGGAGCGGACATCCTCAACGTGTCCGGGGCCCAGCACACCCCGGCCATCGTGGGGAGCATCCGGGAGAAATTCCCCGACGTGCCCATTATCGCCACGGGCGGCCCCACCGAGGAGACCATTTTGGAGACCATCCGCGCCGGGGCCAACGCCATTACATACACGCCCCCCAGCAACGGAGAGCTGTTCGCCCAGTCCATGGCCCGCTACCGCCGGGAGCTGGACGGGCAGGACCTGGGGAGGGACCAGGAATGAGAAACGCCGCGGACGCTCAAGTCCGCGGCGTTCTTTTGCCGTCACAGATAAAACCGCCAGGGAAAGTCCACGGCCTCCTCCGCGTAGTCGATGCCGATGCGCTTGCCCGCTTGTATATTCAGGGGTTTCAGATCCTCCGCCGGAACGGGCAGGCCCAGTTCCTCCAGGCTGCCGCACAAAAACAGCGCCTGAGACCCGTGGGGCAGGCCGTTGAGCCTCCGGTCAATGTTCATCCCGGCGCACAGCTTGCCGGGGCCGTTGAGAAAATTCTTTTTCTGGTAGACGGTCATGTCCCCGCACTTGCAATGGAAGCGGTTTTCTGCTATGATATCCTGGTTATGCCGGGGGGACAGCCCCCGGATGAGCACCGCCGCCGGTTCCCCTTCGGGCTCGGTGACGAAATTGAGACAGCAGTGCATCCCATAGATGAGGTACACGTAGGCCGTGCCCGGCGGGGCGTACAGGGTCTTGGTCCGCTCCGTTTTCCGATAGTTGTAGGCGTGGCAGGCCTTGTCCATCCGGCCAATGTAGGCCTCGGTCTCGGTGATGCGGGCGGCCAGGGTGATCCCATCGTACCGCCGCACCAGATACTTGCCCACCAGGGACCGGGCCGCGTCCACCGTATTTCCCTCAAAAAAGCGCTGCGGGAGCATGACCGCTCACCCCTTTCCTTTTCTCCCAGTATACCACGCTTTGATATTTTTGAAAACCCGGAGTTGACTGTATGATGAGCGAAAACACCTTGAAAAAGCTGGCAAAGCCCATGATTGTGCTGGCCACCCTCATCTGGGGGTCCACCTTCTTCATCCTGAAAGACACCCTGAACGACGTGGACCTGATGTTCCTGCTGGCCTTCCGCTTCACCCTGGCGGCGGCCATTCTGGCCCTGGTGTTCTGGAAGCGCTGGCGGGTCATGGACCTGGGATACCTCTGGCGGGGCGGGCTGATGGGCGCGCTGATGTTTGCCGCCTATGCCGTCCAGAATTACGGGCTCATGGACACCACCCCGGGGAAAAACGCCTTTTTCACCGCCGTCTACTGCGTCATCGTCCCCTTCCTCTACTGGGCGGTGGACCGGCTACGCCCCAGCCGCTGGAATGTGCTGGCGGCGGTGCTGTGCGTGGCGGGCATCGGCTTTGTGTCCTGGGACGGCGGGCTGGCCCTGTCTCGGGGGGACCTGCTCACTCTGCTGTCCGGCTTCCTCTACGCCTGCCACATCACGGCGGTGTCCAAGTTCTCCCAGGGCCGGGATATTTTCATTCTCACCGTGCTCCAGTTTGCCGCCACCGCCCTGTGCTGCTGGGCGGGCGCCCTGGTCACCCAGGGCATCCCCCTGGACGGACTGCCCCCCAAAGCCTGGTGGGTGCTGCTCTATCTGGCCATCGCCGCCACCACCGCGGCCCTGCTGTTCCAGAACGTGGGGCAGAAGTACACAGACCCATCCTCCGCCGCCCTGCTGCTCAGCCTGGAGGCCCCTTTCGGCGTGGCCTTTTCGGTGCTGTTCGGGGCGGAGAGCCCCGCCCCGCTGATGTACCTGGGGTTTGTGCTCATCTTCCTGGCGGTGGTGTGCTCCGAGACCCAGTTTAAGTTTCTGCGGAAGGATAAGGACGCTCCTTTTTTCTTTGAAAAGAAAAAAGGAGCCGAAAAAAGAAACTTTTAAACGTCCATCCGTTTCGGCCTTATAGTTTTCGCAGCCGGGCGGAAACCATTCAGTTGCCGCCCGGCCACGAATTTTCTTGTTGTTATTTCGATTCCACATTCGGGCGGTAGCCGAGCGTATGTCTTTGGGGAACCACCTGTTCCATAGCGGTCCAAAAGTTCTTTTCGGTTCCTTTTCTTTCAAGAAAAGGAACAAATCAAATGCTCTTTTCCTCTTAAATGTGTTTTTCCAGCCAGGCCAGCACGTCGGCGTACACCTCGCCCTTGTTGATCTCGTTGAGCATCTCGTGCCGCCCGCCGGGGTAGAGCTTCATGGTCAGGTCCGCCGTGCCGTGGTCCTTGAAGAAGCCGTACACCTTTTTCACGCCCTCTCCGTTGGTGCCCACCGGGTCCCGGTCCCCGGAGAACAGGTACACCGGGGTGGACGGGTCCATCCGGGACAGGGCCTCCTGGCTTGAGATGTATTGCAGGCCCCCCATCATGTCCCGGAACATGCCGGCGGTGGGCATGAAGGTGCAGAAGGGGTCCTTCAGGTAGGCGTCCACCACCGACTCGTCCCGGCAGATCCAGTCCGCCGAGGTGCGGTTGGGGGCGAACTGCTTGTTGTAGGCCCCCAGGGACAGCCTGTTCACCAGGGGGCTCACCGTCTCCGGCCCCTTCACGGCGCAGATGGCGGAGGCCACCGCTTTGCCCGCCGCCACCAGGGCGGGCTTCTCCTGGCCGGTGCCGGACAGGATGCAGCCGTCCACTGTGCCGGGGTAGGCGCACAGGTAGGTCCGGGCCAGGAAGGACCCCATGGAGTGGCCCAGCAGGAAATAGGGGACATTGGGGTGCTTTTCACCCATCAGGACCCGCAGGCGGCGCACGTCGGCGGTCACCAGGGTCCAGCCGTCCTTTTTGCCGAAATAGCCGTATTTGCCGTCGTCCGCCGTTTTGCCGTGGCCCAGGTGGTCCCCGCCGCACACCACAAAGCCCCGGTCCGCCAGATACCGGGCAAAGTGGCCGTACCGCCCGGCGTACTCCGCCACCCCGTGGACGATCTGCACCACCGCCCGGGGTGCGGTGTCCGGCCGCGTCCACAGGCTGGCGCGGCATTGGTGGACGCCGTCCTTGGAGGGAAAGGAAAATTCCGTAAAATCAGACATATTTTGTTCACCCTATTCTTGTCGTTGTGTGATATAATCAGTTTAATATGCCCCGCCCCATTTGTCAATTTACAAAAGGCCCGGGACGCACAAAAGGAGAACCGCTATGAAGAAATACCTGTCCCGCCTGACCGCCGCCCTGCTGGCCCTGGTTCTGCTCACCGCCCCGGCCTCCGCCCTGTCGGTGTCCCAGGCCCTGGAGCTGCTGGAGGACAATTTCTATTACGACATTCCCGATGAGGCCTATCAGGCCCAGACCCTGGACGAGCTCTTTCAGCTGCTAGGCGATCCCTACACCCAGTATATGACCGCCGAGCAGTACAATCTGTTCCTGGACATGGTGGAGGACACCGTGGACATGGTGGGCATCGGCGTGGAGATTGCCTATAGCGAAGAGGGCTTCCTTATTGAGAAAACACTGTCCGGAGGCGCCGCCGAAGAGGCCGGGCTCCAGTCCGGCGACCTCATTGTGGCGGTGGACGGGACCTCCTGCGCTCCCGCCGGGAAGGAGCACCGCCAGCTTCTGCTGGGGGAGGAGGGTACCCAGGTCACCGTCACCGTCCTCCGGGACGGCGGGAGCCGGGACTATGTCCTCACCCGCCGGGCGGTGTACATTCCCAACACCCAGATCTCCCTGCTGGAGGGGGGCGTGGGCTATGTGGACTGCGACAGCTTCGGCCAGGACACCGACGAGCTGCTGGCCGAGGGGCTGAAGCAGTACGACGGCCAGGTGGACTGCTGGCTGGTGGACCTGCGGGACAATGGGGGCGGCTATGTGGACTCCGCCGTGGAGATGCTGGCCGCCGTCAACGGCGCGGGGCGGTACCTTTTCTTTGAGGACCAGAACGGCCATGTGGTGGGCTATACCCGCCGCTCCTCCGCGCTGACCGATAAGCCCATGATCCTGCTGGTGAACGGGGAGAGCGCCTCCGCCTCCGAACTGTTCGCCTCCGGCGTCCGGGACACCGGGCGGGGCGTCATCGTGGGCAGCCGCACCTACGGCAAGGGGGTGGCCCAGTCCGTGCTGGACGAGTCCACCAGCCCGGCCTATTTCGATGGAGACTGCCTGAAGGTGACCAGCGCCCGGTTCTACGCTGCGGGCGGCTCCACCACCGACAGGGTGGGAGTCATCCCCACCCTGCTGGTGGACGACGGCTATACCCAGGCGGTGGCCGAGGCCCTGGCGGGAGGCAGCCCGGAGACCTCCTACCTGTGCGTTATCCCCGGCACCGATCCCTTCTACATCGACCCTGACGCCCCGGACGGCGTGATGGCCCAGCTGCTGTCTGCCCTGCCGCCCCAGGTGATGGTGTTCTCCAACGGGGGCGTGGCCGGGGGCAATTTCGACCCCTGCACCCCCGCCCAGGCGGCGGAAAAGCTGGGCCTGTCCTATGAGAATCGCTGGTTTACCGATGTGGAGGACAGCCCCTATGCCGAAGCCATCCACGCCATGGGCGTTTACCAGCTCCTCAACGGCACCGCCCCCGGCCGGTTCAGCCCCAAGGACAAGCTCACCCGGGCCCAGCTGTGCGTCATGCTGGCCCGCGTGCTCAATGTGACCTCCGCCGGGTCCGCCCGGTTCTCCGATGTGGCCCCGGACGCCTGGTATGCCGACGGGGTGAACGCCATGGCGGAGCTGGGCCTGGTGGATGGGGTGGGGGATGGCCGCTTCAACCCGGAGGGCGTTCTCACCAATGAGGAGTTTCTCACCATCATGGGCCGGATGGCCCGGTTCCTCAACTTTGCCCTGGACGACTACGGCGAAGCGGTGGAGCGCTCTCCCCTGCCGGCCGGGGCCCAAGCCATGCTGGCTGACTACTCGGACTGGGCCAAGAGCGGCGTGGCCGTGCTGGCCTGGGGGCTGGCGGACGCCTTAGAGGGCCGGGGAGATATGCTGTACACCAGCTTTGCAGATATTGTGCCCTCCGCCCCCGTCCTCCGGGAGGAAGCCGCCGCCGGGATGTACGCGGTGCTGGCCGGGCTGGACATCCTGCCCTGAGCACCCAGACAGCCAGGACCCGCCCGGTCCTGGCTGTCTCACTTCACGAAAAAAGGAGGCGCTCTCATGAGCCTGCTGCTTCACATCTGCTGTGCGCCCTGCTCTGTGGCCTGTGTCAAAATGCTGCGGGAGGGGGGGACGGAACCCGCCGGCTTTTGGTATAACCCCAACATCCACCCCTTTTTGGAGTACAAGGCCCGGCGGGACACCCTGCG
This sequence comes from uncultured bacterium, assembly GCA_947364395.1. Taxonomy (GTDB): domain Bacteria; phylum Bacillota; class Clostridia; order Oscillospirales; family Oscillospiraceae; genus Enterenecus. Next base: position 47,446 of record CANASS010000008.1, read on the forward strand.
GCAGTACGCCCGGGACATCGGCCTGGACCTGCGGGAGGAGAACTTTTACGGCCTGCGCCAGTTCACCGCCGCCGTGGCCCAGGACTGTGAGCGCCGCTGCGGCTACTGCTACGCCTGCCGGATGGAGCGTACCGCCCAATATGCCGCTGAAAACGGATTTACGGGCTTTTCCACCACCCTGCTGGTGTCCCCCTACCAGAACCGGGAGCTGATCTGCGCCACGGGGGCGGAGATAGGGGAGCGGTACGGGGTGGAGTTTATCCCCTATGACTTCCGCCCCCGCTTTCAGGAGGGCCAAGAGGAGGCAAGGGCGCTGGGGCTGTACATGCAGAAATACTGCGGCTGTGTGTACAGTGAAGAGGAGCGTTTCTCCAACCGCAGGAAAAAGGAGCTCCACAAACTGCACAAGGCGGAGGCAAGGGGGAACACTCAGTGTTGAAAGAGGGAAAGGTATACCGCGCTGTTATTGACGGCTACGCCAGCGGCGGAGAAGGGGTGGCCCGGATTGAGGGCATGGCGGTGTTCGTCAAGGGGGCCCTCCTGGGAGAGCGGGCGGAGGTGCGGATTGAGCACATCGGCCACAGCGCCGCCTGGGGGCATATCGAAAAGCTGCTGGAACCCTCGCCTCAGCGGCTGGAGCCGGACTGCCCCCATTACGGTGTGTGCGGCGGCTGTCAGTTCCGGCACATGACCTACGCCGAAGAGCTGGAGGCCAAGCGCCGCCGGGTGGAGGACGCCCTGCGGCGCATCGGCGGCGCGGATTTGGCCGTCTCTGTGATCCATGGGGCGGAAAATACTCGGCGTTACCGCAATAAGGTGCAGTTTCCCGTCTCAGATGGGGCGGTTGGCTACTACCGGGGCCGCACCCACCGGGTGGTGGACATCGCCGACTGCCTGCTTCAGCCGGAGGTGGACGCCGCCTGCCGGGCCGCTGTCAAGAAGTGGATGGAGGGGTTTTCCGTCCCGGCCTACGACGAGAAAACAGGCCGTGGGCTGGTCCGCCATCTGTTTCTGCGCACCAATGCCGCCGGAGAGGTCCTGTGCTGCCTGGTGGTCAACGGAAAAAAGCTCCCCCACGGGGAGGAGCTGGTGAGTGCGCTCCGACAGGCCGCGCCCGGGCTGGCGGGGGTGGTGCTGTCGGTAAACACAAAAAAGACAAACGTGATCCTGGGGGACAGGTTCCACACCCTATGGGGACGGGACTGGCTGGAGGAGGAGCTGTGCGGACACCGTTTCCGGCTGTCGGCGCCCTCCTTCTTCCAGGTGAACCGGGCGCAGACCGAGGTGCTTTACCGCCGGGCGCTGGATTTTGCCGCCCTGACCGGGCGGGAGACGGTGGTGGAGCTGTACTGCGGCATCGGGACCATCAGCATGACCCTGGCGGAACACGCGAAGCAGGTCATCGGGGTGGAGGTGGTGCCCCAGGCGGTGGACGACGCCAGGGAGAACGCCCGCCGGAACGGCCTGAAGGACAGGACCCGGTTCGAGTGCGGCGACGCCTCCGACCTGGCCGTCCAGCTGGAAGCGGAGGGGGTTCGGCCAGATGTGGTGGTGGTGGACCCGCCCCGGAAGGGGCTGGCTCCGGAAGTGGTGGACACCATTGTCCGCATGGCTCCGGACCGGGTGGTATACGTCTCCTGCGACCCAGCCACTCTGGCCCGGGATGTGAGGCGGTTTTCCGCAGGGGGGTACGCCCCTAGGAGGGCTGAGGCGGTGGACTTGTTCCCAAGGACGGCGCATGTGGAAACCGTGTGCCTTCTACCCCACATTAAATAAGGATTTTTGGCATTTTGAAGGACTGAAAAACAGTGATTTTCCATCCATTTTCCACCGCAATATTGAAAAATGGTGTTATATGTTCTCGGCCCCGGCTTCGATCAACAATGTGGCGTGGGTATGCCCTTATGGCATAATAAGGACTAATCAGCGCCATGATAACTACAGAGGAAACGGGTAGAAGCTAGTCCCCTGTAGTCCTTGCGGCGCAACGGGTTCAAGGAATCTGGTGGAAAACGGGCGCAAGCGGTAGCCGGACGCCAAAGGGTAAAACAAAGGGAAAAAATAAGGGAAAACTTTTGGCCAAGTCAATCAGCGTCGATGAGCTTGTTCAACAGATTTTCCATGGTTTTATCGTCGGCCACGGCCCCAACGATGTTTGCCGCGACGCGCGGGTTTGCGCACAGCCTCACGGCGGCCAGTGCGCTGTGGGTGTCTACCTTTCGGGTGATCCAGCACAGCTGGACAGGCTGTGGGTTGGTCCTCGCATAGGTCATGATCCGCTCTATCAGTCCGCCCAATTGCCGCGCCCTCCTCGCTAAACAGCTTCTTAATATCGGTATTAGAGCACATGAGGAAGTCTTTCAACCCCTCATTAGCCCCCAGCACGTCCACCAGGCCGTCGCGCCTGGTGTTCTGCCTACATGCCGCAATAAAGCCCACAACCTCCACCCGTTCCCCGTCCGCATAAACGAAGGTCATTTTCTGCTGTGGTTTTGGCAGACTTGCCACAAGGCGTTCCAGCCTCTTTTCAAAACCTGTCATTCGGCGTCAACTCCTTTACCAGCTTCTCCAGCTCGTCCAGCCGCCGTTCCTGCTCGTCGGTGCGGATAGAGGTCAAGCACACGTTACAGGCATATAGAACGGCGTTGGCTGTTTTAGCTTCCAGCTCGTCATTTATCAGCATATTCGCCACCCGGTTCGCGGACTTCCTCACTTCCCTGGGGCTGGAGAGGTTCAAGCGCCGTCTGGCCATACACCCACCGCCTTATTCTCCGGTGGGCTGGCCGTAGTAGTAAATGCCTTTGGCCTTGTTCTCCAGCACAAAGGCGTCATAGACCACCCGGCCCTCCACCAGTGTGCCAGAAATACCGGGCGGGTTCCGGTGGATGCTGAAGTCCTCCAGTTTCACCGGGGCCACGGTGGCGCAGGGATGGGCCACCATGAACTCAAAGCCAACGGGCAGACGGCTGGCGGGGATCTTCTGCACGTCCATGCCGTCCAACCTGCCGATCACGCCGTTCAGCCGCAGGTCGTTGCCCACATCGGTTTCCATAGTGATATCTTTGCACTTCTTCATCAAGGCATAGGTGGCCGGGGTAACCACCAACACGCGCTCAGTCTCGGGCACCTGCGCGTCGTCCAGCGCCTGGGAGGCCGCCAAAATCGCCTCATAGATGGTGGTGGCGGTCAGGGCCTTGTAGGTCTCAGGCTTGCCGCCAGCGTTGGAGCACATGACATTGTAGGTGTAGGCGTCGATCTCGGGGATGGTCACTTCCCTGTTCTGCCGCGCCAGGGCGGACGCCGCCGCCAGCTGCTGGGCGGTTTCGTCCTGGTCCAGCTTGTCGATCACGAAGGTGAAGGAGCGGTCGCGCCGCAGCGCCATGCGCTCCGTGGTGGCGCTCAGCGGCGCGACCTCGCCATACCGGGACCACTGGCCCTGAGCGGGGCCGTCCCGCCCATAGTCGTTCATCTGGGACGTGCTGATCTTGTAGACCCGGACGGAGTGAGCGCCCTCCCAGTCAAAATCCTGGTTGGTCACCATGGCTTTCTTGCTTTCGGTGGAAAACTGTTCATCCACATAGGGTAAAAACTTCTCAACGAGCTCAATAGACATATTTTATCGTCGTCCTTTCGGTTTGAACGCATCGGCAATCGCGTCGTTGTCCGAACCCTCCCCGCCGTACTGGTGGGACATGCTGGTGCTGCGGGGGACGATGGCGTGGAATTTCTCCACGGACGCTTTGAACTTTTCCGGGTCGCTGGTGTCCAGCAGCTCCAGATATTCCATGGGGAGGTGTTTATCTTTCAAGTGCTCCCAGCACTCAATATAAGCCTCCCGCGCCGCCAGCTTCTGTTCCCGCTCTACCAGATCACGTTCCCGATCAGAGGCGGCGGGACGGCTGGCCCGGTCGCGGGCAAGACGGTCTTGCACGATACGGTCTAATTCAGATTGGGTGAACGTCCTTTCGCCGCCCTGGCCCCCGCTGGCCTCCGGGGTGGGAGTAGTGGGTTGCTGCTGGCCGTTCTGGTTGTTGATATTCTCGCTCATGATGTACCTCCGTTTAACGCCCAGAGTGGGCTAAATGGTTTCCCCGGGGCGGGGTGAGAAAGGAGAAAAAAGCCCCCGCCCCAGAGAACAAAAAACAGGCGTGGGCCAACGATTCTAAAACCGTTTTCCCACGCCTGCCTAGCAGACATTACCCCGAATGGCGGTACTCATCCCACGCCTATTCTTTGAAATGATTATATCATATCCAGGGGGTGGGGTCAAGCGTTTCCCTTACAGCCGCAAGGGTTTGATGGTCACATAGATGCACAATTTCGGCGCTTTGGACTTATCTCGCCGGACCTTTGCGCCGGGCAAGAGGCGCAGGAGAGCCGCCAGCACCCCGGCGGCGGCCTCCTGTTCCTCTGGTTGGTATGTAAGTCTCAGCTTCACACTGTGGCCCCCTGCGTGATCCCCGCCAGCTCCAGCAGGGCCGCGCCGTCCTGGTCCCGCTGGTACTTCCTGCCCTGCCGCCAGACTTCGGCCAGCGCACAGGCAACTGCCGTTTCCGGGCTCATGTACAACTGGGTCCCCGGCTGATAGCGGGTGTACTGCCGGTTCTGCTGGAGCTTCCTCAGAAACACGGCTTTTGCCGCCTGGACCTCCATAAAGGATGGGCTCAGGTCGAACATGGGGTTATCGGTCCATTTCATACTTGACTTCCTTTCCCCGCCCCTGGTACAATGGGGGAGGACTTCGTATTGTTTAGGAGATGTGCGGGGTCTGCTCGCCGCTCTCAGCGTTCGCCGCGCTGAGAGCGGTCTTTTTGTCCAGAATCCCAGGCGCGTGGGATTTTGCCTGCGTCAGCTTCAGCTTGCGCGGGTGGCGGGCGTTGGTCATCGGGCCGATGCGCTGTTGCCCGCCGTGCTGGACGGCTTTGATGCCCCGGCCTACGTCGTGGGTGTGCTTGTGCTTAGTCATGGGTGGTGTTCTCCCTTCTCTGGCTGGGCACGTAGGGCATTCCGCCCCACCCGTCGCCCAGGTCCATAATCTGAAAACCCAGCTCCTGGGCCGTGGTCAGGATGCACCCGCCCTCGGGCTGGTCGTGGTAGCGGTCCGGGCAGTCCGCCTCGCAGGGTTTCCCGTCAAGGGGGGCATATCAATTGGTCCACAGTTTTTCTCCTTTCATGGTTTCCCGTCAGATAGGGGCTAGGTGGTCTAGTAAGACTCAAACCGTTGCGGCTCAAGGCTTTGCATACTTGACCAGGGTGGTAGAGTATAGCCATCAAAATAGACGCATACGGGTATACTTGACCAGGGTGGTCAAGTATGGAAACCATTGATACTCTAAGAAAAATTCTATACTAGACCACTTTTCAGAGGTCTGACGGGGAAGGGTTGTCAAAGGGGGTTTCGGTATCGTCTGGAAGTTCCTCAAAGTCACCACTGTCCGGGTCCGTCAACGCCTGGGTGTGCCAAACTCGGTCTTTGGGGCCTCCCGTGTGGAAATACTTCACGGCCTTTTCGGCTTTCAGCTCCTGCTTTGCCCGTTTCACGGCGGCAAAGCTGAATCCGGCCAGCTTGGCCTTGGCCTCCAGTTCGGCGGTGGGCATTGCTCCCCCAGCCTCGTTGAGCGTTTTCATGAGGAACGCTTTGCAGTCCTCCCGCAGGGGCGCAGATTTGGCCTGTTCGCTCCCCAGGATGTACTCCCGGTCGCGTTTCCAGCTGTTGCCCACCGCGTGAATCTGCTCGTTGCTGTCGATGGTGAAAAGTATGGTTTCCTGGAGCGGGGCATAGTTGTTTTTCTCGTTGGAAAGATACCGTACACCCTGTTCCTCGGTGAATCCGGCCATCATGACAGACCGGGCAATGTCCCAGATGTCGGCGCTGTCGGCGATACGGTCCCGGCCATAGGCCCCCTTGCGTTTGTTGGTGTGGCAGACGATCAGCGCCGTGGTGTTGATCTCCTCGCCAATGGCAATCAAGGGGGCCATACAGTCCCGCATTTCGTTCCGGCTCCCCATGTTGACCTTTGGCGGGGTAAACCCTTGGACCGGGTCAAAGATGCACAGTACAGGGCGTAGGCTACGCAGGACCTTCTCCATTTCGGGCGTTCCAAATTTGACCTTACGCAGCAGCCCGCTGTGATCTCTGGAAAAGTCCGGGGTGATGATGTTCTTCATGTTGGCCCCGGCCAGCCTCAGTTTTTTTCGCAGCTTCTTCCTTACGCTGTCCTCGGTAGTTAGGAAGGTGATCCGCATAGGCTCCCGTCGGTGCCCCGGTGGGTCAAGAATACAGTTCGTGCCGTTGCTCAGAGCGGCGATAACGTGACACCACAGCGTAGTCTTGCCTATGCCGCCGTCCGCCGCGATAACGGATATCTGCCCCTCTGGTATCCATCCAGGAACGAGCCACTTAGCCTCCTCCTCGGGAAAATCCTCCAAGGGCTTGAACAGGGCAAGAAGCGGATCGGGCGCATCCTTGGGCGTCCACTCCGGCGCGGCCACAATCAGCTGGCCGATCAGCTCCCGGGCCCGCTCGGCACCCACAGCCGCTACCATGTCGGACACGTCCCCATGTTCCGGGACTTCCGGCCATACCGTTGCAATGTCCAGCAGCTGGACGCTGGAGGCAGCACCGTGGAGGGCGTTGCAGGTCTCGGCGGCGTAGGCTCGGCCCACATCATCGTTATCCGTGAACACGCACACAGAGCAGCCCTGAAGCTGTTCAGTGTATTCTTTGCGCCACTTCCCCGGTCCTGCCCCATCTGCGCCGCTGGCGGCGTTGTAGCCCAGGTGGTGGAGTGTGTCCACGTCCTTCTCGCCCTCGCAGACGAACACGGCCCCAGTCAGCTCCCCGCCGACATAAAGACGATTTGGGACACCCTTTCGGCTATAAATCCACCCGTGGCGAGCATCAGGCTGTCTCCAGGTAAACGATTTGTCCGCCCGCCTCAGCTTTTCCGCCAGCAGTTTCCCGTTATCGTCTAGGTATCGGTATGTAGCCACAACCGGGGTGCGCCCTTTCTTTTCGGTGGAAAGGGTATCGTTCCAACCGATGGCGTGGCCGGGCTTGTCCGGGAATAGGTCGGCGGGGGAGAGCCCCAGGGCGGCTGTGATCCTGTCCAGGTCACAGCCAGCGTGACAGCGCAGGAGTGTCCGCCCGTCCTCGCCCTCACCCACTGATAGGCTGTTCTGCCGGTCATCGTGGGCTGGGCACCGGGCCGTCCATTGGCCGTGGCCACCCTTGACACCCTGGAGGCGGGAGAGAATGTCATGAACGGTCAATCCCCCACCCTCTCCCCGCCGCCGGCGCCGTAGAGGTAGTTGTATTTGGCCCGCTCCTCCTGCTCCTCCACCAGCTTGTTCAAGTCCACGGTGACGGCCACCTTGGACGGCTTGCCGATCTCGTGCACCTTGTAGCCCTGCCGGTTGTAGATGCGGTGAATCAGCTCCGTGGAGCTCTGGCCCACCACCTGGGCCGCCTGGAGCTGGGACTTATCCAGGGTGATGGCGTCATCCTCCACCATGCCGGGGCGGCGGGTGTCCTCGATGACGACGGGGTAAACGCGCAGGTTCAGGGTGATTTCGTTTTTCATGATTTCATACCTCCGTTGTTGATGTTGGCTTTCACCCAAGCCCGCAGCCCCTCCCGGGAGATGCGGACCCGGTTTCCGATACGCAGGGCGGGGAAGTCCGCCCGGTGGGTCAGTGTGTAGACGTTCTTGGAGCAAATGCCCAGCTCCGCCGCCGCTTCCTCCACGCTCATGGTCAGCCGTTCGGCTTTTTTGGTCAGTGGCATGGTCTACGCCTCCTCTGCAATCAGTTCCGCCGGATCAACGCCCAGCGCATCGGCCAGCCGACGCAGGGTGGCCAGCTTCACCGTACCGCCGTTGTTGCTCCGGCTGATGGTGTTGATGGACACCCCGGACGCGGCTGACAAATCCCGGATGGAATCCACCCCGGCATTGAGCATGGCCAGCCCCAGCTTGTTTTTGTAGAGTTTCATTTTCTTCTTGCGCTCCTTTCATTTTTGTGGTATGTTGTGGGTATAACACCTGGCATGTATGTTATATTACTTTTGGCATCTTGTCAACATGCCTTTTGTTATTTCTGCAAGATGCACAAAATAGGGGGTGAATTTTTGGCATTTTATGATATGTTCCAGCAGTTGTGTGTTAAAAAGGGAGTTACCCCCACAAAAGCTGCAAGGGATGTCGGAATTGCTCAACCTGTTGTGTCTCAGTGGAAAAAGCGGGGCTCCACTCCGAAAGCCCAGACAATTCAAAAGTTGGCAGATTATTTTGGGGTGTCAACGGACGATCTCATAGATGATGAAACCACTGTAGTTATCGACGTTGGCGAAAGCTTTAGCAGCAGCCTGGAAGGGAGGGCCCGGGCCACAACACCGAAGGAAATCGCCCGTCTCATGGAGCAACTGGAAGCTATGCTTGTAGATGCTGGTATTCTGGAAAGAGGCAAGGACCTATCTGACAAAGATACGGAATTCCTGATTCACTCACTGCGTCAAATTGATATGTGGTTTACAGACCGCAACGAACGCCCACAGGAGGCCCCAGAATCGCCGCCAGCACCGCAGGAAGGTACAGATACCACCCCGCCCGCAGACACGCCAGAAACGGCCTCAGAGGTGGAATAGAGGACGGGGCGATCTCGCCCCGTCCTCTCGATATCGGAATTCCGAGGTCGGGCAAAATCCGCAAGTGTTTGCGGATTTTTGAAAGCTGAATTTTCAGCCCCCAAAAGGGGCTAAGTCTAAATTTTTCCCACACGCGGGAAGAATTTGACGGCTGAAAGTTCAGCGCCCACCCTCGTGTGGGTGGGCGTCTTGCCCCAGCCGACGGGGGCGAGATCGCCCACGTCAACCGAGGGAAAATAGACGGGGTCGCGTTTAGCGACCCCACCGCAAATTCCCCTGCGGCCTCCGATACGGTGAATTACCGTAACGTTGCGGGATTAGTTTTACTTCTTCCCTTGAGCGGGAAGAAGTACCAAACACGACCGGGTTTCAAAACCGACAGCGCTGTCGGTTTTGAAACTTAGTAACAGCGCTGTTACCAAGTCGGAGCACACAAAAAAAGAACCGCCCAGGGGCGGCAACCCCTGAGCGGTCGAGATGCACAAATACCACAGCGGTCAACTATGACACCTGCGCAGGAATATTATACCCTTTTTGCGCCACGGTGTCAAATCAGAAAGGAGATTTTCACAGTGGCAAAAAGGGGAGCAAAAGGCGGCGGGACCATCCGCAAGAAAACCGTCACCAGGGGCGGGAAAGAGTACACCTATTGGGAATCGCGCGTCACTGTCGGCCGCGATCCTGGCACAGGGAAGCAGCTCCAGCGCTCTTTCACGGGCAAGACACAAAAGGAAGTCCGGGAGAAGATGCAAGCCGCCGCCGTGGAGGTCAACCAGGGCACCTATACGGCCCCGCAACGGA
>CANASS010000009.1 GCA_947364395.1 uncultured bacterium
TACCTCATATATATGAAAAAGTCTGCCCCTCGGCAGACTTTTTCGACAGGCTGGGACAGGCCGCCCGTCCCGGCGGCCTGTCCATTTGACGCTTATCTGTGTGTTTATCCTTATCCCTTCACCTGTTCGCCGCAGGAGGCGCAGCTTACGCCCCCCTTGTCGGCCAGCCCCTGAAGGTCCTTGACATAGGCCGCGTACAGGGTGCAGCCTCCGGAGAGGTTGTAAGCCGTGGCCCCGTTCTGGGCCAGCATGCGGCAGGCCACGTGGCCCCGCAGCCCTACCTGGCAGGTCACATAGATTGGACGGCTCAGGTCCAGTTCATCCATGCGCCCGCGCAGCTCGTTCAGGGGAATGTTGATAAAGCCGGGGATGGCGCCCCAGGTCTCCAGCTCGCCGGGGTTTCGGACGTCCAGGCGGATGGCCTCCTCCGGGATACCGTCCACATCCTCCGGGTAGAAGGGGAGCATGACGCCCCGCAGCACGTTTTCCGCCACAAATCCAGCCATATTGACGGGGTCCTTGGCGCTGGAAAAGGGGGGCGCGTAGGCCAGCTCCAATTCCTCCAGGTCGTAGACGGTCAGCCCGAAGCGGATGGCGGCGGCCAGGGTGTCAATACGCTTGTCAACGCCCTCGCCGCCCACGATCTGCGCCCCAAGAATTCTGCCCTCGCCGGTGTAGAGGAGCTTGATAATCATTTGCGTGCCGCCGGGGTAGTAGCCCGCGTGACTGGCGGAGACGGTATAGCTCTTTCGGTAAGGTGTGCCGGCGGCCCGCAGGCTCTCTTCCTTTTCACCGGCGCAGGCCACGGTCATCTCAAAGAATTTCATGATGGAGGTGCCAATGCTGCCCCTGTAGCAGGCGTCGCGGCCGCAGACCACATCGGCCACAATGCGGGCCTGCTTGTTGGCGGGCCCGGCCAGGGGAATGACCTGGGTTTTGCCAGTGACCAGATTGCGCACGGCGGCGGCGTCCCCCAGGGCGTACACGTCCTCCACGCTGGTGCGCAGCTGCTGGTCCACCAGGATCTCGCCCCGCGGTCCCAGAGCCACCCCGCTCCCCTGGAGGAAACGGGTCTCGGGGGAGACGCCGATGGAGAGGATGACCATGTCGGCAGGGATGGCGGCGCCGTCCTCCAGCTGAACGGTGTCAGCGGTAAATCCCGCGCATTTTTTCCCCACGTACAGCCCCATGCCTGCGGCCCGGATACGGTTGTGCACCATATGGGCCATGTCCAGGTCCATGGGGGCCATCACATGGGGGGCGGCCTCCACAATGGAGACGCGCAGGCCCCGCCCGGCCAGGTTTTCCGCCATCTCCAGCCCGATGAAGCCCGCGCCGATTACCGCAGCGGTCTTGGGCTTGGCCGTCTCTATGTAGTCGTAGATGGCGTAGGTGTCCGGGATGCTGCGCAGGGTGAACACGTGGTTTTCCTCCAGCCCGGGGAAACTGGGTCGGATAGGCGATGCCCCAGGGGAGAGAATGAGCTTATCATAACTTTCGGTATAGGTCTGGCCGGAAGCATGGCTCACCACACGGACCGTTTTGGAAGCTGGGTCCACCCCAGCCACCTCCTGCATGACCCGCACATCCACGTTGAACCGGGCCCGGAAGGCCTCCGGTGTCTGAAGCTGGAGCTGCGCCCGGTCGGTGATGGCGCCGCCGATGTAATAGGGCAGGCCGCAGTTGGCGAAGGAGATGAAGGAACCCTTCTCAAACAGGATGATTTCCGCCTTTTCATCGTTTCGGCGCAGGCGGGCGGCAGCGCCGGCGCCGCCGGCGACGCCGCCTACAATCAGAACTTTCATGGCTTACCTCCTCAGATTGTTAAGATCATCAGGGTGTGGGCGGGATCTCAGAGCGCCCACACCCTAGATTTCCTTGATGCGCGGGGCGTTCAGCCCTCTACCTTGGGCAGACGGGCAAGGGATTTTGCGATGTCCTCGTCAGCAGGGACGCTGTCGGTCATAACGCCGTCGTGGAACTTCTCATAGGCCCTCATATCGAAATAGCCGGTGCCGGTGAGGCCGAAGAGGATGGTCTTGGCCTCGCCGGTCTCCTTGCAGCGCTTGGCCTCGTTCATGGCCGCCAGGATGGCGTGGCTGGATTCGGGAGCGGGCAGGATGCCTTCCACCCGGGCAAACTGTTCGGCGGCGGCAAACACGTCGGTCTGCTTCACGGATACCGCCTCCATAAGCCCATCGTGATAGAGCTGGCTGAGAGTGGGGCTCATGCCGTGAAAGCGCAGCCCTCCGGCGTGGTCGGCGGAGGGCATGAAGCTGCTGCCCAGGGTGTACATCTTGGCCAGGGGGCAGACCATGCCGGTATCGCAGAAGTCGTAGCGGTACTGACCACGGGTGAAGGAGGGGCAGGAGACAGGCTCTACGGCGATGATGCGGTAGTCCGCCTCGCCCCGCAGCTTCTCGCCCATGAAGGGGGCGATGAGGCCGCCCAGATTGGAGCCGCCGCCGGCGCATCCAATGACCACGTCCGGCTTTACGCCGTACTTGTCCAACGCCGTCTTGGCCTCCAGGCCGATGACGGACTGGTGCAGCATGACCTGATTGAGGACGCTGCCCAGTACATAGCGGTAGCCGGGGTTGGACATGGCCGTCTCCACCGCCTCGCTGATGGCGCAGCCCAGGGAGCCGGTGGTGCCGGGGAATTCCTTCAGAATCCTGCGGCCCACCTGGGTGGTTTCCGAGGGAGAGGGGGTGACGGAGGCTCCATAGACCCGCATGACCTCCCGCCGGAAGGGCTTCTGCTCATAGGAGCACTTGACCATATACACCTTGCAGTCCAGCCCCAGGTAGCCGCAGGCCATGGACAGGGCGGTGCCCCACTGGCCCGCGCCGGTCTCGGTGGTGACTCCCTTCAGCCCCTGGAGCTTGGCGTAATAGGCCTGCGCAATGGCGGAGTTGAGCTTGTGGGAGCCGGAGGTGTTGTTCCCCTCAAACTTGTAGTAAATCTTGGCCGGGGTGTCCAGCGCCTTTTCCAGGCAGTAGGCCCGGACCAGGGGCGCGGGGCGGTACATCTTATAAAAATCCCGGATCTCCTTGGGAATCTCAAAGAAGGGGGTGTCGTTGTCCAGCTCCTGCTTCACCAGCTCCGCGCAGAATACCTCCTCCAGCTGGCCGGCGGTCATGGGCTGGAGGGTGCCGGGGTCCAGCAGGGGCGCGGGCTTGTTCTTCATGTCGGCCCGCAGGTTGTACCAGGTCCTGGGCAGCTCGTCCTCAGACAGATAAATTTTGTAGGGGATGTTGGATTCGCTCATGGTGATGACTCCTTTCTGTATGACGGGACAGAATAGACAAAAACGCCTCTGTCCCTAGCGTTTTCGCTGGGACAGAAGCGATCCATGCACTTCTGCGGTGCCACCCGGCTTGGCGTTGTATAACGCCCCCTTTGCGCGTACTGACATACGCCGGATTTGATAACGGAGTTCCCCTCCGGCTCACCTACTTGCGCCGCGTTCGGTTTGCCCTCAAAAGCCCATTCCGCTCAACCATCCCCGCCCCATTCCCACCGCCAGGAGCTCTCTGAAGGGTGCCTGTTCAGCGTACTCACACTTTCTCACAGGTTTACTGATGGTACTATACCACTTTAGCGCATTGGTGTCAAGGGGAATATTCTGTCCAGCCGCCCCGACAGGGATTCGGCGTTTTGCGCTGTCAGCCCGCCGCCCTGGCAGAAAAGGGAAAGCCCCCGGGGCGTCCCCAGGGGCTTTGGCTTGCGCTCTCCTGAGCGCGAAGTATTGGATATTACGCCGCGTCGTCAATGTCCAGCCCATCGGCGTCAGGAGCGGCATACTCCTCGCCGAAGAACTCGGCCAGAACCTGGTCGCTGTTGAGCACGGCCTCGTCGTCAGCGCCGGTCAGGGTGGTCAGCTCGGGCATGGCCATGTCCGCATAGGCGGCAAACCGGGTGAGGATGCTGCGCACAGCGGCAACGGTTACCAGCTCGTCGGGCTCGAAAGCGCCGTCTTCATTCCCCTCAACGATACCGATGGACTTGGCCCAGGCCACGGCCGCTGAGTACTCGTGCTCCTCGGTCACGTCCTCAAACAGGCCGCTGTCCTGCACGGGGGCGGGCTCGCCCTCATGCCGCCAGAGGTAATCCACGAACTGAGCGCGGGTCACCGGGCCGGAGGACAGAGGAATAGCGGTGTCTTCCACTTCCACCTCGGGGTCGGTGATCTCCACCTCGGGCTCACCGCCCAGGGGGATATCCGGGTCTTCCACTTCGATGCCAGGCTCAGTGGGCTCGGTGGGCTCTGTAGGCTCGGTGGGTTCAGTAGGCTCAGTGGGATTCTCGGTCCAGCTGGCCACCAGGGTCAGCGTGCCGGTCACCGTGCCCGTTTCAGGGTCAAAGCTCTCGCCGTCAACCATCCAGCCCGCGAAGGTGTAGCCGGGGCGCTCCGGGACATCGCCGTCGAATACAGGAATGGGATTCTTGTTCTCTACCTCGTATTCCTGATCTGCAAACAGGGCCCCGTCCGCGCCGTCGGTGTAGATCACGTCGAAATACTTATCGTGGGCGGCCTTCAAAAACAGCTGGCCAGTATACGTGCCGCTTGTGACCCTGTTGTCTTGATTTGAATAGGGAGAGTTTCCATCTTCATTTCCCCATCCATAAATGTTGTCCCAATACCAACCGGTAATAGGTTTCCCATCTTCACCAACCACATTCATCAATGCAGCTGAGGGAAGTTTAATGGTCGCTCCCGCCTGTTTGTAGATATCGTCACTGTAGCTCGCGTTGTTATTGTAAATTTTGCTGTTGTCGTCTACAGAAACATTGGAGCCAACGTACACCGACATGCCGCCGCCCCGGCCCCCCTTAGCGGTGTTTCCAGTAACGGTAGTGCCCTTGATATCAACATCGGATTCATAGATGTAAATACCGCCCGCGTCGGTTTCCGCAGTATTGTTGGAAATTTCGGCGCCGCTGATCTCCATCTTGTCGTGGTGGACAAAAATTCCTCCGCCGTGGGTCCCTGATGCGGTATTTTCTGTGATCTTGCCGCCATTGATATCGACCGCAGCATACTCCTTGTTATCATGCGCGATATCGCCGTAAGAGCCGATGCCACCGCCGGCATGCGCTTTGTTATTTGAAATCTCGCCGCCGTTCATGATAAACTGCGCCTGGCTGTCCCTCATCTCGGCTATAATGGTGTTAACAAAGACACCGCCGCCCATATTGCCGCCATAATTTCCGGAAATCACGCCGTCTTCCATGGTGAAGGTGCCTTCCTGGACATAGACGCCGCCGCCGTTTAGGTTAGCATTATTTTCGGAAATGCTGCCGCTCTCCAGGGTAACGGAAGCGCCGTCATCGACAACGATGCCGCCGCCCTGGCCGCCGTTTCCGCCGGTGATCTTGCCAGACTCATAGGTCTGGTTGCCTTCATCATCGGTTTTCATTGCGGCTTCGCTGTCCTTGATGGTCAGGTTGGTCTCTTCGCCTTTTGCTGTAATCACCGCGCCGGTCTTGCCATCGCCGTCAATATCGTGGCCGTTGAGGTCGATGGTGATGTCGCCGCTGTTGATGGTGATGCCGCTCTCCTTCTCCTCGCGTATGACATCTTCATGGAGGGTGACATTTCCATCAGTATAGTCGATCCGCACAGTATCGTTCTCACCATACAAGGACTGCTGGTTGTCAATAACGCCCTGCAAGTCCGAGAAGGACGCCGCGAACCCGGGGGCGACCATGCTGGCGCACAGCGCCAGAGAGAGGCCAACAGACAGGGTCTTTTTCAAAAATTTCATTGTATTTTTCCTTTCTTTGCATTTTTCGGACGCAAAGGGTCCGGCAGTCGGGCTGCCGTAGCGGAACCGAACGACTTGGTTCATACCGTAGGCCCCTTAACTTTGCGGTCCCACAGTTTCCTGTGGTTTGCTCAGTCGCAGTCGGACGGGCATAGCGCCGAAGGGCTCGCGCGATTCCCCTTCGATGCCGCAGCCTCCAAAACTTTGCGTCCCATTGTTTCCAATGGTTTGCCAAAATGCAGCCCGGCGGACATAGCATCCCCCTGACAGGGTCTGTCAGGCTGATACCTTAGTTCCGTGGCTTTGCGCCGCTGGGTTTCCCCAGTTTTGCCAACACGCCTTCAAACCTTGCTCCCGCCGCCGCAGACGCTGACAGCAGCGGGGCCGCGCCAGGGTGGGACCGCCTCTCTCATCGTGCCTACCTCCTCTCCGCCAAGCTTGAATTAACCTTCCGTTTTACCGCCGCAGGTCAGGACCGCTCTCAACAGAATATATCTTCTGTTGCTGAAAACGAAGCGGCGGCGGAAAAAAACCCGGCGCTCTCTCTAAAATGTATAAAAATGGGAATAAACGGCTGGAGGCAATGGCTTTGCCCGCCGTGCCCCGGAATACCAGCTGCCTAATTTTAGAAAATTATGCAAATTATCAGTTGCATTTTCATGAAAACAAAGCTATAATGAGAATGAAACTATGTAGTTGTCTCGTGCGCCAGACCAGAAGATATATTCTGTTCCAGCTAGCAAATCAACCCCAAAAGTTCCAGCTGTCTCGTGTGCTCCGCCCCGGTGGTCCGCAGGTAGATCCGGGTGGTGTTGATGGAGCTGTGGCCCAGCACATCCGCCAGCTTTACGATATCCCGGGTCGCCTGATAAAAGACGCGGGCGAACAGGTGGCGCAGGTTGTGGGGGAATACTTTGCTGGCCTCCACCCCCGAGGCCGAACACAATGATTTCATTGCCTGCCAGATCTGGTGGCGGGTGATGGGCGCACCGCTTTGGGTGAGGAAGATCTCACCCGAGGCGATTTTTTGTTTTTTGGCATATTTGAGCAGCTTTCGGCACAGCTTCCCCGGGAGCAGGATGGTGCGGATTTTCCCCTTGAGGCGGATTTCCGCCCGTCCGGCCTCCGCCGCCTCCACGGTGATATGCCGCGTCTCGCTGACCCGGATGCCCGCGGCGCAGATGGTTTCCATCAGCAGTTCCAGGCTTTTGTTCCCCTGCCGCCGGGCCGTCTCCAGCAGGCGGACGTACTCTGTCTTGGTCAGCTCCTTGGAGGCGTCCCGGAATACCTGCCGCTGCACCTTTAAGAACCTCACCCTGCACTCGTCCCACCCCAGGAAGCGGAACAGACTGTTGAGCGCGGACAGCTTTGCGTTCACCGTCGCCGGGGCCAGGCCGGAGTCCAGCAGCTCGTTTTTCCACTGTCCGCCCAGCTCCCTGGTGACAGGCCGCCGGGCCGTCCATGCCAGAAAGGCGCGGATGTCCCGAAGATACTTCTCCACTGTGGCCGGGGCCCGTTCCTCCCCAATGAGATGCTGGGCGTAATCCTGAATCTGAGATGCCGACAATGTGCGCTCCTGCATAAGCTGATCCCTCCTGAATACGAGTAAAACGACTCCTTTTATGTTCCCCGCGTTAGAATAAATCATCCTATAATTTTTATTTGGCCGCTGTCAACGAAAGGCCCCCTCCGCCCCGTAACCAGAGCCTCTCCCAGAGAAGGGGCTTGTCCCCAGGGAGGAAAGCTGGTACACTGTAAACAAGGCCCGTTTTTCCTGGGCCCTGGGGCGGGAGGGCAGGCGAAAAACTGCCTGTGAAAAAACCTGGAAAGACTGTGACCATCTGGCAGAAAATGCGTCTTTATAGGTAGACCTGTTGACTGACCCGGAGCTTCGTCGGCGGGCCCGCCTGATCCGGCGGGACATTCTCTCATTTTTTGTGAAAGGGGAAGAAAGACATGAAAAAGCGTATTCTATCTCTGGTGCTGGCTCCCATTCTGCTGTTTTCCATGGTGGTTCCCGGAAGCGCGGCCGAGAACGGCGACAGCGCGGCCCGTCTGGCCGCCGTCACCGCAAAGGTGAAGGACGCCCTCGCGCTGGACACCGCCCAGTACAAGGACTTCAACGGCCAGCTCACCGAGGGGGAGCTGACGCCCACCTGGCGGCTGAGCTGGAGCGGTGAGGACGGCTCTCTCGAGATCACCGCCGCCGAGTCGGGCAAGATCCTGAGCTATTACCGCCATGACGCGGACGAGGACCGGGACGATACGTCCTTGGCCCTGCCCAAGAGCGACCCGGCCAAGGCGAAGACGGCGGCCAACGCCTTTTTGAAGCAGGTGCTGGACTCCACGGAGACGGCCCGCCTGGACCCCGCCGACAAGACCGCCGCGCTGCGGCAGACCCGGTACTATTTCCGGGGCTCCGTGCTGCTCAACGGCTGCCCCTCCCCCCTGCGCTTCTCCCTGACGGTGCGCTCCTCGGACTACGCCGTCACCCAGTTCCACCGGGACAGCGTGGAGGAGGGCTTTATCGGCGGCATCCCCACCGCCAGCTTCCAGATGAAGCAGAGCGCGGCGGAGCCCCTGCTCCAGGGCACCCTGTCCCTGCGGCTGGAGTATGTGCTGGACGAGGGCAAGGACACCGCCGTCCTCCGCTACCTGCCCAACCAGATTCACAGCTTCTATGTGGACGATACCACCGGCAAGCTGGTGGACCTGACCCAGCTTTATGAGGACCTGGACCAGCGAAGCAATTCCAGCGCGGATAAGGAGTTTAGCGAAACTGGTCCCTCTGAGGATGCCGGCGGCAGCGGCCTGACCCAGGCGGAACAGCTGGGGGCCGACAAGCTGAAGGGCACCCTGAGCAAAGAGGCGTTGGACCAGAAGGCCCGGGCCGTCTCCCAGCTGGGCCTGGACAGCTACACCCTAGCCTCCGCCTCCTACCAGGAGGAGCAGGTCAACGGCGCTTCCATGATCGTGGCCCGGCTGAGCTACGCCAAGCGGGTGGAGCAGGAGACCCAGCGCCGCTGGGTGACCCTGGACGCCAAGACCGGAGCGCTGATCGCAGTCTCCAGCTCCGGGCATTGGAGCGACGGCGCGGTCAAGAAGGTGGATGAGGACACCGCCCGCAAGACGGCGGAGGCATTCCTGGAGGCCCAGCAGAAGGAGCGCTTCGCCCAGTGCGAGTCCTACACCGATTTCTCCGCCTTCCAGCGGGAGAACGGCCGCTATGGGACCTGGAGCTTCCAGTACGCCCGGAAGGAAAAGGGCTACTTCTTTGCCAACGACCAGCTGTCGGTGGGCGTCGATGTCACCGACGGGTCAGTCTCCGCCTACTCCCAGTCCTGGACCGAGCAGGTGAAGTTTGACTCCGACGGCGGGATCATCTCCGAGGAGGAGGCGGTCAGCGCCTACTTCAAGACCTTCCAAATCACCAAGGGTTATGTGGCGGTCCCCCAGAAGCTGGATCTCTCCGACCCGGACTACGCCCCCCTGGGCGAGATGGGCTACACCGCCCTGAACGCCCTGAAGCTGGGCTGGCAGCTCACCGCATCGGAGACAAACGTCACCGGCATCGACGCAAAAACCGGCAAGCCGGTCACCTGGACCGCAGAGGAGAGCGGTTCCCTGCAATACAGCGATTTGGCGGGGTCCCAGGCCGAAAATGCCGCCAAGACGCTGGCCAAATACGGCATTGGCTACGCCGGGGGGGAGTTCCGCCCCGACAAGGAGCTGACCCAGCTGGATCTGGTGGCCCTGCTGGCCAGCAGCCAGGGTGTTCTGATCGACCCCGACAACCTGTCCGACGGCGACGCCGACCGGGCGTACCGCGCGGCCTACAGCATGGGGGCGCTTCAGCGGGGCCAGCGCAAGGACAGTCAGGCCCTGTCCCGGATGGACCTCATCAAGGTGCTACTGGACGCGGGAGGCTTCGGCCCCGCGGCTCAGCTCCAGGGCATCTACCGGACCGATTTCTCCGACCAGAAGGACATTCCCAAGAACATGCTGGGGTACGCTGCCCTGGCCCAGGCCATGAAGGTGGCCCAGCCTGATGGCAAGGACTGCCTGAATCCCGGCCAGTCCGCCACCAGGGGAGACGCCGCCGTGATGCTGCTGGCCTTTATGCAGCGGTAACGGGCCCGCGAGCGGCTTTCACGTCAGACCAGCGGCGTTGACCCGCCGGAACGGTCCTGCCCGAAGGCAGCGCCATTCCCCTTTCAAAGCATTTAGAAAAGGAGCTCTTTCCCGCCCCAACGCGGGAAAGAGCTCCTTTCCAGTTTCACCTGCGTGGCCCGGCGGATTCCCGGACGCGCATCCCGGCACAATCCCCGTATTGACGTGGTCGGGGGACACATGGTATGATATAAGAAATAATTGCTGCTTTAGTGGCGAAGCGGTCAAGATGGAGGACAGGTTTATGGAGTATGGGAAAGGGTTTTCGGAACGGGTTGGCGGCCATGAGCAGCACAGCGGCATGCGGAGCGTTCAGAATCTGGAGGCCATCATCAACGAGGGCCTCCGGGTGGCCCTGCTGGAGGCAACCCCGGACCAGTCGCTGGAGGTGCTGTTGAAGTACCTGGGCAAGGCGCTGAACGGGGAGCGGACCTATATATTTGAGCGGAACGCCTCCAACTGTGACGACAACACCTATGAGTGGGTGGCCGACGGGGTGCAGCCGGAGAAGGATAATCTTCAGGATGTTCCCCCGGAGGTGTGCGCCAGCTGGTACCGCAACTTCAGCGTGGGCAAACACATCGTCATTGAGAACCTGGAGGACATCCGGGAGAGCGACCCCCTTCAGTACGAGAACTTAAAGCGGCAGAGCATCCATTCCCTGGTGGTGGTCCCCCTCTACGACGGCAAGCAGATGATTGGTTTTTACGGTGTGGACAATCCCCCCGTGAAGTCCATGGAATACGCGTCCAATATGCTCCAGACCGCGGCGTATTTTATCGTGTCCTCCCTGAAGCGCCGGAATCTGGTCCGGGAGCTCCAAAAGCGGAGCTATAACGTCCTCCACGCCCTCAGCGTGGACTACCTGGGCATCTATCTGGTGAACTTCGGCACAGGCGAGTACGAGGTCTATCGGAACAGCGAGCAGATGAGCATGGACTGGGCCGCCGATTTCCAGGACGGTTATCAGACGGCCATGGAGCGGTACATCACCCGGTACGTGGTTCCCCGGGACCAGGACCGGCTGCGCACCGTGACGAAAAGGGACTATGTGCTGGCCCAGCTTCAGACCAATAAAAAATTCTATGTCCGCTATCAGGTGAAGAACAGTTCCTATGGGCTGAAGCACATGGAGATTCATTTTTCCGCCACCGGAAAGACGGAGGAGCAGCACTGTGCGATTTTTGCCCTGCGAGATGTCAACGCCGTGGTGGAGCAGGAAGAGAAAAATAAGCTGGAAGCCAGGCAGAGCCTGGAGGACATTCTGGAGGGAGCCAGAACCGGCATTTGGACCATTGAGCTGGAGGAGGGCTGCCAGCCCAGGATGTACACCGACCGAACCATGCGCATCCTCCTGGGCGTGCCGGACGACATCGGGCCGGAGGAGTGCTACCGGCGCTGGTTTGAGAACATTGAGCCGGACTATGTGGAGATGGTCCAGGACTCGGTGCGGGAAATGCTGGAGACCGGCCGTTCCGAGGTGATCTACCCCTGGAAACACCCCAAGCTGGGGAAGATATACGTCCGCTGCGGCGGCGTGCCGGACAAGACGTTCCAAAAGCCGGGGGCCTGCCTGAACGGATACCACCAGGACATCACGGAGATCATGGTGACCAAGAAGAAGCAGGACCAGGCCATCATGGAGCTGCTGGAGAAGGTGCGGCGGGCAAATTCGGCCAAAAGTGAATTCCTCTCCCATATGTCTCACGACCTGCGCACGCCCATCAACGGGATTTTGGGTATGCTGTCCATCCTGGAGCAGAGCGAAGGGGATCTGGAGCGTCAGAGGGACTGCCGGAAGAAAATCAGGGTGTCTACAAAGCACCTGCTGTCCCTGGTGAACGACGTTTTGCAGGTCAGCAAGCTGGAGAGCGGACGGCCCACGGTGGTGGAAGAGCCCTTCGACCTCCACGATATCTTGGAAAACTGCGTGACCATCCTGTCCTCCCTTGCGGAGGAGACGGGAATCCGGCTGGTGCTGGAGGAGGTTGACCTGGAGCACAGCAAGCTGATCGGCAACCCGCTGCATCTGGAACAGATCCTGATGAACGTCATAGACAACGCCCTGCGGTATAACCGGCCCAAGGGCTCCGTTTTTGTCCAGGCCAAGGAGATCTCCTGCCGGGGCAGAATCGCAAGCTTTCGGTTTGTCATTGAGGATACAGGAATCGGCATTGGCGACGACTTTAAAAAGCACATCTTTGAGCCCTTCACCCAGGAGCATCAGGGCGCGAGGACCAATTACAACGGCGTCGGGCTGGGCATGTCCATCGTGAAAAAGCTGGTGGACCAGATGAAGGGCGCCATTGAGATAGACAGCCAGCTGGGCAAGGGGAGCGTGGTGCAGATCACCCTGCCCATCCGGGTGGATGTGACGTGGAGCACCCGGCCTGTGGACAAGGAGCGGAACGTGCAGGGCAATGTGGCCGGTATGCGCGTCCTGCTGGCGGAGGACAACGAGATCAACTGTGAGATCATGGAGTTCATGCTTGGGGAGGCCGGCGCCGAGGTGGTAACCGCCAACGATGGAAAGCGCGCCGTGGACGCTTTCGCGGCCTCCGCCCCGGGGACCTTTGACTGCGTGCTCATGGACCTGATGATGCCGGTTATGAGCGGATACGAGGCCACCCGTGTGATCCGGGGCCTGGACCGGCCGGACGCGGGGACCGTCCCTATCATCGCGCTGTCCGCCAACGCCTTCGACGAGGACGTGGCCATGGCAAAGGACGCCGGAATGAACGCCCACCTGCCCAAGCCGGTGGACATCAAGAAAATGTTTAAGGTCATGAGCCGGCTGAAGCCCAGGCAGGCGCAGCAAACACAGCGCGTCTCAGAGTAATGCGGTAAGATACTGATGCTGCATCCTTTTGGTCAAGGTCCGGGGCAGGATACGGGCTTGGTTGAACGGCGCGAAGAGCGGTTCGGCGCGGGGTTGCTGTTCCTGTCCGCCGCTTGGGTGTGTTAACAATTTTCAAACGAGCCTTAGAACGAAAAAAGCCGACGGCAAGCTTCCGTCGGCTTTTTTCGTATGTTCCATCTATCGCGCCTGGATTGGGCCCGTCACGGAGTCCATCCGCTTTTGCGGGCCTATCCCCGCTCTTCTTACGCGAACTTACCAGTGTTCAGCTTCACGCCGGGGCCCATGGTGGAGGCGGCGACGCAGCTCTTCACGTACTGGCCCTTGGCGGCGGCGGGCTTGGCCTTCACGATGGCGCCCATGAGGGCCATCAGGTTGTCGCCCAGCTTCTCGGGGCCGAAGGACACCTTGCCGATGGGACAGTGGATGATGTTGGTCTTATCCAGACGGTACTCCACCTTACCGGCCTTGATCTCATTGACGGCCTGGGTCACGTTGGGGGTGACGGTGCCCGCCTTGGGGGAGGGCATCAGGCCCTTGGGGCCCAGGATCTTACCCAGGCGGCCCACAACGCCCATCATGTCGGGGGTAGCGACCACAACGTCGAAGTCGAACCAGTTCTCCTTCTGGATCTTCTCCACCATGTCCATATCGCCCACGAAGTCAGCGCCGGCGGCCCGGGCCTCGTCGGCCTTTTCGGCCTTGGCGAACACCAGCACCCGGGCGGTCTTGCCGGTGCCGTGGGGGAGGACGATGGCGCCGCGGACCTGCTGGTCGGCGTGGCGGGAGTCCACGCCCAGCTTCACGTGCAGCTCCACGGTCTCGTCGAACTTGGCGGTGGCGGTCTTGATGACCAGCTCCATGGCCTCGTTCACGTCATACTGGGCGGCGCGGTCGATGAGCTTGGCGCTGTCCACATACTTCTTGCCTTTCTTAGCCATTGTAATTCCTCCTTTCCCTTACTCTTCCACCAGCACGCCCATGGAGCGGGCGGTACCGGCGATCATGCTCATGGCGGCCTCCAGGCTGGCGGCGTTCAAATCGGGCATCTTGGTCTCGGCGATCTTCTGGCAGTCGGCCTTGGACAGGGTGGCCACCTTGGTCTTGTTGGGCACGCCGGAGCCAGACTCAATGTTGCAGGCCTTCTTGATGAGCACGGCGGCGGGGGGGGTCTTGGTGACGAAAGAGAAGGAGCGGTCGGCGTACACGGTGATGACCACGGGGATAATCAGGCCCATGTCCTTCTTGGTGCGCTCGTTGAACTCCTTGGTGAAGGCGGCGATGTTCACGCCGTGCTGGCCCAGGGCGGGGCCCACAGGGGGGGCCGGAGTTGCCTGGCCGGCGGGGATCTGCAGTTTTACATATCCAGTAATTTTCTGTGCCATTTGAAACAGCACCTCCTACATAAAATGTGGTGGTGACGAGGTCCGCTTCCAGGACCTCTCCCACTGACGGGTCTCGCCCGTCTCTTGTTTTTTAGATGGTCTCCACCTGGTCCAGCTCCAATTCCACGGGGGTCTCCCGGCCGAACATGGACACCACAACCTTGACCTTGCCCCGGTCGGTGTCCAGCTCCTCCACCGTGCCGATGAAGGAGGCCAGCGCGCCGTCGGTGATCTTCACACTGTCGCCCACGGCGTAGCCCACCACCACCTCGCGCTTCTCCACGCCCAGGGCGGCGATCTCCTCCTCGGTGAGGGGGATGGCCTTGTTGGCCGCCCCCACGAAGCCGGTGACGCCCCGGATGTTGCGCACCAGGTGCCAGGTTTCGTCGGTCATGACCATCTTCACCAGCACGTAGCCGGGGAATACCTTGCGCTCCACGGTCTTGGGGCCGTTGTCGGTGATTTCGGTGACCGTCTCCAGGGGGATGGTCACCTCGGCGATGAGGTCGTGCATGTTGCGGTTTTCCACAGCCTGCTCAATGGACACGGCCACCGTGTTCTCGTAGCCGGAGTAGGTGTGGGCCACATACCATTTCAGTTCCACAGCCATAGCCCGCCTTAACCAAAGAGCTGGAGCAGGGCGTCGATCACAGCGCGGGCCAGGAAGTCGAATACCCAGATGAACACGCCCACAATGATGACGCACAGGATCACGGTGCCCACGTTCTTGACCACGTCCTTGGTGGTGGGCCAGGTGACCTTCTTCAGCTCACCCTTCAGGTCCTTCAGCCAGCGCAGGACGCGGTTGGGCTTTTTCTCCTTCTTCTTCTCCTTGGGAGCCTTGGCCTTTTTGTCGGAGCTTACGGACTCCTGCGGCGCGTTGTCCCGCTTTTCCTGTTCAGACATTAGCTTTAACCCTTCTTTCCTTGTGAGCGGCGCTCATTACTTGGTTTCGGTGTGCAGAGTGTGCTTTCTGCAGAAGGGGCAGTACTTGTTGAGCTCCAGGCGCTCGGTGGTGTTGCGCTTGTTCTTCTTGGTGTTGTAGTTGCGCTGTTTGCACTCGGAGCAGCGCAGGACGATCTTCACACGGTTACCGGCTTTCGCCATTCTCGGCACCTCCTTTTGAATTTGGCGTCCGGCAAAAAAGCGCCGGAAGCCTTTGCCGGCTCCGGCGCTGGAAATGGGCGGAATATGCCCATTGCGAACGCTTGCGGGGGGCCGGCGCATTGCCTCCCTGTGGTCCTCGGGGGAGCCAGGGTTTTTGGGCGTACCCCGTAAAAATACGCACAAAAAGAAAGCCCTGCTCACAGGTGCTGATAGCATATCACACTGAAAGGGGCTTGTCAAGCGCTGTTTTATCATTTATAATGAGCTTCAACGAACGCACAGCGGGGAGGACTTGGAGTGGATGTTATAATTGAGAAGGCCCGGCCGGAGGACGCTGGGGATCTTATTGCCTTTCTAAACACGATTGGGGCTGAAACAGATAATCTGACCTATGGCGGAGAGGGACTCCCCATCTCTCAGGAAAAAGAGGCGGAAATTATACGGGAGAAAAACGAATCCCCCCGAAATGCGCTGTTTGTAGCAAAAAAGGGCGGGAAAATAATAGGCAACGCCAGCATTGAGGCGTTTTCCCGCCGTATGGCCCACCGGGCCGAGCTTGGGATCGCGGTGGTCAGGGCCGAGTGGGGGCAGGGTACCGGCGGCAGGCTTCTGGAAAGGGTAATCGAGCACGCAAAAGCTCAGAAAATCGAGATCATCGAGCTGGAAGTGCGCGGCGACAATGAGAGAGCGATCCGCTTGTATCAAAAATACGGCTTCGTAAAAATCGGCGCTTATCCAAAGTTTTTTAAGATGGAAGATAACACATACGCGGACTTTGATTTGATGAACCTGTATCTGTGAAAGGGGGCGCGGCGATGCGCGTGATGGCCATTGACTACGGCGACGCCCGCACGGGAATTGCGGTGTCCGACGCCTCCGGGCTGCTGGCGGGGCATACCGCGGTGATCCAGGGCCGGGACCCGGACCGGGTGGCGGAGGAAATCGCCAAAATCGCGGTGGAACGCCGGGCGGAGGAGCTGGTGATGGGCTTCCCCCGGAACATGGACGGCACCGAGGGCCCCCGGGCGGACCTGTACCGCGCCTTTGCCGCCCTGGTGGAGGAGAAATCCGGGATGCCGGTCCGGCTGTGGGACGAGCGGCGCACCACCATTGAGGCCCACCAGATTCTCCACGCCTCGGGGAAGAAGATGAAAGCCCACAAGAAAAACGTGGACGCGGTGGCGGCCAGCCTTATTTTAGAGGGATATCTGACCTGGCTGGCCCGCCGCAGAGACTGACGAAACGCCCCGCGGAAGCGGGGCGTTTCGCGTTATGCTTGTTGTTCCTTGGGCAGGCTATTCTGCTCCTGGATCTGGGCCCAGAGCTGCATGGCCACCACCAGGATGAAGGTGGCCACCGCCGGGGACACCAGGGCGTGGCCCGCGATGACGGAGATGGCGAAGCCCGCCAGGGTGCAGTACAGCGCGGTGGCGTAGCGCAGGCTGGCCAGCCGTTGGGCGGGGCGCTTGAAGAACTGGACCACGGCCCAGCCGATGAACCACAGATAGGGCGCGTAGTACAGGACAAAGCCCGCAATGCCGTGGCGGACCAGGACCCCCAGGGGGTCCAGCTCCACCATAAAGTACATCTCCCGGCTGTAGGCGGAGGCATTGGCGTAGCCGATGCCCAGCAGCTTGCCCGGCAGGCCGCTCTCGGTGTACACCTGGACGGCGGGGGAGGCGCTGATGAAACGGCGGCTGAGGATCTGATCCACCCGCTTCAGCACCGGGTTGGCCTTGATGAGCTCATACAGCCAGGTGCCGTCGGCGGCCCGCTCAATTTCCTCACCCCAGGAAGCCAACGTGATTTCCGGTTCATTCTCCAGCAAGGGCCCGTAAATGCGGTTCAGATAGCTCTGGAGGGGGGAGCCCAGGAAGGACGCCAGCGTGATGACCAGCATAACGCCCATGACGGCGGCCTGGATGACATGCTTCCGGCTGGGCTCCCGGACCAGACGGACCACCTGCCACACAAAAGCGGCCACGCAGTACAGGGCGGTGAAGCCAAAGATGATCTTGGTGCCCAGGGAGTTGGCGCTGATGGCCACGGCGACCAGCGCCCAGGCGGCCAGAACAGCCTTCCACCAGGTCTTTTTGGTGACGGTGGGGAACACCTCCAGGCAGTACCAGATGGTGAAGGGGGCGGCGATGGCCATAATGCACCCCACCTCGTTGGCGGCGTAGAACCAGCCCCGGTAGCCGTAGCCGGAGTTGCCGTAGGACACGAAGCTGGTGCCGGTGGCCACGGCAATGGGAATGACGGAGGCGTACAGGCCCCCCGCCCAGGCGATGGTCCTGCAGGTCACCAAATAACCGTATTCTTTGTAAACCGCCCATAGGAAGATGAGCACGAAGGGGGCGAAGAAGGTCTTGACCACCTCCTTCACGTTGCCCACGCACAGGGACAGCCCGCCCACGGTGAACATATAGACCATGAACAGGACCAGATAGCCCGTCAGCGCCCCGGTATAGATCATCCAGCGCTTTTTCCCCGGAAACTCGCTGACGAACACGGCGTACAGGAACACCAGCACGATGACCAGCGACCGGACCACCACTCCCACGGTGAGGGGGTGCTCCGCCTGGGCCCCCAGGCCGGTGAGCACGTCGATCAAAGGCTGGCAGAGGATATAGACCGCCAGGATCATGGGCAGGCGGGCCCTGGAGGCGTCCTGGAGCCTCCCTCGGAGTTGATTCATAGCAACACATCCTATTTGCAGCGGAGGAACCGCGTAAATTGCTGAACAGCTTTTCCAGTATAGTATAACATGGCGGAGATTGCAATAAAAAAAGTCTCAAAAGAATGTGAACATTTTGCAAAGGCAAAACGGCCCGCCCCGGCTTGGACAAAATCCAAACCGGAACGGGCCGCTGTTTTTACGCCTGGGGCTGTTCCTCCCGAAACAGGCCCCGCAGCTCGAACACCCCCGCCATGATGCACAGGGCGGTGATGAGGGCGGCGGCGCTCAATCCCAGGGCCGCATATCCCTGGAACCCGGCGTACCGCCCTTCGGACAGGTGCATCAGGACGCTGACCCCGGTGGTGAGCAGGATGTATACGGTCCTGCGGCGACGCAGGCGGCGGTCCAGACTGCCGCCCTCGGGCTGGCGCAGCTGGGCCAGCGCCGCCAGATCGGTGAGGAACTGGAAGTGAAAGTAGATGGCCGCCGCAGCCACGAGCAGGTCCAGAAACAGGATGTGGCCGCCCACGCTCCCGGGTACCCAGGACAGCAGCCAATCCGCCCCGCTCCACGCCGCCAGCAGCAGAGCCAGGGGCCGCAGCAGGGCCAAATCCCGGCGCTCCGGGGACAGATCCCGGATGGCGGCCACAAACAGCAGCCAGCCCACAAACCGGGGAGTGACGCTGACGGTTCCTATATTCAAATCAAAGTTGAGGAACAGGTATCCCCAGGCCCCGTTGGACAGGGCGCGGTACAGGCTCTCTCTGTCAGGGTTCAATCCACTCGCCTCCTTCCACAGGCAGCAGGGTCAGGCTCCCCTGGGGCTCGCCGTTGAGGTACAGCTCGGCCTCGTAGGAGTCGGGGAACTGGAACGCCTCGTTTTCGTCCCCGTCCACGCCGCCTCCGCCGCCGGCCAGGAAAAACCAGTTCAAGTCCTCCCCTTCCTGGTCCCTTGGGGCGCTCAAATCATGCTCGCCCCATCTGGCCTTCTCCGCCATTCCCCCGTAAACCGGGGCAAAGGACAGGCGGATGCTGGAATACTGGTCCCGGTTGGCCGGGTCCCCGGTGTAGAGGGCGTAGGCCATAGAATTCCGGCTCACCCGGTCAAAGCTGCCGGTATGGGGCTTAGGGGTAGAGTCCAGGGAGCTGGAGATCCATATTCCGCCGCTGCCCTGGACCAGGGTGTTCACGGAGGCGGTGCTCTGCCACTGGACGCAGATGGTGAAGTCCCCGTGCTCCGCCTTGTACACCTTGGCGGGCAGGCCCAAGTTCCCGTTTGACCGCTGATCCCCCGGCGCCGCCCGAATGGACTCCTGGGGAAGGACCACCCAGCGGTCCCCCTCCTTCTCCGCCCGGAGTTTTTGGACCGCCAGCCAGCGCTCCGAAACCAGTCCGCTCCACTCCTGCCCGTCCGGCGGGCTGAACAGCCCGATAACCAGCAATCCCTCATAGGCGTTCTCTCCCACCGGGGTCAGGTTGTAAATCTGATAGCCGCCGGTGAGGTTCAGCACCTCCACCCAGTCACGGGAGGGCCAGCGCCAGTCCCCCGGGCCGTCTATGGGCCAGACCTCCGCCAGCTCATTCTGCTGGGACAGGGGGGCGCACATGGCCCGGTAGTCGGCGCGCTGGGTGAGCACCGCCTTGGCATAGGCGTCCAAGGCCCCGATATGGGTGGTGCAAGCGGTAGTTCGGGCGGCGGCCATGCGCACCTGGACGCTGCTGCCCCAGGCCGCGCCTACATCCTCCGCCCGAACGCCCACCACCAGGGGGACCGCCAGCACCAGGGCCACACAGGCCGACGCCAGGGTCATCCCCGCCGGGTAGCGCTTGAACCGGGCGATGGCCTCGATGCGCCGGGCGATGTTCTTTCCCCCGTTGGCGGCGGAGGAGGTGCCAGGGGTCCGGGCGTACTTTTCGTCCGCCATTTCTAACAGGATGCGCCCATAGTCCCGGCGGGCCTCTCCCTCCAGCCGCTCCAGCACCCGCTGGTCGCACAGGGATTCCAGATCGCTGCCCGCCCAGTCGGCGCACAGCCACAGCAGGGGATTGCACCAGTGGAGGCATCGGAAAAAGGCGATGACCCAGCCCCAGACCACGTCCCGGTACTTCAGGTGGAGCAGCTCGTGGAGGATCACCTTTTCGTCGGTCTCCACCCCGGCGGGCAGGGCCAGCACAGGCTTGAGCACTCCGCAGACAAAAGCGGTGGGCAGGCCGTCCACCTCCACGGTGGGACAGCGGGGCAGGCCGTAGGCCTCCGCCACCGCCCGGACCCGTCCGGCCTGGGCGGGGCGGTCCCGCCTCAGCGCCAGCCGCAGGCGGATGTAGGAGAACACATACCGGGCCAGCAGTACCACCACACCCAGAACGTAGGCCAGATAGAGCCAGTCGGATACCGTCCCCGGCGGGGCGGCGGGGGGTAGAGGGACGGGGGCGGTCACTCTGGCGAGGGTGCCGAACTCCCCGGTGAGGGCAGACCTCAGCGCCTCCACCCACAGGGGCCAGTTGACCAGGACATACCGTCCGCCATGCCCCGCCGGAAGCAGCAGGATGACAGCCAGAATCCCCCACACGGCGAACTGCCAGCGGGGGGACAGCTTATCCCGGAGCAGGGCCTTCACGGCCAGTAGCAGCGCCGCCACCCCGGAGGCGGTGAGGGTCTGCAATAGAAACGACCATAAATCCGTCATAACACCATTCCTCATATACCTCAGACTGCCGTTACCGGGCGTGTGCCTTGCAGGTTCACGCCCCGAACGTTAGCGAATTAAAGTTCTTTTCGGTTCCTTTTCTTTCAAGAAAGCGGCCCGCAAAATCATTCCTCATATACCTCAGACTGCCGTTACCGGGCGGATGCCTTGCAGGTTCACGCCCCGAACGTCAGCGAATTAAAGTTCTTTTCGGTTCCTTTTCTTTCAAGAAAAGGAACTAGACCTCCATCTCGTCCAGTAGGCGGCGGAGTCTGCCCCGTTCCTCCGGGGAGATGGGCTTTTCCTTCAAGAAGGCCGCCACCAGGTCCCCGGTGGCGCCCCGGTACACCTGGCGCAGGAAGCTGTCCCGGGCCTGGGCCTGACAGTCCTCCCGGCTCAGGGACGCCCGGTAGCGCCGGGGATACCCCTCCTTTTCAATGTCCACCAGCCCCTTGGCCTCCATCCGGGTCAGGTAGGTGAGCACCGTGTTCCGATTCCACCCGGTCTCCCCCTGGAGGGCCTGGGTCAGCTCCCCCAGCGCGGCCCCGCCGCTGTCCCACAGCACCCCTAAAACCAGCCACTCCCGTTCCGACAGCTTCAGCATAGCAAGACCTCCTACAGGTGTAGTATTTTCTATATACTACACCTGTAGGAGGCCGCTGTCAAGGAAAAATAAAAGCCGCCCGCCCCAGCTTGGGGCGGACAGCGTACATTCTTTTACGCGGTGGCACTCTTGAGGTATTTTTCCTGGTAAAAGGCCAGCCACTTGCGGAACTCCGGCTGGTCGCCCTGGCGCACGTCCCGGGCGTAGTCGTGGAACTGCAGGTCGGCGTACCGCAGCTCCAGCACCGCCAGGGCCACGTTGGAACAGTGGGCCGCTACGCGCTCAAAGTTGTTGATGAGGTCGTTGAGGATGAAACCCATCTCCAGGGTGCAGGCCCCGTTTTGCAGGCGGCGGATGTGGCCCAGCTTCATCTTCTCCAGCATGGTGCTGATAACCTCCTCCAGCGGCTCCACCTGCTGGGCCAGCCGGATGTCCTCCAGGGTCAGGGCCCGCTGGGCCAGGTCCACAATCTCCCGCACCGCGTCGGCGGCCCGGGTCATATCCTCCAGCCCGTCAGGGGAAAAGCCGATGCCCTTCTCCTCCATCTCCTTGGCCAGGGCGGCCAGATTCACCGCATGGTCGGAGATGCGCTCCAGGTCGGTGAGACAGTGGAGGTAATGAGAGCTGATGAGGGTCTCCCGCTCGTTGAGCCCCCGGCTGTTCAGGTGGAACAGGTAATTGCCCAGCTGGTCCTCGTAGCGGTCCACCACGTTCTCCCGGCTGAGGATCTTGTCATACTTCTCCTGACTGAACTTGGTGAACAGGTCGATGGAGCGCTCCAGGTTCTTCACGGCGGCGCCGGCCATGCGGACCACGGTGCGGCCGCTCTGCTCCAGGGCCAGGGGGGGATAGTCCAGGAAGATCTCGTCCAGCAGGTTCTCCTGGTCCTCCTCGTCATCCTCAGAGCGCTCCTCCCTGATGGTGAGCACCGCCAGCCGCACCAGCCCCCCGGTGAAGGGCAGCTGCACCAAAGTGGCGGCCACCTTGAACACCGTGTTGAACACGGCGATGCCGAAAGCGGAGGCGGGCAGGACCATAAAGTCAAAGCCCAGGAAGGCGTGGGCCAGATAGAAGGGCACCATGAACAAGGCCGAGCCCACGATGTTGAAATACAGGTAGATGATGGCGGTGCGCTTGCCGTTGGCGTTGGTCCCGATGGCGGACAGCAGCACCGGCACGCAGGCGCCGATACACATGCCCAGCACCATGGGAATAGCTACCTCATAGCTGATGGCCCCGGTGGCGGACAGCGCCTGCAAGATGCCAATGGAGGCGGAGGAGGACTGGATCACCGCCGTCACCAGCACGCCGATGAGCAGGGACACCACCGGATTGGCGGCGGCGGAGATGAACTGCAAAAAGGCCTCGTTTTCCTTCAGCGGATCCATGGCGGAGCTCATGGTCTGCATACCGCTCATGAGCACCGAGAAGGCCAGCAGGATCAGCCCGATGTTTTTCTGGGTCTGCTTTCGGCAGAAAAAGTATAGTATGATACCGATAAAGGCGATGAAGGCAAACACGGTGGCGGAGGTAAAGCCGCCCTCCCCCTCCACATTGGCCAGGGTGAGCACCCAGCCTGTGGCGGTGGTGCCGATGTTGGCCCCCATGACGATGCCCACGGCGTTGGCCAGCTGCATGATGCCCGCGTTGACAAAACCAACCACCATGACCGTGGTGGCGGAGGAGGACTGGATCACCGCCGTCACCAGCGCACCCAGCAGCACGCCCTTGACAGGATTGGAGGTGAGCTTGCCCAGCACTGTCTCCAGCTTGCTGCCCGCCACCTTTTTCAGTCCGTCTCCCAGCAGGGTCATGCCGAACAGGAAGAAAGCCAGCCCGCCCAGCAGCGAAATGATGTCCGCAATACCCATGTAACTCGTCCCTTCCGGCGGGTCCCGCCCGCTCTTCGGATGTCAACTGCTTACGAACGAAATCATTGTATCATACCTTTCTATCAATTTCCTGCCTTTTTTATAATTTCTCTATGTTGTCGAAATTTAGGGCCCCGATGGTCATTTTTTTGACAAATTAGAAAAAGGCGCCGGACAGACAAGGCATATTTCCAGGCAGAGTCCCATACAAATGGAACTGAGCATGCGTGAGGAGGGTTCAGCTTTGGAAAATAAACTGTATGAGGATATCGCCCAGCGCACCCAGGGCGATATCTATATCGGGGTGGTGGGCCCCGTGCGCACGGGGAAGTCCACCTTCATCAAGCGGTTCATGGAGACCCTGGTGCTGCCCAAGATCGAAAACAGCTTTATCCGGGACCGGGCCCGGGATGAGCTGCCCCAGAGCGGGTCGGGCCGGGTGGTGATGACCGCCGAGCCCAAGTTCGTCCCCGAGGACGCGGTGGAGATGGCCATGGAGGACGGGGGGGTGTTCTCCGTCCGGCTCATCGACTGCGTGGGCTACATGGTGCCCAGCGCCCTGGGCCAGCTGGACGGGGAGCAGCCCCGGATGGTCACCACCCCCTGGTTCGACCACGAGATCCCCATGACCCAGGCGGCGGAATACGGCACCCAGAAGGTCATCACCGACCACTCCACCATCGGCATCGTGGTCACCACCGACGGCTCGGTCACCGACATCCCCCGGGAGGACTATTTGGAGGCGGAAGAGCGGGTCATCAGCGAGCTGAAAAGCCTGGGCAAGCCCTTTATGGTGCTGCTCAACTCCGCCCAGCCCTACGGCGAGCGGGCCCAGACCCTTCAGGCGGACATCGCCGAGCGGTACGACGTGACCTGCCTGGCCGCCAACTGCCTCACCCTGGACGAGGGGGCGGTGAGCGAGATCATCCGGGCGGTGCTCCACGAGTTCCCCTTGAAGCAGATGGATTTATTCCTTCCCCCTTGGGTGGACGTTCTGCCCTTCGACCACCCCATCAAAAGCGGCCTGTACGCCATGATCCGGGAGGAGACGGCGGGGCTGCTCCGCCTGCGGGACGCGGAAGGGGCCGTGCTGGCCATGGGCGACCGGGAGGAGGTGAGCTCCGCCGTCCTCAACCGGATGGACATGGGCAGCGGGGTGGTCACCGCCACGCTGGAACTGCCCAGGGGCCTGTTCTACTCCACTGTGTCCGAGCGGTGCGGGCTGGAAATCCGGGACGACGGCGACCTCATCGACCAGCTCACCCAGATGGCCGCCATGAAACGCAGCTACGAGAAGGTGGAGGGTGCGTTGAAACAGGTGGAGGCCACCGGCTACGGCATCGTCATGCCCGACCCGGAGGAAATGTCCCTGGAGGAACCGGAGATCGTCAAGCAGGGCGGGCGGTACGGCGTGCGGCTCAAGGCGTCCGCGCCGTCCATCCACATGATGCGGGCGGATATCCGGGCGGAGGTCTCCCCCATCATGGGCACCGAAAAGCAGTCGGAGGAGATGGTGGACTACCTGCTGCGGCAGTTCGAGGGGGACACCGGAAAAATCTGGGACTCCAATATTTTTGGGCGCTCCTTCCACGAGCTGGTGGGCGAGGACCTGAACGGCAAGCTCAAGCGTATGCCCGAGGAGGCCCGGGAAAAGCTGCGGGAAACCCTCCAGCGGATCATCAACGAGGGGTCCGGCGGGCTGATCTGCATTATATTATAAGGAATACAGCGGGCGGTACAGGAACGCACTGTGCCGCCCTTAAACATTAATAGAAAAAATTTCAAATTCCAGTTTGACAACCAGACGCCCCTATGCTATACTAGAAGTTATAACAAGGGCAAATTCGGTGAAAACCGGCGGCGCAAAGCTGAAGGGCCGTTTCCTTTGGAGACGGCGGCCAATTGCGGACGGCTCCCAGCAACGTCTTTAGATTGGTTTACTTTAGAGGCTGCGCCTAGGCGCAGCCTCTTTTCTTGTTCACAAGAAAAGAGGGGCCTTTGAAAAACGAGGAAAGAAGGTGGATCGTGACAAAAATGGGGCCTAATTAACCCCAGCGATTTTCTGAAAAAAGGCAAACCATTTGAAAGGATGGGACGCAAAGGCATGGGGGCTAATGCCGGCGCGGAATTTGCACCGGCAACGCCAGCCCGCCCGCCAGAATTTCAACCCCTACATTACATAGGAGGAGAAATGATGGCAAAGAAGTATTTCAAAAAAGCCCTGTCCATGGGCCTGGCTCTGACCATGTGCCTGAGCCTGGCCGCCCCCGCGTTCGCGGAGGATGTCCCTGAGAACCCTTATCAGGAACAGATTAACACCGCCAACAAAGTCAAGGAAGATGCGGACGAAGCCAAAAAAGACAGCAACATTTATTGGAGTGCTGTTGACCAGCAGCTTGAAATAGCTGGCGGGAAAAACGCCGACGCCACGGACAAGTCCAGCGAAGTGGAAGAGACGGTGGAGAAGGTGGAAGGTGACGTGTCCAAAGTTGTCACCGATCAGCAAGCTCTGGCCGATGCCGCCGAGAAAGCCGCCAACGGCCAGATCACGGATGCGGCCAGTACGATCACTGGCGAGACCGAAAAGGTCTCCGCCGCGGTGGATGAGGCCAACAAGGCCGTAGAGGGCGTCAATGAGAAACTGGAGGCCCTGAAGGACGAGACCCTGACCCCGGAGCAAAAGGTCGAGGCCGCCCAGGAGGCCCAGGCCGCCGCTGACACCGCCGTACAGGCCGCCGCTGACGCCGCTAAGGTCGTGGAGACGGCCCAGGAGACGGTGGACGCCGCTGTGAAAGCCGCCGAGGACGCTAAGGCCGCCTATGACGCCGCCGTACAGGCCGCGCAGAAGGCGGTGGGTGACGCTAAGGCCGCCGCTTTGGCTGAGCTGGAAGAGGCCAAGGCGACCCTCGAGGCGGCCAAAACCGATCTCGCTGACGCGACGGCTGCCAAGGAGACCGCTGAAAGGGCCAAAAAAAATGCCGACGGGGCCTTAGAGACAGCTCAGGCCATGCTCCAAGCCGCTCAGGAGGCTTATAACGGTGAGTGGCCCGAGTCTGACATTGTCAAGGATAATGTGACCCAGGGCGCAATCAACGACAAGAAGCACGACGCCAATCGGAATGAGATGGACGCAAAAGCGGCCAACAAGCTGGCGACTGATCTGGGCGTAGAAATCAGTGGTCTTAACAAAGAGGTAATCTCTACGACCGAGACGAAAACGGAGACGGAAAGCACTTGCAACACGAAAAAAACTGAGAAAAACTGGCTCACCGAGGCTATGGATGAGTACAATGACGCGATGGGTGATGCCAAAAAGGTCTACGATGGGTCAATCGACGCCGCAAAGGCCGAATATAAGCGGGAGTCTGAAAGGCTTGCTGCTGAAAACAAGTTGTCGGTTTTGGGTGGCGGCGACTGGAGCCAGAGTTATGCAGCTCTTGAACTTTCCCCTGGGAAGTATGGTGATCCCATATGTTACAATGGTACCCCAATAAAAAACAGCGAGTTCGCCTACTATCTCGAGGTCTCCAAACAGTATGATGGGGAAGACTCTGAGATTTACCAGCAGCTTAAAAGTCAGTACGAACAGTGGAGAGACGTGGATACTAATCCTGACAGGGAAGGTAAGAAGGAGTTCAATGATGCCATTAAGTTGTGCGAACGAGCGGTTAAGAGCTTAGTCGATGATATGCAAACGGCCTCAAACAATCGGAAGAAGGCTGAAGATACGGCAGAAGAAAACTTGCTCGCAGACAAGAGAGTTACGAGCGTTACGGGTTGTGATACCGTCACCGATGTAACTGAGAAGATCGGGGAACTGGGCAGAGAGATTACACGGCTCGAGGGCGAGATTGAAGTGCTTGGAGATCGGATTGATACCCTGAATTCCCAGATCGGCGAGAAGGAGGTCGAGAAGCTGGCGAAGGAATCGCTTGCGAAGGAGAAGGCCGCCGCCGCCGAAACGGCCCGGAGGGCCGCCCAAAAGCTGACCGACCTGCTGGCGCTCAAGGAAGCGCTGGCGGCGGCTGAAGCTGCGCTGTACCAAGCCCAGGAGGCCCAGGCGGCGGCCGCTGAGCGGCAGGCTGAGGCCCAGAAGAAGCTGGAGGCTTACAAGGACGCCCAGGACGCCGTTAATGCAGCCGAGGAGGCCCTGACGGCCAAGCTGAGCGGCGATCTGGAGTCGGGCAAGCTGAGCCTGACCGCAGGTGCAGACTTCGACGCGGACCTTGCCGAGCTGGAAGCCAAGCTGAAAGAGGCTCAGGATGCCGCTAAGGAGGCCGAGGAGAACTATAACAAGGCCAAGGAGGACGCCGACAAGGCCAAGGAGGATGCCGAGAACGCCAAGAAGGACGCTGACGAGGCCAAGGAGGACGCTGACCGGGAGCTTGAGGACTTCAACAACAGCTATGCTGGCGGTGATACCGGCGGCGCGGACGACGCCGGCGATCCCGACGACACCGGCGTGGAGATCGACGATGAGGCCATTCCTCTGTCCAACGGCCCGGTAACCCGCGCCCAGTTCGTGGACTACCTGTGGCGGCACGAGGGCAGCCCCGCCGCTGAGAGCGAGCTCTTTGCGGACCACGAGTACGCCCCCGCCATCGCCTGGGCTCTGTCTGTGGAGATCATCGGCGAGGACTTCCAGCCCGACGAGCTGGCGACCGTGGCTGACGTGCGGGCCATTCTGGGCAGCTTTGCCCGGGTGTTCGGCTCCAACGCCGTGGACGCGGCCGATCTGACCACCCTGGCCGGCGAGGACGGCGAGGCCGTGATGAACTGCGCCCAGGTGCTGGCCGAGTTCTTCGGCGAGGCGTACGACATCCCCGAGGACCTGGATAATCTGGAGATCGACGACGCGGCCTGACCCCAGGCGGCGCACAAGTCAACACACAGCAAAAGGCCCCGGGAGCAGTCCCGGGGCCTTTTCACGCCTCAGCGGCCAGCGCTTCCAGCCCATCCCGGTCCAGCACCGTGACGGAGCGGTAGCCCAGCCCCGCCAGCCCAAGGGCGGACAGCTCCCCCAGCGCCCGGCTCACCGTCACCCGGGACAGGCCCACCGCCTGGCCGATGGCCTCATGGGTGGCCCGGAGGGAGCCGTCCTCCCCCGGGGGCTGGGCCAGCAGCCACCGGGCCACCCGCTGGCGGGCGGGCAGGGAGGCGGACTCCACATGGCCGGACAGATTGCGCACGGTCCGGGCCAGGTACTGGAGCATGGGAAGGGCCAGCTCGGGGTGGCGCTGGAAGGCGGCGTCCAGCTGTCCCCGGTCCACGGTCAGGATGAGGCAGTCCTCCAGGGCCATGGCCGAGGTCACCCGGGGGCAGCCGTCAAAAAAGGAGGCCTCCCCCATCAGGTCCCCGGAGCGGTGGATGGCAAGCACCCGCTCCTCCCCGCCGCCGGTGCTGATGAAGCTGCGCACCGAGCCGGAGATCAGGTAATAAAAGCACTCGGGCCGGGTGCCCTGGAGATAGACCATCCGCCCCGCCCGGTATTTCCGGGGGATGCGGCCCTCGGCCAGAAGATTCCAGTCCGCCATGGGATCGCCTCCAATTCTCAGTTGAACTGTATCACAGTTTACATTGTTTCCCGGCCGGGTTTGGCATAATGAGTGCACGAAATTTTTTAAGGAGGGATTTTTTCATGGGCATGACCATGACCCAGAAGATCCTGGCCCGTTCCGCTGGACTGGAGCGGGCGGAGGCCGGACAGCTCATCGAAGGGAAGCTGGACCTGGTGCTGGGCAACGACATCACCACTCCGGTGGCCATCACGGAGTTCAAAAAGGCGGGGCTGTCCGCCGTGTTCGACCGGGACAGGATCGCCATCGTGCTGGACCACTCCACCCCATGCAAGGATATCAAGTCCGCCCAGCTGTGCGCCGCCTGCCGGGAATTTGCCAGGGAACAGGCCATCACCCATTTCTATGACGTGGGCCAGATGGGCATCGAACACGCCCTGCTGCCGGAAAAGGGCCTCGCCGCCCCCGGGGAAGTGATTATCGGGGCGGACTCCCACACCTGCACCTATGGAGCCCTGGGGGCTTTTTCCACCGGGGTGGGCTCCACCGACATGGCCGCGGGGATGGCCACCGGGCTGGCCTGGTTCAAAGTGCCCTCCGCCATCAAGGTAACCCTGACAGGCAGGCTGGGCCCCTATGTCAGCGGCAAGGATGTGATTCTGCACCTCATCGGCATGATCGGGGTGGACGGGGCGCTGTACCAGTCCCTGGAGTTTGCCGGGGAGGGCGTGGCCTCCCTGGAGATGGACGACCGCTTCACCATCTGCAACATGGCCATTGAGGCCGGGGCCAAGAACGGCATTTTCCCGGTGGACGGCAAGACCCTGGACTACTTAGAGGGCCGGGTGAGCCGGACGTTCACCTCCTTCGAGGCGGACCCGGACGCCCAGTATGCCAGGGAGATCACCATTGACCTGTCCGCCCTGCGGCCCACGGTGGCCTTCCCCCACCTGCCGTCCAACACGAAAACGGTGGATGAGGCGGCGGGCAAGCCTATCCAGCAGGTGGTCATCGGCTCCTGCACCAACGGGAGGCTGAAGGACCTGCGGGAGGCCGCCGCCGTCCTCCGGGGCCGCAAGGTGGCCGACGGCGTGCGCTGCATCGTCATCCCCGCCACCCAGCAGATCTATCTGGACGCCATGGCCGAGGGCCTGGTGGCCGATTTCATCCAGGCGGGCGCGGTGGTGTCCACCCCCACCTGCGGGCCCTGTCTGGGCGGACACATGGGGGTTTTGTCCGACAACGAGTGGGCCATCTCCACTACCAACCGAAACTTTGTGGGCCGCATGGGTCCCACCAGCTCCATGATTATCCTGGCCAGCCCTGCGGTGGCGGCGGCCTCCGCCGTGACAGGCGTGGTCACTGACCCCGCCAGCCTCTGAATATCGTTTTGTTCCTTTTCTTGAAAGAAAAGGAACCGACCTACTTTTTCTTGAAAGAAAAAGTAGGCAAAAAGAACTTTTGACCGCTACGGCCAGGGCGGTAGACGGAGGATTTCCGCCCGATAACAAACTGTTTCAATGGAAACAGTTTAAAAGTTTCTTTTTTCGCTTCCTT
This sequence comes from uncultured bacterium, assembly GCA_947364395.1. Classification (GTDB taxonomy): domain Bacteria; phylum Bacillota; class Clostridia; order Oscillospirales; family Oscillospiraceae; genus Enterenecus. The sequence continues at coordinate 30,206 of CANASS010000009.1, forward strand.
TTTTCTTTTCAAAGAAAAAAGGAAGGCCCTTGACCTGAAAAAGGAGGACATTTATGAAAATTTACAAATACGGCGACAATGTGGACACCGACGTCATCATCCCCGCCCGGTATCTCAACGCCCCGGACGAGAAATCCCTGGCCTCCCACTGCATGGAGGACATCGACGCAAGCTTTGCCTCCACGGTGGAGGCGGGGGACATCGTGGTGGGCGGCGGCAACTTCGGCTGCGGCTCCAGCCGGGAGCACGCCCCCCTGGCCCTCAAGGCGTCCGGCGTAAAGTGCGTCATCGCCAAAAGCTTCGCCCGCATCTTCTACCGCAACGCCATTAACATCGGCTTTCCCATCCTGGAGTGCCCCCAGGCGGTGGACGGCGTCAGCGCCGGGGACAGGGTCAGCGTGGATTTCCAAAGCGGCGCCATCGTCAACCAGACCACGGGCCAAACCTTCCAGGCCGCGCCCTTCCCTGCGTTTGTCAACGGGATCATTGAAAACGGCGGGCTGCTGAACTCCTTGAAAGCAAGAGGTGTGGCGAAATGAACTTTAAAATCGCGCTGATCCGGGGGGACGGCATCGGCCCGGAGATTGTCAACGAGACGGTGAAGGTCATCGACAAGGTGGGGGAGAAGTTCGGCCACACCTTTGAATATGTGGACGTGCTGCTGGGGGGCTGCGCCACCGACGCGGTGGGGGTGAGCTGCCCCGAGGGCACGGCGGAGCTGTGCAGGAGCTGCGACGCGGTGCTGCTGGGGGCGGTGGGCGGCCCCAAGTGGGGCAGCGACAGACCCGCCCAGCAGCGCCCGGAGACCGCCCTGCTGGCCATCCGCAAGGACCTGGGGCTGTACGCCAACCTGCGGCCCGCCGCCCTGCGCCCCGCCCTGGCGGAGGCCTGCCCGCTGAAAAAAGAGACGGCGGAAAAGGGCATCGACCTGCTGATGGTGCGGGAGCTCACCGGCGGCATCTACTTTGGCAAGCGGGACAAGTACCAGACGGAGGACCGGGGCCTGGAGGCCACCGACCTGATGGCCTACTCCGAAAAAGAGATTGAGCGCATCGGCCGCCGGGCCTTCGAGATGGCCCGCCTGCGCCGGAAAAAGGTGTCCAGCGTGGACAAGGCCAACGTGCTGGAGACCTCCCGGCTGTGGCGGTCCGTCATGCACCGCCTGGCGTCGGAATACTCAGACGTAGAGTATGAGGACGTGCTGGTGGACAACTGCGCCATGCAGCTGGTCCGGGACCCGGGGCAGTTTGACGTGGTGGTCACCGAGAACATGTTCGGGGACATCCTGTCCGACGAAGCGTCCATGATTACAGGCTCCATCGGCCTGCTGCCCTCCGCCTCCATGGGGGACGGGGCCCCGGCGCTGTACGAGCCCATCCACGGCTCTGCCCCGGACATCGCGGGCCAGGACAAGGCCAACCCCATCGCCACCATCCTGTCCGCCGCCATGATGTTCCGCTATTCCTTTCAGCTGGCCGCCGAGGCGGACGCTATCGAGGCCGCGGTGGACAAGGCCCTGGCCGGCGGCTGGCGCACCGCCGACATCGCCCGGGCGGGCGAGAGCGTCATTGGCACCCGGGAAATGGGCGAGATCATCTGGGGCAATCTTTGAATTAGTTCCGTTTTCTTGAAAGAAAAATGATATAAACCGCTGATTTTTGAAACCAAGCGGAACGAAATTAGTTTCTGTATGGTATCAAAATAGGGACATGGAATAGGGCTAGAAGTTTAAAAGTTTCTTTTTTCGCCTCCTTTTTTCTTTACAAAGAAAAAAGGAGGCCGCCGGAGGCAAATAGGTGACAGGAGAGTCCGAATGGTGTATAATACCCCTGGGAAAGGGGAGAAACGCCATGATTTTAGCCATTGACATCGGCAACATCCGCACCACCATCGCCCTGTTCACCCAGGAGGGGACACTGTCCTTCCAGTCGGAGCTGGAAACCGATTCCAAAATGACCGACGACCGCTGCGCCATCGACCTGATGGGGGTATTCCACCTGTACCGGGCGGACCTGGACGGGGTGGACGGGGCCATTTTGTCCAGCGTGGTGCCCCCCATCACCGGCGCTTACGCCCGCACCCTGCGGCGGCTCACCGGCAAGCCTCCCCTGGTGGTGGGGCCGGGGCTGAAAACGGGCCTCAATATCAGATCCGAGATCCATAACCAGCTGGGCAGCGACATCGTGGCCTCCTGCGTGGCCGCCTCCGCCCTCTACCCCGCCCCCGCCATCGTCATCAACTCCCGCACCGCCGTCACCTTTTCCTACCTCAGCGCCAGCGCCTTCGAGGGCTGCGCCATCATGCCCGGGATGGACATCGCCCTGGAGGCCCTGTCCCGGAACGGGGCCCAGCTCCCCCAGATCTCCATAGCCCAGGTAGACACCCCCCTGGGGCGCAACACGGTGGACTCCATGCGGGCGGGGGTGCTGTACGGCTACAGCGGGGCCTTTGACCGGGTGATCGAGTCCCTGGAGGAGGCCGCGGGAGCCAGGGCCGCCGCAGTGGTGGCCACCGGGGGCCGCGCCCCCTCCCTCTACCGGCTGTGCCGGAGGGAGATCAAGTACGACCACGACCTGCTGGTAAAGGGGCTGTACCATCTCTACCGCAAGAACACCCGCCGGTGAATTGCAGGACTCCTCGTCTGGCTGGGCAGACGGGGAGTTTTTTTCTCTAAAATGCAGCACGTTTTTGTTGAAATTGCAAAAACTCCAAATTTCAGCTGTAGAGCGCTTGCAATTTTGCAAGGCGGAGAATATAATATGCGCGAAATGAAACTTGGAGGGATCACCTTGAAGGAACTTGCTCAAATCGCGTCGGCGGTGCAGGTGTCCAGCACCATGGCCATGGACGCGCTGGCCAAGCAGATGAAGGCGGACGGCATAGACGTGATCGGCTTCGGCGCCGGCGAGCCGGATTTCAACACCCCCGACCACATCAAGGCGGCGGCGGAACGGGCCATTGCCGGCAATATGACCCGCTACACCCCCGCGTCCGGCACCCCGGCCCTCAAGGAGGCGGTGTGCCTGCGGATGCGGGAGGACTGCGGCCTGGATTACCAGCCCTCCCAGGTGGTGGTGACCAGCGGCGCCAAGCACTGTGTCTATATCGCTCTGCGGACCCTGGTGGACCCCGGCGACGAGGTGATCCTGCCCGCTCCCTTCTGGGTGAGCTATCTGGAGCTCATCAAGATGATGGGGGCCAAGCCCGTGGTGGCCTCCGCCGGGGAGTCCAGCCGTTTCAAAATGACGGCGGAGCAGCTGGCCGCCGCCATCACTCCCAGGACCAAGGCCCTGATCCTCAACAACCCCTGCAACCCCACCGGCATGGCCTACAGCCGGGAGGAGCTTTCCGCTTTGGCGCGGGTGTGCGTGGAGCGGGATATCTATATCATCTCCGACGAGATCTACTGTAACCTCATGTACGACGGGGCGCAGTTCACCTCCGCCGCCGCCCTGGGCCAAGAGGTGAAGGAGCGCGCCATCCTGATCAACGGCGTGTCCAAGTCCTACGCCATGACCGGCTGGCGCATCGGCTACCTGCTGTCCAGCGAACGGATCGCCAAGGTGATGGCCAGCTGCCTCAGCCACTCCACCGGGTCCCCCAGTTCTATCTCCCAAGCCGCCTCCGTGGCCGCCCTCACCGGCCCCCAGAATTGCGTGGAGGAGATGCGCCGCGCCTTCCAGGCCCGCCGGGACTATATCGTGGAGCGGATGAACGCCATAGACGGGGTGAGCTGCATCAAGCCTGAGGGCGCGTTCTACGTGATGATGAACATGGAACAGCAGCTGGGCCGCACCCTCTGCGGAGAGACGGTCCGCTCCAGCGACGACTTTTGCAGCGCCCTGCTCAGGCACGGCCTGGTGGCCACAGTGCCGGGCAGCGGCATGGGAGCCCCCGGCTTTGTCCGCTGGTCCTACGCCGTCAGCATGGACAACATCAAAAGGGGCATGGACCGTTTGGAGAAATTTTTGATGTCCTAAAAAACTCTCGTTCACCGGCGGACAGGGCAGTATCCGGGCGGTTTTCCGCCCGCCGGCACATGATGGGGAAGGATTAGATGCTTCCCATTCCGCCTCCTTTTTTCTTTTCAAAGAAAAGAGGGGGAAACAAGAAAAAATTGCGGAAAAGATTTGACATTTCCGGCCAAGTCTAGTATAATACCAGTCGTGCCATTATGCGAGGTGTGCCATGAAACTGGATTTGAAGCCCATAGCCCAACAGCCCGGCGAGGTACTGCCCTTCGCCCTCCAAGTGGATCTGTCCGGCCTGGAGTGGAATGGGACCAGTCCCTTTGTTCAGCCTGTCCGTGTGGAAGGACAGGTGCGCAACCGGGCGGGCGCCCTGGAGCTGAAGGCCCGGCTGGACGCGGCGCTGTCTCTCACCTGCGACCGGTGCGCCAAACCCTTTCAGCGGGATAAGATGGTGGAGTACGAAACCCTGCTGGCCTTTGAGCTGGCCAACGGGGAGAGCGACGACATCGTGGAGCTGAACCAGGACGGCGAGCTGGAGCTGGATGAGCTGATGCGGGAGGTATTCCTCCTTGAAATGGACACAAAAAACCTCTGCTCCGAGGATTGCAAGGGGCTCTGTCCCGGCTGCGGCGCGGACCTGAATCGGGAACCGTGCCGCTGCAAAAAGGAGATCGACCCCCGCTGGGCCAAGCTGGCGCAGCTGCTGGAGCCGGAGGAAGCGGATCAGTAGGCTGTATGTCCCCGCGGACATTGACCAAATAAGGAGGTGTCAAAATGGCCGTCCCAAAGAGTAAAGTATCCAAGCAGCGCAGGAACAAGCGCCGCAGCTCCGTGTGGAAGCTGGAGACTCCCGGTATCAACACCTGCCCCAAGTGCGGTACCGTCACCCTGCCCCACCGCGTGTGCAAGAACTGCATGACCTACAATGGCCGTGAGGTTGCCCCCGCTGAGAAGTAATTGGAGCGGAAATGGAATTCCCCCGGGCCGCACATCATGATGCCGAGCGTTGACCCCTGCCGTTAAGGGGCAGATGATACCATCTGCCCCTTAACGGCAGGGGTCCATTTATGCGGCGGCGGGCCATGTCAAGGCTGCGCCGTAGCCGGGTCCGACGGGCCATGTCCAACGCCAAAACCGTCCGGCGGCCTACAACAGGTCTGTTTTCCCGTAGACCTCCGCCCAGTAGCGGAAGGTGGACAGCGGGATTCCACACTCCTTGGCCGCCGCCGTGCCGGTAATCATCCCGGCCTTCCACCTCCGGTAGGCGCTGTGGTAGTTGTCTGGCAGCGGCCTGGGAGGCCGTCCAAAGCGGACGCCCCGGGCCTTTGCCGCCGCGATGCCCTCCGCCTGCCGCTGGCGGATGTTGGTGCGCTCGTTCTCCGCCACAAAGGAGAGCACCTGCAAAACAATGTCGCTGAGAAACGTCCCCATCAGGTCCTTGCCCCGGCGGGTGTCCAGCAGCGGCATATCCAGCACCACGATGTCGATGCCCCGCTCCTTGGTGAGGACCCTCCATTGCTCCAAAATCTCCCCATAGTTGCGCCCCAGACGGTCAATGCTCTTCACATAGAGCAGGTCGTCTTTTTTTAATTTCCGAACCATCCGCTGGTACTCGGGCCGCAGAAAATCCTTGCCAGACTGCCGGTCCACAAACATATTTTTCTCCGGCACCGCCGCCGCCCGCAGGGCGATGAGCTGCCGGTCCTCGTTCTGCTCCCTGGTGCTGACCCGGATATAGCCATATGTAGTCGAAATGGTTACCCTACCTCCTTCTTTTGCTGGCAGGGGCGCGCAAGCTCCGGCCCCATCGGTTCCTTCCGCGTAACCCAAAACAGGGAGTACCCACACAATGTAGGTACTCCCTGCTTCAGTTCTCCCGATCCTGCCTGACGAGATCTGGTCTTGAGGATGTCCCGGCGTGTACAGGCGGGAGTTTTATAGCATTTTCACCGTCCCAGAGGATATGACCTTCGCCTCTCCGTCGTCCCCGGCCACCTGTAAGGCAAAATGGCCGTCCACACCGGTTGCCGTGCCGGTTTGGAGCCCCCCCTCCCCGTCGAAGCTCACCCGCCGCCCCAGGGTGACGCAGCAGGCTCGGTAGCGGGCCAGATATTCCATCCGTTTTCCCGGGAAATCCCGGACCAGCTTGTCCAGCTCCTCCAGCAGGCAGACGGCCAGGTGGTTTTGCTCCACGGGATACCCCTCCATCGCCAGGGAGGTGGCGATATCACCCAGTCCCTGGGCCTGAAAGGTCTCAGCCGTCTGGCCCATGTTGATCCCCATGCCTGCCACCACGTAATCCGGCTCGCCGCTCTCCCCCAAAAAGGACAGCTCGGTGAGGATGCCGCACAGCTTTTTCCCGTTGAGGTACAGGTCGTTGAGCCATTTGATGCCCACCGGGGCGCCGCTGGCCCGCTCCACCGCCTCCCGGGCCGCCACCCCCACCCAGCCCGTCAGGGTAAGCAGGTCCTGCAGCTTGGTTGAGGCGGGCCGGAGCAGCACCGACAGATACAGCCCGTCTCCCCGGGGGGATTGGAAGGACCGCCCGTGGGTGCCCCGTCCCCCGGACTGCTCCTCGGCCAGCAGGGCCGAGCCGGTGGGCGCGCCCGCCGCGGCCATGGCCTTCAGCCGGGTGTTGGTGGAGTCCACCAGCGGCTCTACCAGCACCTTCCCGGCAAAGAGATTATCCCTGCCCAGCCGGGCGGAAATGTACGGGGCGGACAGGGCGGGCGGCGGCCCGGACAGCCGGTATCCCTTCCGGGTGGAGGACTCAATGGGCCAGCCCGCCCCCCGGAGTCCCTCGATCTCTTTCCACACCGCCGCCCGGGTGACGCCCAGGGCGCGGCTCATCTCCTGGCCGGACAAATAACCCGCCGCCCCGGCCAGCAGGGCGGCCACCTGATCCCGTTCCATGGCCCGCCCTCAGTCCTGCTTCAGGCTGTCCATCAGGGGGAAGGTGATGGTACGCTCCTCCCCCGCCCGCAGGACAGTGCAGGTCAGCTCCCCTTCCGCCCCGGTGCGGTAGAGCACCCGCCGCAGCTGGGCCAGGGTGGTCACGGGCACGCCGTTGGCGGTGAGGATGAGGTCTCCCGCCCGCAAGCCCGCCTCCTTGGGGGCGTCGGCGGTGATCTCTGCCACCCGGATGCCCTTCCGTCCGTCGATCTGGTCGGCGGCGCACTGGATGCCCATGGCGGGCCGCCAGCTCTCCCCGGTGGCCAGAATGTGGTTGATAAAGGGGATGGCGTCGGAGATGGGGATGGCCAGCCCCATTCCCTCCAGCACCACCGCGTCGTCGATGGCCTCGCCGTGCTCCCGGACCACGCCGGTGATCTTGGCGCAGGTGATGCCCACTACCTGGCCGGACTGGTTGAGCAGGGCCCCGCCGGAGTTGCCCGGGTTGATGGGGGCGTCAATCTGGATCAGGCCCAGCGCCCCCTTGGTCCGGCTCTCCTCCTGGTCCAGCTCCCGGTCCAGGGCGGACACGATGCCCATGGACATGGAGCCGGTGAGGTAGCCCATGGGGTTGCCCACGGCGTACACCAGGTCGCCCACCGACAGCGCGTCGGAGTCCCCCAGTCGGGCGGGGGTGAGGTCCAGGCCGTCGGGGTCGAACTTCAGCACCGCGATGTCAAAGGTCTCGTCAAAGCCGATAACCTTGGCGTCGAACAGCTTGCCCGGGCCGTCCAGCAGTCCCACCCGGATCTTCACCGAGTCCTCTATGATGTGGTAGTTGGTGACCACATAGCCGGACCGCTCCACCACCACCCCGGTGCCAACGCTGCCCTCCAGGGGGTTGGTGTGGGCGGTCTCGACGCTGACCAGAGTGGGCAGCGCGGCGTCGTAGGCCTCCCGCCCGGTGACGGCGGGGCCGGCGGGCTGGGCGGACAGGGACACCGACGGGTCCGGGTCCCCCCAGGGCAGGTCCCCGGCGGACCAGTCGGAGCCGCCCTCCAGATGGCGGCTGACCCAGGGGCGGGGATCGTCGGGCAGGGCGGGCTCCATCTGGGAGAGCATACTGGCGATGCCGTTCACCGCCCAGAAGCACACGCCTCCCAGCAGGGACACTACCAGAAGGATGGACACCAGGGGGACCAGCCACCGCCGGGGAGAGGATTTTTTCTTGGGCCGGAGTTCCGCGCCCGGCCATCCGGGCACAGGGGGCGGCTGGACGCCGGGGCCCTGGGGCCAGCGGTGGTTGAGATAGTTATCCATGGAGGATTCCTCCCATCAAAAAGAGTTGGGATCATGCTCTGGTCATAGTGAAAATAAACTTGGTTACGCCGTCCTCGCTGACGCAAGTGATATTTCCCCCATGGACTTTGTCCATGGGGACCCCGGATTTGATCCAGCCGGTGGAAGTGAATTCCACCGGCTTTTGGCATTGCGGCGCAATGCCAAAACGGCGCAAGCGCCGCCCCGCCTATGGCGGGGACCCCGGAGAACATCAGATCAAAAATGAAAGTTTACGCTCTGGTCATAGTGAAAATAAACTTGGTTACGCCATCCTCGCTGACGCAGGTGATGTTCTCCTTGTGGCTGTTGAGGATGGTTTTCACGATATACAACCCCAGCCCTACCCCGTCCCGGTCGGCGGACCGGGAGTGGTCCGTCTTATGGAAGCGGTCGAACACCAAAGACTGCTCCTCGGGGGGGATGGTCTCCCCCTGGTTGCTGATGGTGACGGTGGCCTTGGGGCCCTTCACGGTGACGGACAGCCCCAGCACGCCCCCCTCCTGGGAGAACTTGATGGCGTTGTCCAGCAGGTTGTAGCACACCTGGGTGATGGCGTCCTGGTCCCCCCACACGGGAACGGCCTCGTCAGGCAGCTGGGCGTCCACCTCCAGCCCCTTGGCGTTCACCTTGTTCTCCAGGGTGACCAGCGCCCGCACCAGGGTCTCGGACAGGTCAAACTGCTGCTGGGCGGCCCGCTCGTCGGACTGGAGCCGGGACAGGTCCAGCATGGACCGCACCAGCCGGGACAGCCGCCGGGTCTCGGAGGAGATGATCTCCAGGTAGTGCCGCTCCTGATCCGGGGGGATGGTGCCGTCCAGGATGCCGTCGGCGAAACCGGCGATGGAGGTCATGGGGGTTTTCAGCTCGTGGGACACGTTGGCGATGAACTCGCTGCGCCGCTGTTCGCTCTTGGACAGGGAGTCGGCCATGGCGTTGAATGATTCGGCCAGCTCGCCCACCTCGTCCCGGCGGTTCCCCACGTCCACCCGCACGTCCAGCTGGCCCAGGCCGAACTGCCGGGCGGCGGCGGCGATCTCCTTGATGGGCTGGGACTGGCGCATACTGGTCACCGAGCTGATGATGGCGGCGATGAGAATGACGGCCAGAGTGGTGACCAGCAGGATGCCGAACAGGTCCCGCCACACCCCGCTGATGTTGGAGGCGGAGGCGGACACCAGCACCAGCCCCTGAAGGTAATCCCCTCCGCTGGTGATGGGCAGGCCCACCAGATACCGGGGCTCCCGGTACAGCCCGTCCAGCTGGTCCATGCCCACCCGGGAGCCCTCCACAATGCTGGCCACCGTGTCCGGGCTCAGCTCGGCGTACTGGAAATCGGTGAGGTCGGCGTCGCCGCTGGTGGCGTAGACGATAACCCCTTCCGGTGTGGCCACCATCACGTGGGAGTCGGACACCTTGGCCACCGAGCTGAGATACTTTTGAAACGCCGGTGTGCGCCACACCTCGCTGCCCCCGGTGTTCACCGAGTCGGAGGTGAACTGGGCGATATACTTGGCGTTGCGCTCCAGGGTGTCTTTTTTCTCCCGGATGGTGTACTGGTAGCTCAGGGTGGCGAAGGAGGCCCCCAGCATGAGGAAGGACAGCAGCACCATGCCCACCATGGTGGCGAACTGGCGGCCGTACATGGTTTTCACGCTGAGGTCACCTCAAATTTATAGCCCACGCCCCACACGGTCTTGAGGGACCACTGGCTGGAGACCCCCTCCAGCTTCTCCCGCAGGCGCTTGATGTGCACGTCCACCGTCCGGGAGTCGCCGAAGTAGTCGAAGCCCCACACCTCGTCCAGCAGCTGGTTCCGGGTGAACACCCGGTTGGGGGAGGAGGCCAGATGGAACAGCAGCTCCAGCTCCTTTGGGGGGGTGTCCACCCGCTTGCCGTCCACCAGCAGCTCGTAGGAGTCCAGGTTGACCACCAGCCTGTCGAAGCTGAGCTTCTTTTCCATCTGCTCCTCCTCGCCGAAGCGGCGCAGGACTGCGTGGATGCGGGCCAGCACCTCCTTGGTCTCGAAGGGCTTGGTGATGTAGTCGTCCGCTCCCATCTCCAGGCCGGACACCTTGTCCTCCAGCTCCCCCTTGGCGGTGAGCATGATGATAGGCGTTTTGGAGGTCTCCCGGATCTTCCGGCACACCGACCAGCCGTCCATAGAGGGCAGCATGATGTCCAGCATCACCAGGTCGGGCTGGACGGCGTGGAACTTCTCCAGCCCCTCCAGGCCGTCCCCGGCCACGTGGCAGGTCATGCCCTCCTTTTCCAGGTACAGCCGGAGCAGGTCTGCAATGTTTTTGTCGTCCTCTACAATGAGAATACTGCGGGACATCGTCATACACCCTTTCCGTTGTATGTGGCCCAGATATTACCGGGCGTATTCTGGCAAATCCTTCTGTCTGTCATTATAAGTCCAACGCGGGAAGAATTCTAGATAAAATTGTTAAAATCGTCGTTTTTTTGCGGAGCGGAAGGCTCACAGCACATGGGAGCGGTCCACGTTGATGGCGGGGCGGCAGTCCGGCTCCTCCTCCGCCAGCCTTCCGGCCAGCAGCTCCCGGACCTGGCTGTCCGACAGGGCCGCGTCATAGGGCACCACCACGTCGAAGGACATCCGGCCCTCCCCGTCCAGGCGGAAGTCGTGGATGGTGGCCGAGGGGTCGATCTCCCGGGCCAGTCTCTCCGCCAGGACCCGCAGGCTGTGGTTGCGGGGGCTGTCCGGCGCCACCGGGTCCATATGGATCACCGCCTCCAGGCCGAACCGGGCCCCCAGCTCCCGTTCCGTCCGGTCAATCACGTCGTGGAGGGCCACCAGAGAGCCGTCGGCGGGCACCTCGGCATGGACGGACATCATCCGCCGCCCAGGGCCGTAGTCGTGAATCACCAGGTCGTGGACCCCCAGGATGTTGGGATCGCTGAGGACAAGCTCCTCGATATCCGCCACCACGGCGGGGTCGGGGGGCGTGCCCAGCAGGGGGTCCAGGGTGTCCCGGGCGGCCCCCCAGCCGGTGCGCAGAATGAGCGCCGCCACCACCAGTCCCAGCCAGCCGTCCAGCTGGATGTGGAACAGGTGGGAGGCCGCCAGCCCCGCCAGCACCGCCGACGTGGCCAGCACGTCGGACCGGGCGTCCGCCGCGGCGGCGGACAAGGCGGGGGACTGGGCCCGCCGCCCCGTCTCTCCGTAGAACCAGCCCATCCACAGCTTCACCAGGATGGACAGCCCCAGCAGAGCCATGGCCAGGACGCTGAGGGAGGCGGGCTCGGGATGGAAGATTTTCTCCAGGGAACCCCGGCCCAGCTCCACCCCCACCAGCAGGATGAGCAGGGACACCCCCAGCCCCGCCAGATATTCGATGCGCCCGTGGCCGAAGGGGTGGCGCTCGTCCGCCTTCTGGGAGGCCAGCTTGAACCCGGCCAGGGTGACGGCGGACCCGGCGGCGTCGGACAGGTTGTTAAAGGCGTCGGCGGTGACCGAGATGGCCCCGGTAAGGACGCCCGCCAGCAGCTTGACGGCGAACAGCAGCAGGTTGAGCCCCAGCCCCACGCCTCCGGCCAGCAGGCCGTACCGCTCCCGGACAATGGGGTCGTGTGTGTCTTGATAGTGGGGGATAAAGCGGCGCAAAAGGGCGTCCAGCATAAACGGGCCCTCCTCTCGGAAATTTCCATTTCATATAGTATGCCCACAACAGGGCATATAGCAATCTGCCTGGGCGGTTTGCCCAGGCAGATATCAATATTTGCGCCCGTTTTATTCACGCGGCCGCTAAGCGCATGGCCGGGACGCTTTCGCTGTGACGCAGGCAAAACCCAGTCCCATTTCGTGGGTCTTGAGCTTTTGCCTTCGCGCCACTCTAAGCATCCCTATGCGCCCGCCGCCGCGCTATGCGCTATGAACTGGGCCGGCAGGCCCGGATAATGGACAGCGGAGGCACCTGACGGGGCAGCTTCATGCGGAACTCCATCTGGGGCCGCCGGGGCTCCGCCAGGTCGAAACCGTCCATATCCCGCATCATGGGGGCGGTCATGGGGAAGGCGGCCACGTCCGGCCCCACCACCTCCACCTCATCCCCGGCGGCAAACTTGTTGCGCAGGGACAGCCGGGCGCTGCCCAGCCCGTCGCAGGACTGGACGATGGCCAGCACCTGCCAGTCCCGGACGTACCGGGCGGAGTCGGTGTGCTGCCCCGGCTGGCCGAACCAGAAGCCGGTGGAATAGTGCCGGTGGCTCACCTTGTCCACCTCGGCCCGCCAGAGGGGGTCCAGGGGCCGGTTTTCCGCCGCCGCGTCCACGGCGTGGCGGTAAGCGGCGGTGGTCATGGCGGCGTAGTAGGCGCTCTTGGCCCGGCCCTCGATCTTCAGCGAGTCCACCCCGGCGGCCATAAGCGCGGGAATGTGGTCGATCATGCACATATCCCGGCTGTTCATGATGAAGGTCTCCCCGTTCTCCTCGAACACGGGGAAATACTCTCCGGGACGCTTTTCCTCCATCAGGGCGTACTGGTAGCGGCAGGGCTGGGCACAGGCCCCCCGGGATGCGTCCCGCCCCGTCATATAGTTGCTGAGCAGGCACCGCCCCGACCAGGACACGCACATGGCCCCGTGGACGAAGCATTCCACCTCCAGGCCCCGGGGGGCCTTGGCCTTCAGCTCCGCCACCTCCTCCAGAGACAGCTCCCGGGCCAGGATCACCCGGGAAGCCCCCAGCTCGTGCCACACCCGGGCCGTCTCGTAGTTGGTGATGCCCGTCTGGGTGGACATGTGGACCTGGACATGGGGGGCGCGGCGCCTGCACAGGTCCAGCACCTCCGGTCCGGCGGCAATCACCGCGTCCACGCCGATGGCGTCCAGATACTCCAGATACCCGGGGAGCTGGGCCACCTCATGGTTCCGGGCCAGGGTGTTGCAGGTCACATGGACCCGCACGCCCTTGGCGTGGGCGGCGGAAACGGCCTCCTTCAGGCCGTCCCGGTCGAAGTTGCCGGCAAAGGCCCGCATCCCAAAGGCGGTTCCCGCCAGATACACCGCGTCCGCGCCGTAGGCCAGGGCCATATCCAGCCTCTCCCGGTCCCCGGCGGGGGCCAGCACCTCCGGCTTAGCCCCCATTGCCCTGGTAGCGCTGGACCAGCGCGTTGTGCTCGGCGTAGGTGCGGCTGAACTCGTGGCGCTTGGTCTCCGGGTTGAGGACGTAGAAATAGTAGCCGGTGCTCTCCGGCTCCATGGCGGCCAGCAGGGAGGTCATGCCGGGGTTGGAGATGGGTCCGGCGGGCAGGCCCTGGTACTTATAGGTGTTGTAGGGGGAGTTGATCTCCCGGTCGGCCAGGGTGGGCACCTTGCCGCCGTTGAGGTACACCAGGGTGGCGTCGATCTGGAGGTAGCCCACCGTCTCCGCCTGGGGGTTGGTCAGCCGGTTGTAGATGACGGAGGAGATGGTCCGATAGTCCTCGCCGTCCGTCTCCTTCTCGATCATGGAGGCGACGGTGACCACGTCGTGGAGAGAATAGACGGCTCCCTCGGCGGAAAAACGGGCCATATACTCGTCCATTTTTGCGTCAAAGTTCACCAGCATCTTGTTGATGACGTATTTGGGGTTCTCTCCCAGCTCAAAGGTATAGGTGTCGGGGAAGAGGTAGCCCTCCAGGCGGTGGTAGTCCCCCAGGGGGCGGTCCCGCAGCCAGTCAAAGCCATAGTCATAGTTGGCGGCCATGTCCTGGAGCTTATCCACCGAAGTGACCCCACGGTCCGCCAGCAGCTGAAAGACCTGGTCGATGGTGAGGCCCTCCTTGATGGTGATGTCCGTGGTCTGCCGGGTGGCGGAGGAGGCCCCCATGTTGGACACCAGGGCGTGGTAGTCCATCTCGGTGCTCAGCTCGTAGGTGCCCGGGGCGATTTTGTCCTCCGCGTGGGAAAAAGCGGCGTAGAGCTTGAAGAGGAACTTGTACTCAATGAGCCCCTTTTCTTCCAAGGTATCCACCAGGGCGGAGAACTCGGTGGTGTCGTCGATGATGATTTCGGCGGAGACCAGCTCCTTGTTGAGGCCCAGCAGGTCGCAGGCCCACACCCAGCCCACCGTGGACAGGGCCGCCGAGCCGGCGATGACCAGCAGGACATACAAAAAGGCCCCCGCGATTTTGGCCGCGGCCCCCCGTTTCCGGCGGACCCGGTTCCGGGCGTGGTGCTGGGAGGGGTCGGACTGATGCTGGGCGGGGCCCCGCCCGGAGGGCGATGGCCCGCGGTTGGACGGGGACGGGCCCCGGCTGGGCTGGGACGGCCCGCGCCCGGTGGGACGGCGTTCGTCTGCCATGAGATTCACTCCTTTGAGGTTCGGGCGGCGCCCGAGGGGGTAACCAATTTTCAGGCCCCCACATAGTATGACACGGAAACGGAAAGAAAGCCGGCCGCGGGGCCGGAAGCCACGGGGCTCGGCTCCGGCGCCGCAGTTTTTCCGCCTGCGGCGTCCGAGCCGGTCTCTGTGACCGGGACATCAAATGTGAGGTGACAAATCATGTGTTGTGGTAACAATGGTGGTTTCGGTGGGGGCTGCTGGTGGATCATCATCCTGATCCTCCTGCTGTGCTGCTGCTGCGGCGGCGGGAACAGCTGGGGCGGCAGCAACAACGGCTGTTGCTGCTGCTGTGGCGGCGGTAACAACAACAATTGCGGCTGTGGCTGCGGCTGTGGCTGCAACAACAACTGCGGCTGCAACGACGGCTGCTGCTAATTAAGAAGCGCGGAGAAGCGGTCAGCGAGGGAGCTTGGACCGAAGCGAGGGCAAAAGCCCAGGGCCGGCGGAGCCGGACCGGGTTTTGCCCGAGGCGGAGGGAAAGCGACCAAGCGGCCTGACCGGTTCGCAGCGTGACAAGAAGCGCGGAAAAGCGGTCAGCGAGGGAGCCTGGACCGAAGCGAGGGTGAGCAACGGGGCCGCAAGGCCCCGGTGACCAGCCAGAGACGGAGGGAAACCGCGCGTCGTGAGCAGGCGAAGCACGAAAACTGCTGTTGCTTAGCCGTCGTAATTACCATACCCATGGGCGGAGGGCATTGCCCTCCGCCCTTCCTATTCCCCAATGAGGACAAGCTTCACCGGCACGTCGAACTCCTCCCGGGGCATATGGTCCACCAGCCGGTTGGCGCGGCACACAGACACGGTCAGGCCCGTGAAGTCCGCCAGCCAGCGGTCGTAATACCCGCCCCCCCAGCCCAGGCGGTAGCCCTCCCGGTCGCACATCAAATGGGGAACGAGGACCACGGCGATCTCCCCCTTGGAAACCAGGGGACAGCTCTGGTCCGGCTCGGGAATCCCATAGCGGTTGGGGACCAGCTGGTCCACATCCAGCACCTGCCGGGCCTCCATGCCCCGGTGGGGCAGCACCACAGGCAGGGCCACCCGCTTGCCCCGCTCCAGCAGGGCGCGGATCAGCGGAAGGGTGTCCGGCTCCCGGCCCGTGCCGTAGAACACCATCAGCGTGTCCGCCGACTCCACCTCCGGGAGGGCCAGAAACCGCTGGAACAGCGCCCAGGCGTCCTCCTGGGGCAGCCCGGCGGCGTGGCGGCGCAGCTCCTCCTTGCGCTCCTTGACCGTCATACGCCGTAGTGCAGGGCGGCCCGGACCTGGGCGGCGGTCTCGGCCCCCGCCAGCGCCTCCACCAGGGCCAGCCCGAAGTCAAAGGCTGTTCCGGGGCCCTTGCCTGTAATCAGCCTGCCGCAGGTTACGGCGGGCCGGTCCATGGCGGGGACGGCTCCGGCGGCGGACAGCTCCCCCTCCATGCCGGGATAGCACACGCAGGGGGCCCCGGCGGGAAGCAGCCCCGCCCTGGCCAGCAGGGCGGGGGCGGCGCAGATGGCCGCCAGCCAGATTCCGGGGTCCTCCGCCGCCCGGCGGACCAGGGCCATGGCGGCGGCGCTGTGCTCAATGGAGGACACGCCCCCCATCCCCCCGGGGAGCACCACCATATCCCCCTGCTCCAGCACAACCTCCTCCACCGGCCGGTCGGCCCGGACGGCGATATTGTGGGAGCCGGCGACCAGCTCTCCCCCGATGCCCGCCAGAACGGTGGGCACCGCCCCCCGGCGCAGCACGTCGGCGGCAACCAGGGCCTCCGCCTCCTCAAAGCCTTCGCCCAACAGAACATAGACCATAGAGCATCTACCTTTCTATTCTGATTCATGATACACCGTTTTCCACGGCTCAAGCCCCTTTCAGCCGCGCCCCCAGGGCGGACACCAGGAACAGGGGCAGCTTGGCCATCCGCCCGATGCGGGAGGGCTCCTTCATCAGCCGGTACAGCCACTCCAGCCCCAGCTTCTGGAAGGACTCCGGGGCCCGCTCCACCTTGCCCGCGAACACGTCCAGCGATCCGCCCAGGCCGATGTACAGCCTGGCTCCGGCGGCCCCGCCGTGGGCGGCAATCCACTTCTCCTGCTTGGGGAAGCCCAGGCAGACAAATACGATCTGAGCCCCGGACTCCCGGATGGCGTCGATCACCGGGCCGTCCTCTTTAAAATATCCGTCATGGGTCCCGCACACCGTCAGGCCGGGGTAGGCCGCCCGCAGGTTCACCGCCGCCTGCTCCGCCACGCCGGGGGCGGCCCCCAGCAGGAACAGCCCCTTGCCGGTCCCGGCGGCGCGCTCCAGCAGTTTGGAGGCGAAGTCTATGCCGGGAACCCGGCCCTTCAGCGGCCGGCCCAGGATCTTGGCGGCGTAAACCACCCCGATCCCGTCGGGAATGACCAGATCGGCCTTGGACAGAATCCCGGCGAATTCCGGGTCTTTGGCCGCCCGCTGGACAATCTCCGGGTTGGGCGTGACCACCAAGTGGGGGCCCTCCTCCTCCAGCATGGCCAGGGCCCGGTCCACCGCCTCGTCCATGGTCACGTTGTCAAAGGCCACCCCCAGCACATCGGTCCGCATGGGGCCCACTTCCTTTCCAATCAATATGGTTCAAGTCCCCGCATACTGTCCGGCAAATTCCCGGTACAGGGCGCACACACGCTCCGGCGGAAGGGCGATGAGCGCTTGGAACGAAAACCGCTCCAGCAGGCGGCGGACAAACCTGGCTCCAAGGTAATAGCCCACATCCCCCCAGCCGTGGTAATCGCACCAGTCGCCGAAATACCGCTGGTTCCGGCGGGTCATGGCGGGCAGGTCCCCGTCAAAATCGGCCAGAATCTCAGAAAAATGCGCCTCACACCAGGCCAGCCAGCCTCCGCTGTCCTGATGGAACCAGCGGGAGTCCCCCACAAGGTCCTGCTCAAAGCACATGGCCACGCCTTCGGTGAACAGCTGCCAGACAAATCCCTCCGGCCCATCCTCAGCGCCCTGGTCCAGTGCGCCGTGCCGGCGGTGATATACGTGGCCCAGTTCGTGGTAGACAAGGCCCGTCATGGCCTCCCGGCTCTGCCAGTTCAGCTCCAGGATTTTCTCAATTCCCAGCAGAACCACATCCCGGCCCGCCAGCTTCACCACCCAGCCCGCTCCATGGCACAGCCCCAGGTACAGCGTCAGGTCCGCGTCCAGCCCCTGTCCGAATTGGCGCTGGATACGCTCCTCCAGCCCATCCGTCACGGCGGAAAAGGATGCGCGCAACCCGTCCAGCTCCGGATTTTGGTACACATTCTGAATGACCGGAAGGAAATTTTCCTCGAAGGTAAAAACTCCTCCGGCCAGACAGGCGTCCATTTCCTCCCGGAACATGGGGACGGAACCCGGATAGATGGCGTTGATATAGTCCTCCCACCGGGCCTGGTCAAACCGCCCGCCGGGAAACAGGCCGTCAACCTGGGCGCTGGCGTCAATGATGCGAAGCATGGGTACGGCACTCCTCTCTGTCAGGGCACCCGCCTGTTTTCTGCTGGCATTTTAACACAAAGCAAAAAAAAAGTCCACCCATGCCGGAAAGTATTTACAGTATATTCATTCGGCCTTTCAATTCGTTTTGCAGGCTTCCGAATTTAAAAATTTGTCAGATTCGCCCTTGACACCAGCGCGTTAAAGCGTTATACTAGCGTCCGTGAGCTGAAAGGCTCATTCCTTTGTGCCACCGGCGCTTTGGCGGCGCAAAGCGGTAAAGCAACCATTGTTTGGAGGAATACAGAATGAAAAAGACCGCGAAGCTGACCGCGCTGCTGCTGGCGCTGGTCATGTCCCTGTCCCTTGCCGCCTGCTCCGGCAGTCCCGGCGCGGACAGCAGCGCCCCCGCCGGCTCCCAGGCCGTGGAGAGCTCCGCGCCCAGCGCCGCCCCCGAAAACAGCACCGAGCCCACTGGCGGTGAGAAATACGTGGTGGGCATCTGCCAGCTGGCCCCCCACCCCGCCCTGGACGCCGCCACCGAGGGCTTCATCGACGCCCTCAACGAGAAGCTTCCCGGCCAGGTGGACATTCAGAATAAGAACGCCGCCGGCGATACCCCCACCTGCGCCACCATCGTCAACGGCTTTGTGTCCGACGGCGTGGACCTGATTATGGCCAACGCCACCTCTCCCCTCCAGGCCGCCGCCTCCGCCACCAACTCCATCCCCGTGCTGGGCACCTCCATCACCGAGTACGGCGTGGCCCTGGGCATTGAGAACTTCTCCGGCACCGTGGGCACCAACGTGTCCGGCACCTCCGACCTGGCTCCCCTGGACCAGCAGGCCGAGATGATCAAGGAGTGGTATCCCGACGCCAAAACCGTGGGCCTCATCTACTGCTCCGCCGAGCCCAACAGCCAGTATCAGGTGGACAACGTCCAGAAGAAGCTGGAGGAGCTGGGCTACACCTGCAAGCAGTACCCCTTCTCCGACACCAACGATATGGCCAGCGTGGTGCAGGACGCCGCCGATAACAACGAGGTGCTCTACGTGCCCACCGACAACACCGCTGCCAACAGCACCGGCATTATCAACAACATCTGCCAGGGCGTGGTCCCTGTGTTCGCCGGGGAAGAGGGCATCTGCGGCGGCTGCGGCGTGGCCACCCTGTCCATCAGTTACTACGACATCGGCTACAAGACCGGCGAGATGGCCGCCCAAATTCTCACCGGCGAGGCCGACGTGTCCACCATGCCCATCGAGTACGCGCCCCAGTTTGTGAAGAAGTACAACCCCGTCACCTGCGAGGCGCTGGGCCTCACCCCGCCCGAGGGCTATGAGGCCATCTCCGTCCAGTAACCAGCCCGGCGTGGAAACGGCGGGAAGGGCTCGTCCCTTTCCCGCCGCTTTCCTGCGCCCGGCCTGAATTCTGCACCAAAACAGGGAGGAATATCCACTATGACTGGCTTTCTCAGCGCCCTGCCGGGGGCGGCGTCCCAGGGCCTAATCTGGGGCGTCATGGCCATCGGCGTATACATCACCTATAAAATATTAGACATCGCGGACCTGACCGTGGACGGCTCCTTCTGTACCGGCGGCGCGGTGTTTGTCGTGCTGTTCTCCGGCGGAGTCAACCTGTGGCTGGCCATGCTGGCCGCCCTGCTGGCAGGTATGCTGGCCGGACTGGTGACGGGACTGCTTCACACCGTGTGCGGCATACCCGCCATCCTGGCGGGCATACTCACCCAGCTGGGGCTGTACACGGTGAACATGGCCATCATGGACTTCAAGTCGTCGGTGGCCCTGCCCATCACCCAGGAGGAGATGCTGAACAAGCTGCTGGTGTCCCTGCGGTTCGTCCAGGGCTCCAAATCGGGCTACCCCGTCTGGCGGCATCCCGTGGTGGTGGTGGGACTGTTCACCGCCGCCCTCATCGCCATTCTGTACTGGTTTTTCGGCACCGAGCTGGGCTCGGCCCTCCGGGCCACCGGCTCCAACCAGAACATGGCCCGGGCCCAGGGCATCAACACCGACTGGACCAAGGTGCTGGGCCTCATCCTGTCCAACGGGCTGGTGGCCCTGTCCGGGGCGCTGATGTGCCAGTACAACGGGGCCAACAACATCGACGTGGGCCGGGGCGCCATCGTCATCGGGCTGGCCGCCGTGGTCATCGGCGAGGTGATCTTCGGCAAGTTCTTCCGCAACTTCGCCCTCAAGCTACTGGCGGTGTCCTTCGGTGCCATCATCTATTATGTGGTCATTACGGCGGTGCTCAAGCTGGGCAGCCTGAACGCCAACTACCTGAAGCTGCTCACCGCCCTGGTGGTGGCCGTGTTCCTCACCATCCCCTACTGGAAGGGAAAATACTTCTCCAAGCCTGTCAAACCCGCGAAAAAGGAGGAGAACACCCATGCTTGACGTACAAAGCATCCGCAAGACCTTCAACCCCGGCACCGTCAACGAGAAAACGGCGCTGGCCGGGGTGTCCCTCACCCTCAACGACGGGGATTTCGTCACCGTCATCGGCGGCAACGGGGCGGGCAAATCCACCCTGCTCAACGCGGTGGCCGGGGTGTGGCCGGTGGACTCCGGCTCCATCTCCATCGGCGGGACCAACGTGACCAAGCTGCCCGAGCACAAGCGGGCCCGCTACATCGGCCGGGTGTTCCAGGACCCCATGATGGGCACCGCCGCCACCATGCAGATCGAGGAGAACATGGCCCTGGCCGCCCGGCGGGGCAAAAGCCGCACCCTGCGCCCCGGCATCACCCGGGACGAGCGGGACCACTACCGGGAGACGCTGAAGATTCTGGACCTGGGGCTGGAGGACCGGCTTACCTCCAAGGTGGGGCTGCTGTCCGGGGGCCAGCGCCAGGCGCTGACCCTGCTGATGGCCGCCCTGCGCAAGCCAGACCTGCTGCTGCTGGACGAGCACACCGCCGCTTTGGACCCCAAGACCGCCGCCAAGGTGCTGGAGGCCACCGAGCGCATTGTCCAGAAGGACCGCCTCACCACCCTGATGATTACCCACAACATGCGGGACGCCATCGTCCACGGCAACCGGCTGATTATGATGTACGAGGGGCGCGTCGCCCTGGACATCTCCGGGGAGGACAAGAAGAGGCTCACCGTGGAGGACCTGCTGGCCCGGTTCGGCCAGGCCACCGGGTCCGACGAGGCGGACGACAAGCTGCTGCTGAGCTGACAGGCAAAGAAAAGGAGCGCCGGGCCAAGCCGTCCGGCGCTCCTCAGCCTGTTGAAGAACCCGGAAGCTCGCAAAGAGCATCCGGGTTCTGAAATGAAGCAGGGAAATAGCAATCAGGGGGGAGGAAAGGGCTACCCCGCACAAGGACAACAACCAAATAACCGTTTTGAGCATGACTAAAGTGCGGCAATCGAAGTTGATTGCCGCACTTTAGTCATGCTCAAAAAAGTGAGGAACACAAAAGGATCGCTGGTACTTGAAGGATGGTGGATTTCCGTGCTGGATTTCCGTCCCGAAAAGAATTGATATTCGCCACATTTTGTATTATACTGATTCCAAAGGTATGTCCAATACCATTAATATTTTTACAAGGAGCATCGGTATGCCTGAAGGAACGATTAATCAAGCAGTAATGACACCTTATGAAATCATAGCAACCGTCCTTGCAGTCATAGCTCTGGTTCAACCATGGATTCTCGCTGCATGGAAAAAATTTTTTAAGCCGTTGAAGGTTTCTTTTATCCCATCGGCAAAAATAAAACTCTACTACAATCGCAGCGGGGCGTACATATACCTCGGCGGTGTGATTGAAGCAAAAAATCGCCCCGCTGTTATCAAGGATATTTCGGCCAAAGTCATTCGTCAATGCGACAAAGCGGAGTTAACAATGGACTGGTCGTCTTTCATGGTACCCGTATTCCAGTCCGTTGGAGGAAATTCCATCACAACAAGCGAAATAGCCCGTCCGTTTATGATTGGTGCAAATAGGCTGAATCCAATTTTTGTGGAGTTTACAAATTTAGATACTCAGACAGTTGATCGTTTGATTAAGATATATGAAAAGCTGATATTAGAATCAAAGAGGATTTCAAATACAAACACACCGTTTGAGCAGGCAAAGGATCAATTGCAGGCAATTCCAGAATATCAGTCATTTCGTGAAGAACTTTTGGAAAATTTTTATTGGAAGGTCTCAGATTATCAAATTGAGTTGTCAATCAGCCATAGCGACAATAAAACTGAAGTTTACAGGTATCAGTTTTCATTGACTCAAGATGAGGTGAGCGAGTTCAAGAAAAACATTGATGTATCGATGTTGTGTGAACTTAGCCTTCTTTATTATCAGCCTACTAATTTCACTGTTTTCCAAAAAGCTTTTAACCCTTTGGAGGGATAGTATGCCCACACTTGATTGGATCAGAAAATCAAAAGTTATCAACCACCACCAGGAGGTTCCGTTCCGAGTGCTGGAGAACCAGTATACATACGGTGCAGATGACAGCGAAAACATGATTATCCACGGCGATAATCTGGAGGCCCTCAAGGCCTTGCTGCCCAGGTATGAGGGCATCTATATTGAGGCTAAGTTACGCTTTCTGATACAAGACAACCTACCATGTGTAGGGCTAAAATCCGCTTGAATCAAGGGATTTGTGGCGAAACAGCTCTGCTATTTTATGCCCGGAAATGGAGGTAGTCAGGAGAATCATTGGCCACTGCCAGAGTTTCCGCTGACAGGGTGTTCACAGGAAAGTGTTGTCCACTTGATTGTTTGACACCAAAACCAGCGGTGCAGGGAGGTAGAGTCCCCACACCGCCGTTTCTGTTTTAGCGGTTGTTGTCTCTGTAAGCTTTGCCGATAGCCTTGGCGCGGGCAAGCATCTGATAGATGCGCGGCCCGGAAACGCCAAGTTCGGCAGCGATTTCCTTCACATCATATCCCATCAGTTCCTTCATCTCAAGCGCACGCGCAATGCGGACATCCTCTGCGTCCATCAGGGCGCGGATTTCCTGGTACTCCATCTTGCCGATAGCCTGCTCGTCCGCTGGCGCACCTTCTGCCGGGTCGTAGCCCGTTTCAATCAAGCCATCCCAGCTGATGACCGGAGGCTTGCGGTCGGCCTTGTGGGGGCACTTTGCGCAGGAAACCGTGGTCGGGCACTTGATCCAGGGCTTCCTCGTGCCGGGAATCATACACCTGACGCTGGCGAATCCCTGGGAATGCTGGGTGTCGAGATAGCTCCACTGATCCTCCGCGAAAGCGCGGTTGGTGGTCTTGAAGAAATAGACCGTCATCTGCTCAGAACCGTGGAAATTCAGCGTTCGACAGTCATCCCAGGTAATTCCATAGTTGTCCAGGTCTGCCTTGTTCCTAATTTGGAGCGGCGCGTCGTACAGAACTTCGCCGTTCGGTCCGATGCTGGCGTGATGTCTGAATTCGGCTTCAGACGCAACCTTGATATTCTTTGCCATTTAGATTGGCTCCTTTCGTGAGTCACGAAACGGAGCGAATCCTTATGGCTATTCTGTTTTTGTCTCATTCGGCCACTCCGTTCGTATCGGTAGTGGCCAGCCGCGCAAGGACGCTGGCTTCTTGTTATCACCCACATCGGCCTTACGCGCTTTGGGAATCCGGACCCGCCGCCCTTTGTGAGTGATGGTGTGCAGTTCAGCTGCCTTCCGACTCGTCAGCCGGACGGTTGCGCCTCCTCTATCCTTAATAGGCTTTCGGATTCTCAAAACGCTTGGGATGCAAGGGGTTCAAGAATCAGCAAATATAGAAATCACCCACTATTTCACAAAAAGGGCTTGACAAAACGCCCAAAATCTGCGGCGCTTCGCGCCTCTTGTTTACAAGGTAACGACTTGTGAACGGGGGCGATTTCCATGTTTCCTAACTATCCCGGCGGCCACGGGGACTACCAGGATTTCGTGGTCAGGCGGATGCGGGACCACTACGCGAATCCGACAGAACTGCTTAGAAAGGGAAAAACGAGGCGTTTTCCGAACTTGTTCTTAAAAACAGATACATAATATTCCAAGTGAATTTAAACCGCATTGTACAAAGTTCAATGGAGAAATAAGGATCTCCGGGCTCCTTAGTGGAGCAGATAGCCTGTTTCCGTTGAAGAAAGTTCAATACGGAAAAAATATTTTTGGGCAAAAAATAGACCAGACTTTCGTCTGGCCTATCAGCGGTTATATTTGGTTAGATCGGTGGCTGCTTTATCAGATCTTGCATGCCTTCGGATTCGAGGTCTTCATAAATTTCATAGTATGGGGCCGCCCATCTGGTGCTGAGTAGCATCACATACATCTTATTACTGTCCGGCCCGCAGTCTGTTGGGAACGAGATGTTGGCCAGCTTCAGCATTGCCTCGCTTACAGGATATGGCACCTGAATGCCAAGGAGGGCGGAAACCACATTTAGATTCGTCAGGTTTTTACCACTGCGAAGATTGGAAATAGTATGGTTATCCAGCCCTGTAGTTGTATATAAGGCGCCAACGGTATAATTGCATATTCCCTTACTCATAAGCTTCTTTAGCGCGGAACCGAATTCCATGTGTTCAATCGCCTCAAGCATCAGCCGCGCCATCTCGCAAACAAGACCATACTTTTTGAGTATGTCCTCGGAGATAAACTTCGAGTATTCAAATTTTTTGTCAGCCAGCTTTTTCGGAAGCACCACATAATGGAGGGTGCCATCATCGTCAGTAACAAATTGCAAAAAGCATTCGTCCTCGTGAGAACGAGCATACTCGGTCAGATGCATTTTGCCGTCGGCACCACGCTGGACATACAGTTCCTGATTGAGGCAGACCTTCTCCTCCAAATAAGCAAAACAGCCTGTATCCATCATGCAGGCAACGGCATTTTTCTTGCTACTGCCGGAATACCATGCAGTAAGGCTCTTTCTTTTGACTGAGTGGGAAGCATTATATTGTACACCGTTAATTATGATGTGCCCGCCGATGGTACTACACTGGTTATTCGACTTGTGGGCGGTTTCGCTTCCCTCGGTAGCAGTATCGCTTTCCATTCCGGGGTCGGCAATATCATCATACAAATCCTTCCCGCCAGTGAGAATAAAGTGCTTCAGATAATTGTGGATAAGCATTCCAAGGCGAAATTCTTTGTAGTTCTGCTTCTCCACAGCTATGAAGAAGACCCTGGCTTTGTCTCGATCCACGCTCGCCACTAATTCACTAAAGCGGTTCTCGTCATTGTAGTTTGCCTCCGTGACCTTGCGGTCGAGGAATTCCCTTAACTTGTCCGCATAGCAGCCAAGCCGTCGGACCATGCGGGCGATGCGAGAATCTTCTTCACGGCGCATATACTCAGAGATGTAATCCCGGAAGGACTTATTCGGGTCAACCTGTATGTCTCCGGACTGAATATCGCGGATAAACAGGTTAGCGTATTTCTGCTCTTCTGGGCTGAGCATGCCAAATGACTTATGAAGGGCAGCAAGTGTATTCTCGAAGGTTTCTTGATCATAGCCGCCCTGCTCCCACAGCTTGTAGAACTTATCGAAACGGGAATTCATGTAGTCTGCATCGATGGCATCGGTTTGTATTTCGGTGATATGCGTGTCGATTTCAAACGGTGGGTCGCCGCCAAAGCCTCCTCCTCCTCCGGTAGAAAGCTCCTTATAGCGGTGAAGAAGTGCGAGGTAGGTCGGTTCATCAAAATCCACAGGAATGAAATTCTCTGTACCGTCCTCCAGCACTTCACTATACCGATCCTTCTACCAACTGAAGCCCTGAATCGTGGCTGCCTCAATGGTCTGATTCAGCTTCTTAAACAGCTTTGCAAATTTGCCTACGCCTGCCTTTTCATCTGGAAGTCGCTCGAAGTTCTCGATTCCTGCATTTTTGAACAGGTCGGAAATCTCTGCGAAAAGACGGTTCATCTTTCTCAGGTTTCCCGGCAGCTTGGCAACAAACAGACCGATGGGTATATCCCCGGAGTAGGCCCGCACCGCTTCCTCAATGTTCCTCGCCATCGTATGAGGGCGGCGGTAGTACTTTATGATTCCGAATGGCTTCTCATCGCCATAGAGCCTGTTGGTACGGGAGAAGGCCTGAATCAGATTTTCATAATCCATAACCTTGTCCATGTATAGGGTATTGATCCATTTGGAATCAAAGCCGGTCAGCATCTGGTTTACAACAATCAAGATGTTAATCTGCTCATCGGGACCAATATGACTATAGTGCTTCTTGTGCGCAAGGCGCAGTTGTACATCCTCCCGGAACTGGTCATAGCCAGACATGGAAAATGGTTGTCCAAACATGCGATCATAGTCCTCGAGCATTTCAACAATTCCGTCTTCCTTGTCCAGAGACATTCCACCATTGTCATCAATGGTCGGGTCAAAGACACCCGTTATGTTCAGCTGCGGTGCCATGCCCCGGAGTAGTCTGTAATACGCCACAGCTTCGGTCTGTTGACAAAGTAGCAAAAACAAAAGAAATATGGTAAAATAAGAGGGA
>CANASS010000010.1 GCA_947364395.1 uncultured bacterium
ACTGGACCTCACTTTTCTGTGAAGTCCAGCTTTTCTTAACTTAATGACATTGCTGTTCTCGGGGGCCTTGCTCTCTTCGCCGGAGGGCTTGCTGCTGCAGCCGGCCAGCAGAGCCAACACCATGACGGAGGCCAGGAGAACGCTCAGGATCTTTTTCATTTCATTTCCTCCATTTCGAAATATGTACTCGGATACGGCGGAGACGCTTCCCCGCCCTTACATCTATAAGATTAAACGCTTCCGGTCCCGTTGACAATCTAATTGTTGCTTCAGTTTTTATATTTCTTGTCTTTTTCACAATTTGCCACATAGAGAAACATTGTTCCACCCCTATTTTCAGCAAAATCCATAATTTCCAGTGGAACCGTTTCCACTTTGAAAGGCCCTGTGTCCAGTTCCGCCCCTCCACCGCAAAATTTTGGCTGGAGAGTTGCACAATCTCGAAAAAAAAGATATAATAAATCTTGACAAGTTGAAATCCCTTTTTACAATCTTGCGCTGGAAGGAAGGACCCGCTGTGAGCACGCATCAATATATCCTGGCAGAGGCGGATCGCGCCCCGGACCGGGGCGCGGAGCGCGGCCGGCCCCGGCTGCGCTATGTGACCTACACCCATTACAGCCAGGAGTGGACCTCCCAGCTCCACTCCCACACCTGCACGGAGCTGTTTTTCATCACCGGGGGGAAGGGGGACTTCCTCATCCGGGAGGAGCGCTTCCCCGTGGGCGTCCACGACATGGTGTCGGTGAACCCCGGGGTGCCCCACACCGAGACCAGCCAGAACGGCAGCCCCATGGAGTACGTGGTGCTGGGGGTGGAGGGGCTGGAGACCGTGTCCGGCGCGGGGGGCTACGCCCTTCTGAACCAGGCGGTGGAGGACGCCGTGGCCGGATGCCTGCGCATCCTCACCCAGGAGAGCCGGGAGCCCCGGGCGGGGTGCGACGAGATCTGCCAGCGGCTGCTGGAGGTGATCCTGCTGCGGCTGAGCCGCCGGGGGGACTTCGCCCTGTCCGACTCTCCCACCGCCGCCTCCGGGTCCAGCCGGGAGTGCAGCCTGGTCCGGCGGTACATCGACAACCACTTCAAGGAAAACCTGACCCTGGACCAGCTGGCGGGGCTGGCCCATGTGAACAAATACTACCTCTCCCACACCTTCCGCCGGGAGTTCAACATCTCTCCCATCAGCTACCTGATCTCCCGGCGCATCCAGGAGAGCCGGTTCCTGCTGGCGGAGACCGACCACTCCCTGTCCCAGATCGCCCAGATTCTGGGCTTCTCCTCCCTGAGCTACTTCTCCCAGAGCTTCCGCAGGGCGGAGGGCATCAGTCCTTTGGAGTACCGAAAACAGCACAGATAAGCACGCTCCGGCGCAGGTCGCGCTTCCGCCCCTTGCAGCGGGAAGCTCCATCGTGTATGCTCGCGGCTGGTTCCCCACGGACCAGCTCGGGGCCTGGGTGTTGTTCGGGGTCATCTTTGCGGCCATCACCGCAGGCGTTGAACTCTACTTCCGCCTGTCCGGGGGAAGTACGACGACCGGCTGGACTGGTACAGAAAGAACCGTGGAAACAAGTAAAAAGAGCCCGGACGGAGGTTTGCGCACTCCGTCCGGGCTCTTTTTAACTGAGTTACTATTTCGCTCTACAGTTTAAGAACTGCAATCAATTCTTCACCATCCATATCTCCAGTTTCCACAAAGCCAAAGGAACTGTACAGCTTCTTTGCAGCTGTATTTTCCGATTCATAAGACAGCCAGCAATATTCCGCCTCGCCGCATGGTTTTGTATTGATGAAGTTCAGCGCAAGTTTTACCGCCTCTTTCCCATATCCTCTATACTGATATCTCTTATCAATCATTAAGCGCCACAGATTATAATTGTTATTTGCAATCTTTGGGGCGTCATCCCAATCATCATCGGTATCATAACCAACCATCAAAAAACCGACCAGCGTATTATCATCAAAAATTCCAAATGGGAAGGCATAGCCGCCTCCAGTGATTGCCGTATACGCTTCGATTATACTCACATCATTACTTGCCACAAAGTCAGCTTGTTCCTCTTTGACATTCAATTTAAGGATGTCCCACACATTTTTTCCATTAACTTTTTCAAGCCTTACCATTTTATCACCAAATTTATCTTTACGGCTTAAAGCTGTCCTTCAGGCTCACCGAGCGGTTGAACACCAGATGCTCCGGCTTGGAATCCCTGCTGTCGGCGCAGAAATACCCCTGGCGCATGAACTGGAAACGGTCGGACGGCTGGGCCTCAGCCAGCCCCGCTTCCACCTTGCAGCCCGTGAGCACTTCCAGGGAATTGGGGTTCAGGCACTCCAAAAAGTCCTTGCCCGCCGCGTCCGGCTCCGGGTCGGAGAACAGGTTGTCGTACAGCCGCACCTCCGCGTCCACGGCGGCGGCCCCGTCCACCCAGTGGATGGTGGCCCCCTTCACCTTCCGGCCGTCGGCGGGGTTGCCGCCCCGGCTGTCCGGGTCGTACTCGGCGGCGATCTCGATAACGTTCCCCTGATCGTCCGTCTCGTAGCCCACGCACTTGATGAGATAGGCCCCCTTCAAGCGGCACTCGGGGCCGTTGGGGTAGAGCCGCTTGTACTTGGGCACCGGCTCGGGAAGGAAGTCCTCCCTCTCAATCCACAGTTCCCGGGAAAAGGTGACGGTGTGGGCACCCTCCTCGGGGCGCAGGGGGTTGTTCTCCACCTCGAAGGTCTCCGACTGCCCCGCGGGGTAGTTGGTAATCACCAGCTTCACCGGGCGCAGCACCGCCATTACCCGACGGGCGGTTTCATTCAGGTCCTCCCGGAGGCAGTACTCCAGGAAGGCGTACTCAATGGTATTGGACGACTTGGTCACCCCCACCCGGTCACAGAAATTGCGGATGGCCTTGGGGGTGTAGCCCCGGCGGCGCAGGCCGCACAGGGTGGGCATGCGGGGGTCGTCCCAGCCGGACACCCGGCCCTCCTCCACCAGCTGGCGCAGCTTGCGCTTGGACATGACGGTGTGGTCAATGCCCAGCCGGGCAAACTCGATCTGGCGGGGCTTGTGGTAAGGGATGGAAACGTTGTTGGCCACCCAGTCGTACAGGGGCCGGTGGTTCTCGAATTCCAGGGAGCAAAGGGAGTGGGTGATCCCCTCCAAGGCGTCCTCAATGGGGTGGGCAAAGTCGTACATGGGGTAGATGCACCACTTGTCCCCCTGGCGGTGGTGGTGGGCGTGGTTGATGCGGTAGATCACCGGGTCCCGCATGTTGAAGTTGCCGGAGGCCAGGTCGATCTTGGCCCGGAGGGTATATTTCCCGTTGGGGAACTCTCCGTTCTTCATCCGCTCAAAGAGGTCCAAGGACTCCTCCACGGGCCGGTCCCGCCAGGGAGAAGTGGCGGGCACGCCGATGGCGCCCCGGTGCTCCTTGAATTCCTCCGGGGACAGCTCGCACACGTAGGCCAGCCCCTTCTTGATGAGCTCCACCGCGTACCCGTACATCTGGGGGAAGTAGTCGGAGGCGTAGTAGAACCGCTCCCCCCAGTCGAAGCCCAGCCAGTGGATGTCCTCCTGGATGGCCTCCACATACTCCACGTCCTCTTTGGAGGGGTTGGTGTCGTCCATCCGCAGATTGCACATGCCGCCGTACTTCTCCGCCGTGCCAAAGTCGATGGTCAGCGCCTTACAGTGGCCGATGTGGAGGTAGCCGTTGGGCTCGGGGGGGAAACGGGTGTGGACAGTCATGCCCTGGTACTGCCCGCCCTGAGCGATGTCCTCGTCGATAAAGTCGTGGATAAAGTTCTGGCTCATGGATGCGTTCAGCTCTTCTGCCATGTCTGTCACTCCTCGGTAAATAAAAAGATTGGGCCTTGGGACATCCCAAAGCCCAATCATTATATCCGTTTTTCCCGGGAAAAGCAACTGGCAATCGTGCCAATTTCGGCGCTCTGCCAGCGCCATCAATGGAGCAGGGGCTCCACAAAGCCGCTCTTTGGCTTTGCGAGCAAGTTTCCAGCTCAGCTGGAAGCGAAGGATATAGAGCCTGTGACGACGCTGTCACGCTTTGAAGCGGCCAAGACGCTCGGTCGCTTTCACTCCGCCTCGTACAAAACCCGCCCCGCTGCGCGGGGCGGGGCTTTTGCCCTCACTCCAGTCCATCCGCGCTGCTCACGACGGCTCCGCACTTCCGTAGTCCTCGCAGACGGGATGAAGCGCCTCCGGCCACTCGTACCCCAGCCCGGTCAGCTCCTGGTCTGTGTACAGCCGGAAGGGAGACCCCTCCCCCTCCTCCGGCTCCTCGTCCTCCTCGGGGCGCAGGCTCTGGGGCAGCAAATGGCGGTAGCCCCCGTCGGTGGCCGTCATGAGCCACAGCCCCGCCGGACCGCGCACCGGCTCCACCTCGATGGCGCACTGCTGGCACAGGTACTCCATGGCCATGAGCAGGCCGAAGTCGGAGGCCGGCTCGCCGGACAGCGCGTCCAGCGCCAGATTGGTGCCGTCCGGCGTGTAGGGTCCGGCGGAGGCCCGGACAATGGCCGCCAGCTCCTCCACGGTATACCCTTCCCCGGCCGGGGGCGACGCCTCCAGCAGGGCCGCGGCGGCGGCCTCCAGCTGCTGGGCGTAGCCCTGCTCCTCCTCCGCCACCGCCTCGGCGCTCTGGCTCCAGCCCACCTTCACCTCAATGACGCGGCGGGTGCCCGTCTCCGGGTACAGGCGGATGGATGTTCTGCTGATGTCATGGTGGCGGTACAGGGCCGGGGAACCGGCGCAGGCCAGATCCAGCAGGTGCTCCACCAGCTCCTGGTCGCCGGAGAAGTAGGAGGCCAGAAAAGCGGTGGAATCCTCCTGACCGGACACCAGCCGCTTCAGCTCCTGCCGCACACCGGCCAGGCTCCTGACCTCCCGCAGGCCGGCCACCTCCTGGGCGGAGCGGGAGTAGGCGATCCGCAGCTCCACCTCGTAGTAGGTGAGGATCTGGGTGGCCTCATAGCGCATGGAGCGCACGGAGAACGCCCCCAAGGGGTCGTCGTACAGCACCTCGTCCCGGGCGTTGGCCAAATCGGCCTCCACGTCCCCCGTATAGTTGTACAGCCGGATGGCCCCTTCCGTACGGTGGCCGCTGACAAAATAGAGCATGGCGTTCACCAGCCCCTGGTAGCTCTCCGCCCGGAGGACGGACTCCTCCTCGGTGACTGCGTAATCCACGTGAGTGGAGACCGTCTCGTGGCCCCGCTCCAGCATGGCGGCGCAGCCGGAAAGAGAGAGCAAGGCCAAGCACAAAAGCATGGCCAGTATTCGTTTTTTCACTGTCTCCTCCTTCCTCGCGCCGCTCATGAGGGCTCCGCGCTTCTGTGTTGTCACGCTGCGAAGCGGCCAGGACGTTCGGTCCCTTTCCCTCCGACTCGGGCAAAATGCAGATTTTCTCCGAAAATCCTGGCTTTTTGCCCTCGCTTCGGTCCAAGCTCCCTCACTGTCCGCTTCTCCGCGCTTCTGTGTTGTCACGCTGCGCCTGTTCGCGACGCGCGGCTTCGCTGCGGCTCAGGCAAAACCCGCCCCCGCTGCGCGGTGGCTAGGCTTTTCCCTTCGCTCCGCTCCATCCGCGCTGCTCACGACGGCTCCGCGCTTCTCTTATAATCCATCCTTTTTGTAGTCCCGGAAGCCCTCGCCCAGCACCTCGTGGGCGTCGCATACAATGACAAAGGCCACGGGGTCGATGTCCTTGACGGCAGCCTTGATGGCGGCGATCTCCCGCTGCTTGAAGGCGCACATGAGCACGTTTTTGTCCGACCCGGTGTAGGCCCCCTGACCGCGCAGGATGGTGACGCCCCGGTCCAGGTCATTGACAATGGCGTCGGAGATCTCCTTGTTTTTGTCGCTGATGATATAGGCCACCTTGGCGGTGTCCATGCCGTAGAGCACCCCATCCATGACGATGGTTGAGATATACAGGGCCACCAGGCCGTACAGGGCGGCGTACAGGGTGCGGAAGGCCGCCGCCACCGCCAGGATCACCGCCAGGTCGATGCCCATCAGCAGCTTGCCCATGGGCAGCCAGGCCAGCTTCAGCTTCAAAAGCCGGGCCAGCAGATCGGTGCCGCCGGTGGTGGCCCCCTGCTGGAACACCAGCCCCAAAGACAGCCCCATCAGCAGCCCGCCGAAAATACAGGCCAGCAGGGGGTCCATGGGCTCCCACTCCCGCAGGGGGGTGAGGATGTCGATGAAAATGGAGGAGATGAACATGGCGTACAGCGAGGACACCAGCAGCCCCCCGCCGATGAATTTCCACCCCAGGATGAACAGAGGGATATTGAGCACAATGACGGTGACGCCTACGGGACAGGCGGGGATCAGATAATTTACGATCTGGCCCACCCCGGTGATGCCGCCAAAAGCGATGCCGTTGGGCGCGTAGCACCACACAAACCCCAGCGCGTAAACAGCGGAGGCCGCGGTGATAATCAAAAGAGGAAGCAGAGTTTTTTTCAAGCGGACCATAGGGCGCCTCCAATCAGGTAAGGATGTCTAAGAACCTATATTCACAACCTCAATTCACCGTCTGGCCGGATGTTTTCCCGGCATGCGGCGTTAAATTTTCTTGAAGTAAACCCAATGATTCCCTGCGAAAATCTGCCTTGCCTGTGGGAAAAATCCCTCGGCCATCCGGCGGCTTCGGCTGTGAATACAGGTTCTAAAAGTTTCTTTTTGCCCCGCTTTTTCTTTTCAAAGAAAAAGCGGGCCGCCGGAGGCACGTCCTACAGGATGCTCATCTGCTCCTCCCCCCGGTCCTCCTCCTTAAGGAGCGCCCCGGCGGCGGGCAGGGAACGGGCCCGGTACCGGGCTGCGTTGACGATGTGGGTGGCGCTCAGCGGCTTTGCCCACTCCACATGGCGTTTGGCTTTCACCGCCATCACGCCCACCCCCTGGGTGGCCCGGGTGGTCTTGGGCGTGAGGGAGGCGGTGTGGAACACCACGCACCGCCCGTCGCTGGACCCCACCGCCATCTCCTGGTCCTCCGCCAGCAGGCAGGCGGACACCAGATGGAACTTGTCGCAGTAGGCCCCGGTGAGCTTTTTCCGCCGGGTCTGGGTCTGGTAGGCGGACAGCTCCACCCGGGCCGCCTTGCCGCTGTCGAAGAAAAACAGCAGGTGGGCGGTGTAGTCCCCGGGGGCGCAGGCCCAGACAAATTTTTCCTCCGGGTCCATGCCCAGCTTGGTGGGCAGATAGTCCCCCAGCACGCTGGCTTTGGCGTCGTCAAAATCGCTGAGCCGAGTCTTGTAGCACTGATGCTTGTCGGTGAACACCAGCAGCTCGTCCCGGTTAATCCCCTCCCACTGGAGGAAGGGGCCGTCCCCCTCCTTGTACTTCTGCTCCGAGCTCATCCGCAGGGACTGGGGGGTGATCTTCTTAAAGTATCCCTCTTTCGAGACAAACACATGCACCGGATAGGCGGGAATATCCTCCCCGGCGGCGGCCTGGGCCTCCAGCCCCTGCTGATACTCGTAGACGATCTCCGTGCGCCGGGGGACGGCGTACTTCTTTTTCACGTTTTTCAGCTCGCCGGTGATGATGGCCTTGATCCGCTGGGGGGAACCGATGATGTCCTTCAAATCGGCAATCTCCGTCTCCAGCTGGGCCGTCTCCTCCACCCGCTTGAGGATATACTCCTTGTTGATGTTCCGCAGCCGGATGTCCGCCACGTATTCCGCCTGAACCTGGTCGATGCCGAAGCCGATGATCAGGTTGGGCACCACCTCGGCCTCCTCCTCCGTCTCCCGGATGATGCGGATAGCCTTGTCGATGTCCAGCAGGATACGCTTGAGGCCCTTCAAAAGGTGGAGCTTCTCCTCCTTTTTCTTGCAGATGTGGTAGGTCCGCCGCCGCACCCCCTCCATCCGCCAGCCGGTCCACTCCTCCAGAATCTCCCCCACCCCCATCACCTTGGGCATGCCGGCGATGAGAATGTTGAAGTTGCAGGAAAAGGTGTCCTGAAGGGGGGTCATCTGATACAGCCGGGCCATCAGCTTCTCCGGGTCCGCGCCCCGCTTCAGGTCGATGGCCAGCTTCAGGCCGTTCAGGTCGGTCTCGTCCCGCATGTCGGAGATCTCCTTGATCTTCCCGGCCTTTACCAGCTCGGCCACCTTGTCCAAAATGGCCTCCACGGTGGTGGAGTAGGGGATCTCATAGATCTCCAGCACGTTGTCCTCCTTGACGTGCCGCCACTTGGCCCGCAGCTTGAGGGGCCCCCGGCCCGTGCGGTAGATCTCCCCCAGGGCCGCCCCGTCATAGAGCAGCTGTCCTCCGGTGGAGAAGTCCGGGGCCTTCAGGACCTCCAGCAGGTCCACGCCGGGGTCCTTGAGGTAGGCAATGGCGGCGTCGCACACCTCCCCCAGGTTGAACCCGCACAGGTTGGACGCCATGCCCACGGCGATGCCCTGGTTGGCGCTCACCAGCACGTTGGGGAAGGTGGTGGGCAGCAAGGTGGGCTCCGTCAGCTTGCCGTCGTAGTTGGGGACAAAGTCCACCGCGTCCTGGTCGATGTCCCGGAACAGCTCCTGGCAGATGGAATCCAGCCGCACTTCGGTATACCGGGCGGCGGCCCAGGCCATGTCCCGGGAGTACACCTTGCCGAAGTTGCCCTTGGAGTCCACCAGGGGGTGCAGCAGTGCGCCGTAGCCCCGGCTGAGGCGCACCATGGTGTCGTAGATGGCGGCGTCCCCGTGGGGGTTCAGCTTCATGGTGGCCCCCACCACGTTGGCCGACTTGGTCCGGGGCTTGGTGAGCAGGCCCATGTCGTACATGGTGTACAGCAGCTTTCGGTGGGAGGGCTTGAAGCCGTCGATCTCCGGGATGGCCCGGGAGACAATGACGGACATGGCGTAGGGCATATAGTTCAGCTCCAGCGTCTCGGTGATGGGCTGCTCCAGCACCTGGGCCCGCAGGCCCATGACGTTGGGGTTATCCACTTTTTTGGGGCCCTTCTGCTCGGGGGCTTTTTTCTTAGCCAAACGAATCAATCCTTACTCTCAGTTTGCGGGAGGACCGCGCCGAAGCCTTCCCGCCGCCGGGGGAAGGCTTCGGGCGGCCGGTTGTCACGCTGCGAATCGGTCAGAACGCAAAAGGCTCCACGGAATCCACCACGGTGGACCCCTCGGGGGGCTCGGTCATGGGCCTGCCTCTGACGGCTTTCTGGGTCTGGGTGAGCTCCACCTTCATCTCGCCCATGTTGGCGATGTGGAAATTCATATCCGTAGTGACGTTTCCATCGGCCTGCTTCACGTCCATGGTGATCTTCATGCCGGGCACCCCGGCCTGGGGGGCGGTCTCCATGATGATGGTCACCTCAGCCCCGCCCTTGGCGTCCACCTTCATGGTGATCTCGTACTCCTTGAAGGCGGCCTTGGCCTCCGCCATATCCGCTTCGCTCAGGCCCTTGTCCTTGTAAAGGTCAAACAGGTCGTCCACGCCGATGGTCAGGGCGGATACGCCGCGGTCGGTGGTGAATTTATCGTCGCCGTAAAGGCTGTCCAGCAGATCGACGGTCTCCATCGCGGAGCCCCACTCGGTAACGCTGTCGCCCTGTATCGCCTGGGCCAGCACCCAGCCGATGGTGGCGTCCTCCGCCTGGGTAAAGGCCAGCTGGCCCCAGTCCGCGCCCAGATCCAGGGCGATCCACACGTTTTCCTTACCCGCCAGCTCGTCCAGCGCGGCGGCCCGTAACCAGCCCAGGCCCTCCCGGGTCAGGATGACTTCCATGTCCTCCGCCACGGTGAGCATCATGGCGGCGGCCTCTTCATAACCGGACCCAAACTGGCCGGCCAGCAGCTTATTCAGCTCCTCCAGGGCGTTGTCGGACAGCTTCAGGGACATCTGGGCGCTGGCGGCCTCGGTGTTGAACAGCTGCTTGGCGGTGAGGTCCGCCTTATAAGTCTTGTTTCCGTTGAGGGTGTCGAACAGAGTGACGGACACATTGCCTTTTACGTCGGCCTGATAGTTTTTGCCCTCCTCCATGCCAACGCTCTTGTTGGCCTGGACCTTGTTCAGGATGGTGAACTTCTCGTCGATCTTGTCCGCCAAAGCCTCCCGGTCCAGCAGGACGGCGGTCTGATAGGCGTTGTCCCAGCCCACGTCGCAGCCCAGGGCCTCCGCGATGAAGCGTACGGGGACATAGGCGCTCCCGCCCTTGATGTAGGGGGCGCAGTCCATCTCGATGGTCTTATCAGCTTCGCCGGTATCGGTGCCGCGGGTATGCCTTACTGCGGTGGTGCCGCCAATGGTGAAATTGATTGTATACTTGTCGATGAAGAGCCGCACAGAGTCTTTCTGGTCCGCAAACTCGTAGTCCACCTCGCCGCCCATGGCCTCCACCAGCGCCCGGACGGGGACCATGGTGCGGCCGCCGGCCACCTCGGGGGCGGCGTCGGGGAACTTGACGTACACGCCGTTGACCATCACGCCCACCTGGCCGGGCACGCCGCCCAGGGCCTTTTTGATCTCGTCCCGCTGCTGTTGGTACATCTGCTCAAACTGTTTTTCCAGCTCCGCCCAGTCCGTGCTGCCCGGGTCCAGCCCCTCCAGGTCCAGGCCGTCCCAGTTAAAGCCCCCCAGGGGGCCGGTAGTGATGATGGACGTGGGGCCGTCCGCGCCGCCGATGATGCTCAGGACCGCATCGTTGGACGCCTCCGGCAGGAACGCGCTGATGGGGATGGCGTCTCCGGCCTTGTAGACGGGCACGGCCTCGCCGTCCACCGTATAGATGCCGTCCACGGGAGCCGCGTCCGGGGCGGGGGCCGCGAAAGCGGGCGCCGCCAGGGACAGCACTAGAGCCATGGACAGCAGGATCGTCAACAGTTTTTTCATGCCAGGTTCCTCCTTTTCACACAAATACAGGTTGTTTCTATTGTTACGCCGCGCCGCGGCGTGGGATACCTGCCTTTAGGAGCACCGTTTTCAGAAAATAGTCTAAGGACCTGTATTCACAACCTCAATTCACCGTCTGGCTGGGTGTTTTCCCGGCATGAGGCGTTAAATTTTCTTGAAATAAACCCAATGAATCCTGCGAAAATTTCCTGCCTGCCGGAAAAATCCCTCGGCCATTCGGCGGTTTCGGCTGTGAATACAGGTTCTAAAAGTTTCTTTTTCCCCGCTTTTTTTCAAAGAAAAAGCGGGCCGCCGGAGGCAAGCTATGAGATATCCGCCATATCCAAATATTTGTACCCGCTGTCCGCGATATGGTCTTTGCGGCCTTGAAGGTCGTTGCCCAAGAACATCTCAAAAATCTGGGCGGTGCGCTCCACGTCCTCCGGCATCACCTTAATCAGCCGCCGGGTGTCCGGGGACATGGTGGTCAGCCACATCATGTCCGGCTCGTTCTCACCCAGCCCCTTGGAGCGCTGTACGTCGAACTTCTTGCCCTCCAGAGAGGCCACAATGTCGTTGCGCTCCTTGTCGGAGTAGGCAAACCAGGTTTTTTCCTTGCAGGTGATCTCATATAGGGGGGACTCGGCGATGTAGACGTACCCCTTCTCAATCAGGGTGGGGGTGAGGCGGTAGAGCATGGCCAGGATCAGGGTACGGATCTGGAAGCCGTCCTCGTCGCCATCGGTGCAAATGACGATTTTATTCCAGCGCAGGTTGTCCAGGTCGAAGGCGTTCAGGTCCTTGACGTGCTTGTCCTTGACCTCCACCCCGCAGCCCATCACCTTCAGCAGGTCGGTGATGATCTCGCTCTTGAATATGCGGGCATAGTCCGCCTTGAGGCAGTTGAGAATTTTGCCCCGCACGGGCATGATGCCTTGAAATTCCGCGTCCCGGCTCAGCTTCACCGCCCCCATGGCGGAGTCGCCCTCCACAATGTAGAGCTCCCGCTTCTCCACGTCCTTGGTGCGGCAGTCCACGAACTTCTGCACCCGGTTGGAGATGTCCACCGAGCCGGACAGCTTCTTTTTGATGCCCAGCCGGGTCTTTTCCGCCGTCTCCCGGGAGCGCTTGTTCACCAGCACCTGTCCGGCGATCTTCTCCGCGTCCATGGGGTTCTCGATGAAGTAGACCTCCAGCTGGGCCCGGAGGAACTCGGTCATGGCCTCCTGGACAAACTTGTTGGTGATGGACTTCTTGGTCTGGTTCTCATAGCTGGTCTGAGTGGAAAAATTGCTGCTCACCAGCACCAGGCAGTCCTGTATGTCCGCCCAGGTCACCTTGGCTTCGTTTTTCTGGTACTTGCCGCCCTGCTTCAGCCAGCCGTCGATGGCGGACACAAAGGCCAGCCGCATGGCCTTTTCCGGGGACCCGCCGTGCTCCAGCCAGGAGGAGTTGTGGTAGTGCTCCACCACCTGCA
The DNA here is from genome assembly GCA_947364395.1 of uncultured bacterium. Classification (GTDB taxonomy): domain Bacteria; phylum Bacillota; class Clostridia; order Oscillospirales; family Oscillospiraceae; genus Enterenecus. Next base: position 12,327 of record CANASS010000010.1, read on the forward strand.
CCCGGTTGGAGAAGCAGAAGGATACCGACAGCTTCACCTTGTACTCCGCCTTGTCCGCCCGGTCCCTCCCCCGGCGCTCCGCCTGCCACAGCACCGGGGCGGTGAGGGAGTCCTCCCCCGCCAGCTCGGTCACATAGTCCATGAGGCCGTTTTCATAGCGGAAGTCGGTGGTCTCGAACTTCCCGCCGGCCTGGCTGCGGAAGCGGAAGGTGACCCCGGCGTTGACCACCGCCTGGCGCTTCATCACGTCGGTGAAGTAGTCCACGGGGATGTCGATGTCGGTGAATACCTCCAGGTCGGGCTTCCAGCGGAATTTGGAGCCGGTCTTTTTGCGGTCGGCAGGCTCCTTTTTCATCTCGCCCACAATCTCGCCCTTTTCAAAGTGAAGGGTGTATTTGAACCCGTCCCGGTAGATGACGGCGTCGAAATACTCGCTGGCGTACTGGGTGGCGCAGGAGCCCAGGCCGTTGAGGCCCAGGGAGTATTCGTAATTGTCCCCGCCGCCCTCCTTGTACTTGCCCCCGGCGTACAGCTCGCAGAACACCAGCTCCCAGTTGTAGCGGCCCTCCGCCTCGTTCCAGTCCACCGGGCAGCCCCGGCCAAAGTCCTCCACCTCAATGGACCTGTCCTCGTACCGGGTGACGGTAATCAGGTCGCCGTGGCCTTCCCGGGCCTCGTCGATGGCGTTGGAGAGGATTTCAAACACGGCGTGCTCACAGCCCTCCAGCCCGTCGGAGCCGAAGATGACGCCGGGGCGCTTGCGCACCCGGTCCGCTCCCTTCAGAGCGGAGATGGAGTCGTTGCCGTACTGCTGTTTTGGAGTGGACCTTGCCATAGCTGCACCTCGTTGTGATAGTCTGGGGCGGCGAAGCCTCGGATTTTGTCCATTCGGGGCGAATCCCGTCCCTCCCCGGCGCAAAATGCGCGGCATACCGCGATTATATATAATAGTATACTCCAGGATGGGGAAGCCGTCAAGGGCCGCCCAGCGCCCGCCTCTGCCGGAGGGTGGCCTCCCGCCGGGCCGCCGGGCCCTCCGCCGCCAGCTCGTGGGTGAGGTAGTCCGGCCGGAGCCGCTCCACAATGGAGGCCGCCTCCGGCACGGTCCAGGGCTGATGGCGGTCAATCCTCTGGATGTGCCGGTAGTTGGCGGCGTACCGTTCCACGCAGTCCCGGGGCAGGCTGGAGGGGACCGCGCCGGTGTAGGTCCGCACATAGGCCCCGCTGAGGGACTGGTGGAAGTGGAGCCCCCGGATATACCGGCACAGGCCGCCGTGGGCGTCCAGCATCCGATGGATATACTCCACCCCCTCCGCCTGGCTCGTCAGCGCCCGGTTGGCGTTCATCAGGTGGCCGGTGTCCAGCATGAGTCCTTTTTTCGGGTACTCCACCCGGTCCAGCAGCCGCCCGGTGAGGGCGGGGTCCGTCATGGTAAGCCCCGGCCACCACAGGTTCTCCAGCAGAAGGTCCGGCCCGTCCTCCGCCCCCTTGAACAGGACGTTGATCACCTCCGCCGCCCCGTCAGCAACCTCCTCCGGGGTGTGCCGCCAGCGGTAGGTATACCCCTCCTCGATGGACACGTCGGACACGTGGAATACCAGGTACTCCGCCCCCATGGCCCGGGCCCGTTCCAGGTCCGCCCGGTAGACCTCCAGCACATAGTCCGGCCCCAGCCCGCCATAGAAGCGCCGGGCCTCCTCCAGCGTGCCGTATTTCTCCTCCAGCATGGCCCTGTCCTCCCGGTACAGGTCCAGCCAGTCGGTGAAAAAGGTGAGGTGCCAGCCCACCGCCAGCGGCCTGGGAAATTCCTGGGGAATGGGCTCCCCCGCCCAGATGGCCTCCACCCCCTGGCAGCCCAGGGCGGCCAGCTCCCCGCGCAGGCCCTCCGCCCCGCCGTACTGGGCCAGAATTCCGGCGGACAGGGGCAGCGGAATCAGCTCGTACACCGCCTCTCCTCCTCTCTTTTCCCAGGGTAACAGGAAAAGTATACCATATATTCCCCTTCCAGCGCAACCTTGCCGCCCGCCGGAAAAACTTCCTGCCCCGCCGGAGCGGGTTGCTCTTGCATTTATCCCGCTCTTATCATATAATGGGGATACTACTTCCGTTTTCCGCCATGGGCGGAAATCTATGGCACCCAGTTTTTGGCGGCGGTTCACGCCGGGCGCCGCCTGCAATGAGGTGATGGATGACACTGACACGCTTTCTATCAAGCTCTCAGGAAAAACCACGAAGGGGGACCATGTATCATGGGTACAAGTATCAAAAGATCTGTCAACATCCGGGTGATCTGCGCCATCGTCGCTGTGCTCCTATTCAGCTGCGTGACCACCATGAATATCCTGCGCATTGAGAGCACCCAGGACGCCAGCGCCCAGGCCAGCGCCCTGCTGGACAGCGCACAGAAGGCGGAGGTGGCCCACTACAAATGGTCGGCCAACCTGAGCAACGCCCTCTACGCCGGTACCGAGTTCACCGGCAGCATGGATCACACCAGCTGCGCCCTGGGCAAGTGGCTGTACAGTGATCTGGAGCTGGAAAACGCGGAGATTAACCGCCTGCGCGCGGAAATCGAGCCGCTGCACAAAGAGCTTCACGCCTCTGCGGGCACCGTGCTGGAGATGTACGGCAACAGCCACAGCCGGGCCCAGCAGTATTATCAGGAAACTATCCAGACCAACCTGAGCACCTTGGTGGGCCTGCTGGACCAGGTGGTGACCCAGGGCACCGAACTCAGCGACCAGTGCGTCCAGCGCATGAACTCCACCGTCGCCCTCATGCACACCCTCACCATCATCTGCCTGGTGCTCAATCTGGTGGCCCTTATCAGCCTGGTGGTGTTTGTGATGCGCAATGTCATCAAGCCCCTGCTGATTATCACCAACAAGGCAAAGCCGCTTCAGGAGGGCAATCTGTCGCTGGATCTGGGGTACACCTCCAAAAACGAGCTGGGCCAGCTGGCCCGGACCCTGGAGGACTCCGTGGGCCTCATCCGGCAGTACATTGAGGACATTGACCGGGTGATGGGCGAGCTGGCCCAGGGTAACTTCGACGTGCAGACCTCCACCCGGTACATCGGCGATTTCAGCGCCATTGAAACGGCCCTGGACAGCTTCACCGTGGCCCTGTCCGACGCCATGGACAACATCGTCCAGGCGGAGCAGCGGGTGTCCGGTCACGCCGAGCAGCTGTCCAGCGGGGCCCAGGCCCTGGCCCAGGGCGCCACCGAGCAGGCCAGCGCGGTGCAGGAGCTGTACGCCACCGTGGACGACTTGTCCAAGAGCGCCGGACGCAACGCCGAGGCCGCCGCCGCCGCTCAGGACAGCGCCAAGCTCACCAGCCAGCAGGTGTCCCTGAGCAGCGATCAGATGGAGCAGATGGTGTCCGCCATGGCGGATATCTCCGACGCCTCCCAGCAGATCGGCAAGATCATCTCCACCATTGAGGACATCGCCTTCCAGACCAACATTCTGGCCTTGAACGCCGCCGTAGAGGCCGCCCGGGCCGGAGCCGCCGGCAAGGGCTTCGCCGTGGTGGCCGACGAGGTGCGCAGTCTGGCTTCCAAGTCCGACGAGGCCGCCAAGGCCACCAAGGGCCTCATTGAGAACTCCATCCAGGCCACCCACCGGGGCACCCAGATCGTGGGCGAGGTGTCCACCTCCCTGAAGAAGGCGCTGGCGCTGGTGGTGGAGTCCAACAAGGCCATTGAGACCATCACTGACGCCATCCATCAGGAGGCCGACTCCCTGTCCCAGGTGTCCGAGGGCATCGGGCAGATCTCCTCGGTGGTGCAGACCAACTCCGCCAGCAGCGAGGAGTCCGCCGCCGTCAGCTCCGAGCTGTTCGAGCAGGTCCACGTGCTGGAGGACCAGACCAAGCGGTTCAAGCTCAAGGGCCAGGGGAACCTCACCTACATCCACTGATCATACTAACAAAGGCGGACGGCCCGGGGCCGTCCGCCTTTTCCCATCTATTGCAGCACGTCCAGCTTGTCGTGCTTTTTCAGACCGGCCACCACCCACCGGCGGATCAGGTCATAGATGACGGCGAATACCGGCACCCCCGCCAGGATGCCTACAAAGCCGAACATCCCCTCAAACAGGGTGATGGCGAACAGAACCCAGAACCCGGTGAGCCCCACGCTTCCGGCCAGCAGCTTGGGTCCCAGCACATTGCCGTCGAACTGCTGAAGGATGACGATGAAAATCAGGAAAATCAGGCAGTTCCGGGGGCTGGAAATCAAAATCAGCAGAGCGGCGGGCACCGCGCCGATGAAGGGCCCAAAGTAGGGGATCACGTTCGTGACGCCGATGATTACGCTGATGAGCACCGAATTCTGGAATCCCGCCACAAAGGTCATCACCAGGCAGAACACATAGCAGATCAGCCCCACAATGGCGCTGTCCAGGATTTTTCCGCCGAAAAAGCCCACAAACGTGCCGTCGATAAAGGAGACTTCCTTGAGCAGGGCCTCCGCCCGCTCCGGCTTGAAGGCGGCGTATATCAGGGCCTTGCCGTGCTTGGCGAATTTCCCCCGGGCCAGCAGCAGGTAGACGCAGATGATAATGCCCAGGACGATGTTTTTCAGCACGGTAATCACAGAACCCACCGTGCTCACCACCCCGTCCATCATCCCCTGCATGGTGGTCAGCAGGTCGCTGTTGGCCCAGTTGCGCAGCCAGCTCTCCACACTGGCGAAGGCCTCGTTGGCGTACCCTTGGAGCACCTCATTTCCCTCCAGGTGGCCCAGCACCCACTGGGCAAACTCCTGGGCTTTCGGGGGGACCACGGCGGCCAGGGCGATGAGGCTTTCCACCATCTCCGGGATCACCATGCTGAGCAGCAGGTAAATCACCAGAACGCTGATGACCATGACGGCGGTGACACTGAATATGCCGGCCCGTTTTTTCAGGCGCTCCGGCAAAACATCTCGGAAAACTCCGCCAAGAAAATTACAGGGAGTTTTCAGCAGGTAGGCCATCACCCCGCCGTAGATGAAGGGGGTAAGCACCCCCATCAGCCAATGGAAGCTGTTTCGCAGCTGGTCCAGCCGCTGGACGCAGAAAAACAGCAGGATCGCCAGCGCCAGGGAGAGAAAGCCTGTCAGGGATTGGAAAAATATCTTTTTAAAAAATTCCTTATTCATATGCCGCCGCCCTTTCTCAAAGTCGTTCACACACCCATATTACCCCAAAGGAGCGGCTGTTTTCAACCCTGTTCTCTATTTTTTAATAGACCTTTTAAAAAATTTGCGCAATCGAAGGGCTCGAAAGGAGAGGAATCCATGTTTTTCCACCGCAAAAAGACTGTCCCCGCCTTTGGCCAAACGGGGAAAACGCCGGTGCTCCGCACCAGCATCTGCACCGGGGAGCAGACGGCCGGCTTTCGGGATGAGGTCACGGGAAAGTTTTACGACATCATGCTGGTCCGCTCTGATGCCGACCTGCGGGAGTTTCTGGAAACCTACGGCGTGTCCCTGGACCAACTTCAGCGGGAATACTGAAAACGGCCATCCAAACGCACCGGCCCGTCCTCTGAGAGGACGGGCCGGATTTTTTGCGTAAAGCGGCTGCCGGGCGGAAACGCAACATCAACCACTCCGGCGGTCAGCGAGCTGAGGTTCTTTTTCGCTTCTTTTTCTTTTAAAATAAAGACGCGTTTGTCCAGCAAGCGTTTCGTCACCGGGCGGCAGCTCAACGTTAACCACCCCGGCGGTCAGCGAGCTAAAGTTCTTTTTCGGTTCCTTTTTCTTTCAAGAAAAAGGAACGAAGCTCAGGGCCGACCCAACAGGGCGAACATATTCTTCTTGTATGCCTCCACGCCGGGCTGGTTGAAGGGGTTGACCCCCAGCACATGGCCGCTGATGCCGCAGGACAGCTCGAAGAAGTAGAGCAGCCCGCCCAGGGCGTGAACGTCCATCTTGTCCATGCGCAGCACCATAGAGGGAGCGCCGCCGTCCTTGTGGGCGGCCAGGGTGCCCTTGAACGCCATCTCCCGGACGAAGCTCAGGGGCTTGCCCGCCAGATAGTTCAAGTTGTCCCCGTTGTCGTCGCTGTAGGGAATCTCAATATCACAGCCGGTGTCGTCCACGTAGATCACCGTCTCAAACAGGTGGCGCTCCCCGTCCTGGATATACTGGCCCAGGGAGTGGAGGTCGGTGGTGAACTGGGCGGAGGCGGGGAAAATGCCCTTGCCGTCCTTGCCCTCGGACTCGCCGAAGAGCTGCTTCAGCCACTCGCCCACGAAGGAATAGGAGGGCTCGTAGGAGCAGAACAGCTCGATCTTTTTGCCCTGGCGGTACAGCAGGTTCCGGGCGGCCACATACTGCCACACCGGGTTGGACATGTCCCGCTTGTCAAAGGCGTTCATGGCGTCCCGTGCGCCGGACATGAGGGCTTCGATGTCGGTTCCGGCCACGGCGATGGGCAGCAGGCCCACGGCGGACAGCACGGAGAACCGGCCGCCCACGTCGTCGGGCACCACAAAGGTCTCCCAGCCGTTGGAGTCGGCCAGGGTCTTGAGGGCCCCCCGGGCCTTGTCGGTGGTGGCGTAGATGCGCTCATTTGCCTTCTCGCCGTACTGCTTCACCAGCAGGTCCCGGAACACCCGGAACGCCACGGCGGGCTCGGTGGTGCCGCCGGACTTGGAGATCACGTTGATGGACCAGCTGCGGTCGTCCAGCTTGCGAATCAAAGCGTCCAGCTCATTGGGGCTGAGGGAGCAGCCCACAAAGCAGATCTCGGGGCCGTCGGAGGGGAACACCTCCAGGGCGGCCCGGGCCCCCAGGTAAGACCCGCCGATGCCGATGACCACCAGCACCTGGGAATCCTTGCGGATCTTGGCGGCGGCCTTCTGGATACGGGCGAACTCCTCCTTGTCGTAGTTCTCAGGCAGGCGCACCCAGCCCACAAAGTCGGAGCCGGGAGCGGCGGGGTCGTACAGCTTGGCGTGGGCGGCCTCCACCTCGGGGGCCATGGCGTTGATCTGGTCCTGAGAGACCACACCTTCCAGGTTGGACAGGTCAAGCTTGAGCATGTCGAATCACTCCTTATTGATTTCCTGCTATAGTCAAAGCACCTCAAAAAGACAGCATGCCTCTTTTGATGGCCGCGCACGCGGCCCCGCTTTGGACTTCATAGGCAGCACGGGGGCTGTGCCCGCCGGCGGCTGGGCCGCCGCTTTGAAACCTGCACTTGCCGATTTTCAAACGCGCCGGATATATTGTGCCCCACACCGGGGAAAAATCGTGTCATTCTGTGAAAAACAGGGCCGCGCCGCCGTAAATGCCCGCGTTGTTGCCCAGCTGGGCCAGCGCGAAGCGCACATCGGCGCAGGGAGCGAAGGAGCAGGTCTTGAAGGCGGCCTCCACCGGGTCCAGCAGGGCGCTGCCCGCAGCGGACACGCCCCCTCCCAGCAGGATGACCTCCGGGTTGACGATACAGCTGACGGTGACGGCGGCCATGCCCAGAGCCGCCGCGGCCTCGGCCACCACCGCCTGGGCGTTTTTGTCCCCGGCGGCCGCCGCGTCGTACACATCCTTCGCGGTGACCTTCTCCATCTCCTTGAAGGGGGAGAACTGCCGGGCGGCCCGGATGATGCCTGAGGCGGAGGCGGTGACCTCCAGGCAGCCCTTCCGGCCGCAGCCGCACTGCCAGTCGGGGTGGAATGGCACGGTCATGTGGCCCACCTCTCCGCCGCCGCCGGTGGCTCCGGCCACGATGCGCCCATCACAGATGATGCCGCCCCCCACGCCGGTGCCCACGGTGAACATCACCAGATTGCGGCAGCCCTTGCCGCCGCCCTGCCAAGCCTCTCCCAGGGCGGCCAGATTTGCGTCGTTGGCCACCCGGACGGGCACCCCCGCCCGGCTGGACAGCTCCTGGGCAATGTCCACATTCCTCCAGCCCAGGTTGGCACAGTGGACCACCCGGGACTGGCCCACCACGGGGCCGGGCACTCCCACCCCCGCCCCCACGCACTGATACTCGTCCGACACGCTGTCCATGCTCTGGAAATCCTCCATCACCTGGCGCATGTGGGCGGCGATGTCGTCAAAGGTGGCCCCCAGGTCCCGGAAGGTGGGGAACTCCCGCTTGTCCAGCAGCTCCCCCTCCCGGCTCACAAGGCCCAGCTTCACGGTGGTCCCTCCGATGTCAACGCCAAAGCAAACCTGTTTCACGCTCCAGACCTCCTCTTTTTAATACGCCGCTCTCCTGGGCCGGCGGTTTACTTGGTATGCCAGATGTTCTTCGCGTATTCCTCCACCGCGCGGTCGGCGGAGAAGAAGCCCGCCTTGGCGGTATTCACCAGGGACATCTTGGTAAACCGGGTCTTGTCGCCGTAGATGGCGGACACGTCCCGCTGGGCCCGGACATAGTCGTGGAAGTCGGCCAGACACATATAGGGGTCGGCGGGGCCCTTGTGGTTGGTGGTGAGGGAGCGGACGATATCGTCGAAGTGCATCCCGCCGATGCCGCCCATGAGCAGGTCCATCACCGCCTTCAGCTCCGGGTCGTTGCGCACGTAGTCCAGCGGGTTGTAGCCCTGCTTCCACAGCTCGTTCACCTCGTCGGTTTTCAGGCCGAAGAGGACGATGTTCTCGTCGCCCACCTGCTCGTGAATCTCCACGTTGGCGCCGTCCAGGGTGCCCAGGGTCACCGCGCCGTTAATCATCAGCTTCATGTTGCCGGTGCCGCTGGCCTCCTTGCCGGCGATGGAGATCTGCTCGGAGATCTCGGCGGCGGGAATGATGATCTCCGCCAGGGACACGTTGTAGTCCTCCATAAAGACCACTTTCAGCTTATCCTGGATGTCCGGGTCGTGGTTGACCATGTTGGACACGGACACGATGAGCTGGATGATCTGCTTGGCCATGATATACCCGGCGGAGGCCTTGGCGGCGAACACGAAGGTGCGGGGCTGGAAGGGAGCGCCGGGGTTGGCCTTGATCTCCAGGTACATATAGAGGATCTGGAGCACATTGAGCAGCTGGCGCTTGTACTCGTGGAGCCGCTTGATCTGCACGTCGAACAGGGAGGCGGGGTCCACCATCACACCGTTGCGCTTGAGGATCAGGTCGGCCAGCCGCTTCTTGTTGTTCAGCTTGATCTCCTGGAGCCTCTTCAGCACCTTCTGGTCGTCCTGGTACTTCATCAGCTTCTCCAGCTGGGTGGAGTCGGTGGTGAAGCCGTCCCCGATGAGCTCCTTCAGCAGGGCGGTGAGCTCCGGATTGGCCTGGCACAGCCAGCGGCGGTAGGCGATGCCGTTGGTGACGTTGCAGAAGTGGTCCGGCTCCATCTGGTAGTAGTCCCGGAAGATGGAGTTGGTCAGGATCTCCGAGTGGAGCTTGGACACGCCGTTCACCTTGTGGCAGGCGGACAGGCACAGGTTGGCCATGCGGATCTCGTTCTTGCTGATTACCGCCATATACTCAATCTTGCCCATGTCGCTGCCATAGTAGCCGTGCAGGTCCACCCGCAGGCGGCGGTCGATCTCCTGGACGATCTGGAACACCCGGGGCAGCAGCTGCTCAAACAGCTTCACGTCCCAGCGCTCCAGCGCCTCGCTCATGACGGTGTGGTTGGTGTAGGACAGGGTGCGGCAGGTGATGTCCCACGCCTTGTCCCAGGGGTAATTGTGCTCGTCCACCAGCAGGCGCATCAGCTCGGGCACGCACAGGGCGGGATGGGTGTCGTTGATGTGGATGGACACCTTGTCGGGGAGGTTGTCCAGGCTCTTGTAGCTGCGCAGGTGCTTTTTCAGGATGGTCTGCACCGAGGCGGACACCAGCAGGTACTGCTGGCGGAGGCGCAGCTTTTTGCCCTCCACGTGGTCGTCGGCGGGGTAAAGCACCTTGGAGATGACCTCGGCCATGGTATCTCCCTCCAGGGCCTTGGCGTAATCGCCCCGGGAGAAGGCGGACATATCGAAGCTGTTGGGGGACTTGGCGGACCAGAGCACCAAGGGGTTGACCGCCTTGCTCTCATAGCCGGAGATATACATGTCGTTGGGCACCGCCATAACGGACTGGAAGTCCACATGCTTCACCCGGTACTTGCCGTTGTCCTCCCAGCCGTGGACGCTACCGCCGAAGCGGACCTCCACCGCCTCGCTCTCGTGGGGGACCAGCCACACGTCGCCCATATTCAGCCAGTCGTCGGGGAACTCCACCTGCCAGCCGTCCACGATCTTCTGCTTGAAGATGCCGAACTCATAGCGGATGGAGTAGCCCGTCATGGGCAAGTCCAGGGTAGACGCGGAGTCCATGTAGCAGGAGGCCAGCCGGCCAAGGCCGCCGTTGCCCAGCCCGGCGTCCGGCTCCATCTCGTAGAGGTCGTGAATGTCCACCCCGCACTTGTCCAGCGCCTCGGCAAACACGTCCTCCAGCCCCAAATTGTACAGGTTATTGCGCAGGGAGGCGCCCACCAGGAACTCCATGGACATGTAATAAACCTGCTTGCCCTGATTCTTTTTGTGATACTCAGCGCTCTTGCTGGCCAGCATGCCGTTCACCACATAGCACAGGGCGCGGTACACCTGCTGGGGGGAGGCGCTCTCCATGGGACAGCCGTAGCGCACCAGGAGGGTGTCTTCCAGTTGGGAGATGATTTGTTTTTGATCCATACGATATACAGACTCCTTCTTGACCGGCAAAAAGCCGGGGAATTGATGAAAAAATCACAGCCCGCTCCCGCGGGCTGTGATCGCACGGGACGTACCAATACGCCCCCTCATTATAGCACAAAAGCCAGGACTTTTGCACTATAAATTTTCACTTTTTTCATTTCCGAAAAAAGAGACAGGTTTTTGCAAAAAGCGCGGAAATCATCCGGGTTAATCCGCCAAAGAGTGATAAATATCCCAGTATTCCTGCACGGAGCGCTTCCAGGAACTGTCATACGCCATGACACTTTTCCGAAGAGCGGTCCAGCGCTCCTTGTCATAGAACAGCTCCTCGGCCCGGCGGACAGCCCCCAGCATGTCGTGGGCGTTATAGCTCTTGAAGGTAAAGCCGTTGCCCTCGCCGGTCTCGATGTTGTAGGCGGGAACGGTATCGAACAGTCCGCCGGTCTCTCGGACGATGGGGATGGTGCCGTACCGCATGCCGATGAGCTGGGTCAGGCCGCAGGGCTCCTGCTTGGAGGGCATCAGCACCATGTCCGCCCCGGCATAGGCCTGATGAGCCAGCGTGTTGTCAAACACGATGTTGGCGGACATCTTGGCGGGGAAGTTGGCGGCGTAGGAGCGGAACATATCCTCGTACTGCCGCTCGCCGGTGCCGATGATAACCAGCTGCCGGTCGTCCCACATCAAGTCGTCCATCACCGCCTGAACCAGGTCCACGCCCTTGTGGCCCACCAGCCGGGTAATCATGATAATCATGGGCACGTCCTTGACGGCCAGACCCAGGCGCTGCTGGAGGAACTGCTTGTTCTCCGCCTTTTTCTCCAGGGTGTTCGCGTCAAAGTTGGCGTAGATCAGGGGGTCGGTGGCGGGATTGAACACCTCGGCGTCGATGCCGTTGACCACGCCGCTGAGCTTGTAGGCGTGCTGGCGCAGCACATCGTGGAGGCCATGGGCATAGTAGGGGTCCTGGATCTCAAAGGAGTAGGTCCGGGACACGGTGCTCACCCTGTCGCTGGTGTGGATGGCGGCCTTCATCAGGTTGCAGCAGGTGTCGAAGTGCATGGTGGGCTTCCAATCCTCGGGCAGGCCCAGCACCTCATCCACAAACTCATCGGGGAAGCGGCCCTGGTACTCCATGTTGTGGATGGTGAACAGGGTCTTGATGGGCTGGTATTTCGCCATCTTCATGCAGTGGGCCCGGAGGAACACGGGGACCAGGGCGGTCTGCCAGTCGTTGGCGTGGATCACGTCGGGATACCAGTCCAGGTGCTGGAGGGACTCCAGGATGGCCTTGGAGTAAAAGGCGAAGCGCTCGCCGTCGTCATAGTGGCCATAGCAGCCGTCCCGGTAAAAATAGTACTCGTTGTCGATGAAGTAATACTGGAGCTTTTTCTTCTTGCTCACCGCCCGGAACAGGCCGCAGTACACGTTGCGCCAAGACAGAGGAACCGAGAAGTTGGTGATATACTCGATCTCAAACGCGGGGTTGTCCTTGATGGCCTTGTAATAGGGCAGAAAGACATACACCTCGGTGTTGGGACTCTCGGCCAGGGCCTTGGGGAGGGCGGCGGCCACGTCGCCCAGGCCGCCGGTCTTGACAAACGGCGCGGCTTCGCTGGTGGCTAATAAGATTTTCATACGGTAACTCCTTTGCGAATGACAACCGGATTGGCGTCCAGGCCCTTGAGCTGAGCGCCGCCGCTGACAGTCACCCACTTGTCCACAATGACGTTTTCCAGGCTGGCGCCCTCGCCCACAACGCTGCCCTGCATGATGACGCAGTTCTTCACCTTCGCGCCCTTGCCGATCTTCACGCCCCGGGACAGGACGCTGTTCTCCACGCTGCCGTCCACAAAGCAGCCGTCTGCGATGACGCAGCGGTCCACCTGGCACTCCAGGCCGTAGTAGGCCGGGACCTCGTCAGTGACCCGGGTGTGGATGGGCCGGTCGCCCCGGAACAGGGAATCGGCCACGTCGTCATTTAGAATGGCCAGACTGCTTTGGAAGTATTCCTCCACATTGCGCACCCGGAGCACCGTGGCCCCCACCTCATAGAGGTTGATGGACAGGCGGCCCCGGTTGAACTCGTGCTGGATGAAGTCGCGCAGGAAGTCGTAGATGCCCCGGGAGGTGTAGTCCCGGATGACGTTGATGAGCAGCTCCCGGGAGATAATCATGTGGCCCATGCTGGCATAGTCCCCGGGCTTGGCGGGGCAGTCCAGGGCGTAGGCGGTAACCCGGTGGCTGGAATCCGCCTTCATCACGGAGGCGAAGTTGATCTGGGAGTCCTCCATCTCCTTGGTGGCCAGCATGGTGATGTCGCAGCCGCTGGCCACATGGTCCTCCAGAGCGGCCCGGTAGTCGATGTTGCACAGCACATAGGCGTCGGCCAGCAGGACATAGGGGGTGGAGGCGATGGTCTCCAGATAGTCCAGGGCGTTGCGCAGCTCATCCAGCTTGCCCCGGCTGCCGCTGGTGTTGCCGTCCTGGGTGGCGAAGGGGGGCAGGAGCTGGAGCCCGCCGTTCTTGCGGTTCAGATCCCACTCCTGGCTGTTGCTCAGGTGGTCCATCAGGGAGTGGTAGTGCTGCTTGACCAGCACGCCCACGTTGAGGATGCCGGAGTTGACCATATTGGACAGCGTGAAGTCCACCAGACGGTAGCGTCCGCCGAAGGGGATGGCGGCCATGTTCCGGTCCTGGGTGAAGGAGTTCAGCGCGTCAGAATACATCTCGGAGAAAATAATACCAGTCATTTTCATGGTGGGCACCCCCTTAAACGATTTCATTGGGCTTAACGATGGAGCCGGGCTCAATGGTCCTCTGGTGCCCCACCACGGCAATGCCGCCCCACTCGCCCGGCGGGCAGTTCTCGGGCCGCTCGCCGATCTTCGCGCCCTCCTCGATGACGCACTGCTCGCCCACGATGCAGTAGCTCACGTTGGCGCCCTTGCGCACCACGGTGTTGGGCATAATCACCGCCCCGGTGACGATGGCACCTTCCTCGATCTCACAGCCGGTGTACAGCACGGAGTGCTCCACGCTGCCCCGGATGGTGCACCCCTCGGCCACAAAGGAGTTGGTCACCTTGGCCCCGGTGCCGATGCGGGTGGCGGGGGCGGAGTAGTTCCGGGCGTAGATGCGGAAGCTGGGGTCCCGCATGTTGATGGGGTCCTTGGGGTCCAGCAGGTCCATGTTGGCGTCCCACAGGCTGTTGAGGGTGCCCACATCCTTCCAGTACCCCTCGAAGGAGTAGGCGTACATGGGCCGGCCGTCCTTCAGGAAGTTGGGGATGATGTTCTTGCCGAAGTCGTTCTCGGAGCTGGGGTCGGCCTCGTCGGCAATGAGATACTCCCGCAGTACGGACCAGGTGAAAATGTAGATGCCCATGGAGGCCAGATTGCTCTTGGGCTGCTTGGGCTTCTCCTCGAAGTCCACGATGGCCCCGTTCTCATCGGTGCTCATGATGCCCATGCGGGTGGCCTCGTCCATACTCACCGGCATGACGGCGATGGTGCACTCGGCCCCCTTCTCCTTGTGGAATTGGAGCATCTTGTTGTAGTCCATCTTGTAGATGTGGTCGCCGCCCAGCACCGCCACATACTCGGGGTTGTAGCGGTCCACAAACGCGATGTTCTGATAGATGGCGTTGGCAGTGCCCTTGTACCAGGACTCAGTCTTGGACTGGGTGTAGGGGGGCAGCACATGGGCTCCGCCCCAGTTGCGGTTCAGGTCCCAGGGCTGGCCGTTGCCGATATAGTCGTTGAGCTCCAGGGGCTGGTACTGGGTGAGCACGCCCACGGTGTCGATGCCGGAGTTGACGCAGTTGGACAGCGGAAAATCAATGATGCGGTATTTGCCGCCGAAGGGCACCGCCGGCTTGGCGGTGTCCTGGGTGAGGACGTACAGGCGGCTGCCCTGGCCGCCGGCCAGGAGCATGGCGATACACTCTTTTTTACGCTGGAACAAGTTGAACTCCCCCTCAAATATTTAATTTTCGCTGTTGGACTTTTTGGCCCGGGGCTTGCGGACGGCCTTGGGCTTCGGCTCCTCAGCGGCCTCCGACTGCTCCGCCTTAGCCTTGCGGCCCCGCTTGGGCCTGGGCTCCTCAGCGGCCTCCGACTGCTCCGCCTTAGCCCTGCGGCCCCGCTTGGGCCTGGGCTCCTCAGCGGCCTCCGGCTGCTCCGCCTTAGCCTTGCGGCCCCGCTTGGGCCTGGGCTCCTCAGCGGCCTCCGGCGGCTCCGCCTTAGCCCTGCGGCCCCGCTTGGGCTTGACCGCCTCCACAGCCCCGGCGGCGTCCGTCTCCTTCTCCGCCTTGGCCTCGACGGCCTGGGGCTCCGCCTCTTCGTCCGCCTCGTCCTTGGCTCCCCGGGTCCCGGCCTTGCGCTCATAGAACACGGTGGACATGGCGGGCAGGGTGAGCTCCACGGCGTACTTCAGCCCGTGCAGCTCCTCTTTCTTGGCCTTGACGGGGGCCAGGGGCGTGCCTGCGCCGCCGTACTTGGCGTCGTCGCTGGACAGCACGGGGACGTAAACGCCCGCCTTGGGCACGCCGATCTTATAGCCGGTGCGCTCCACGGGGCAGAAGTTGCACACCACGATGACCTCTTTCCCCTTGTCGTCGATGCGGCGGAAGGAGATGACGCTCTGCTGCCAGTCGTCGCAGGAAATCCACTGGAAGCCCTGCCAGTCCACGTCGTTGTGCCACAGGGCGGGGTGGTCCAGATAGAAGCGGTTCAGGTCCCGGACATAGGACTGCATCTCGCGGTGCTTGTCGTACTCCAGCAGCATCCAGTCCAGTTCCTTTTTCTCATCCCACTCGATGAACTGGGCGAACTCGCCGCCCATGAACAGCAGCTTTTTGCCCGGGTGGGTCATCATGTAGCCGTAAAAAGCCCGCAGATTTTGGAACTTGTCCCCGTAGTCCCCAGGCATTTTGTTCACCAGGGAGCACTTGCCGTGGACCACCTCGTCGTGGGACAGGGGGAGGACGAAATTCTCCGAAAACGCGTAGGTCAGGGAGAAGGTCAGATTGTTGTGCTTGCCCTTGCGGAACAGGGGGTCGGTGGACATGTAGTCCACCATGTCGTGCATCCAGCCCATGTTCCACTTGAAGTTGAAGCCCAGGCCGCCGTCGTACCCCGGTCTGGTGACCATGGGGAAGGCGGTGGACTCCTCAGCCGCCATGATGGCGGCGGGCTCGAAGGTGAGGGCGGCGGCGTTCATGTCCCGCAGGAACTCCACCGCCTCCAGGTTGATGTTGCCGCCGTCCTTGTTGGGCCGCCACTCGCCGCCCCGGCGGCCGTAGTCCAGGTAGAGCATGGAGGCCACCGCGTCCACCCGGATGCCGTCGATATGGAACTTGTCCAGCCAGTACACCACGTTGGAGATCAGGAAGGAGCGCACCTCATAGCGGCCATAGTCAAAGATGCGGGTGCCCCAGTCCGGGTGCTCCCGGCGCAGGGGGTCGGAGGGCTCATAGCAGCAGTCGCCGTCAAACTCGAACAGGCCGCACTCGTCCCGGGGGAAATGGGCGCCCACCCAGTCGATGATGACGCCGATGCCGGCCTCGTGGCACATATCCACAAACTTCATGAAGTCATGGGGGGTGCCGTACCGGGAGGTGGGGGCGTAATACCCGGTGACCTGATAGCCCCAGGAGGGATCGTAGGGGAACTCGCTGATGGGAAGCAGCTCCACGTGGGTGTACCCCATGTCCTTCAGGTAGGGAATCAGCTGCTTGGCGCAGTCCACATAGGACAGGAAATTTCCGTCCTCGTGCCGCCGCCAGGAGCCCATGTGCATCTCATAGATGTTCATCGGGCTGCGCAGCATGTCCTTTTTCCGTCTGGCCCGGCAGTAGGCCCCGTCGGTCCACGCAAAGCCGTCCAGATTGAACACCTTGCTGGCGTTGTCCGGCCGGGTGGCGGAGTGGTTGGCATAGGGGTCGGCCCGGAACACGAAGGTGCCGTCGGGCCGCTCGATGTAGTACTTATACTCATCGTAGGTCTGCACACCGGGGATAAACCGCTCCCAGATGGCGGGGGCGATGCGCTCCATGGCAGGGGCCGCCTTGTCCCAGTCGTTGAAGCGGCCCAGCACCCGCACGCTCTTGGCGTGGGGGGCCCAGACGCGGAAAATATAACCGTCCTGGCCGTCCACCACGGCGGGGTGGCAGCCCATGAACTGGTAGGCGTCCGAGCTGGTTCCGTCGGAAAATCGCTTGATGGCGTCGCTGAGTTGGTCTGATTTGTTTATCATAAGTGCCCTCCAAACCTCCGCCTTGACCGGCGGACAATTCTGAGAATTGAGTCTTATGCGCCGGGGTTCGGGTTGATTACATTATTATAATCCTATGCGGCCTCAAAGTCAAGGTGCACAAAAAAGAAATGAAAATCCGGGGTGTTTATGTCGTTTTACGAGAAAAACAGGGTGATATCCAGGGTCCCGCCACAGCCTCCAAAAAGTTCCTGATTTCCCCGGACAAACGAGAAAATATGAAAAAAGAGGGGCCCGCGCGGGCGGGCCCCTCCTCCGTGACAGACTCTTATTCCTCCCCGGACTCCTCGTCCTCCAGGGTGATGGACAGGACCTCGTCCTCCTCCTCGGCGTCGGCGTCAGCCTCCTCCCCGGCAAGGACCGGCTCGTCCTCGTCCTCCTTCAGGTCGTCGGCCAGCACCGCCACCTCCCGGAAGCGGCCCTCGTCGTGGACCTCGTCCTCGATCTCATCCAGCTTGCGGTAGGCGGCCAGGCCGGAGCCCGCCGGGATCAGCTTGCCGATGATGACGTTCTCCTTCAGGCCCAGCAGGTGGTCCACCTTGCCCTTGATGGCCGCCTCGGTGAGCACCTTGGTGGTCTCCTGGAAGGAAGCGGCGGACAGGAAGGACTCGGTGGCCAGCGACGCCTTGGTGATACCCAGCAGCAGCCGGGTGCAGGTGGGCATGACCAGCTCGGAGCCGTCCTCCCGGGTCTCCCCGGCGGCAATGCGCCCACGGACCGCCGCGCAGGCGTCCCGGAACTCGATGATGTCCACGGTGGAGCCGGACAGCAGCGCGGAATCGCCGGACTCCTCCACCCGCACCTTGCGCATCATCTGGCGGACAATGACCTCGATGTGCTTGTCGTTGATGTCCACGCCCTGCTGGCGGTAGGGCTTCTGAACCTCCTGAATCAGGTAGTTGTGCACCGCGTCCACGCCCCGGATGCGCAGCACCTCATGGGGGGACAGGGCGCCGTCAGTGAGCCGCTGGCCCTTGGTGGCCCGGTCGCCGGTCTTGACCCGGATTCCGGCGCTGTAGGGCACGGCGTAGGTGACCACCTCGCCGTCGTCGGCGGTGACGGTCAGGTTGCACAGGGTGGCCCGCTTGGTCTCCTCCACGGTGACCACGCCGGAGATCTCGGCCAGCTGGGCCATCTTCTTGGGCTTGCGGGCCTCCAGCAGCTCCTCCACGCGGGGAAGACCCTGGGTGATGTCGCCGCCGGCCACGCCGCCGGTGTGGAAGGTACGCATGGTCAGCTGGGTGCCCGGCTCGCCGATGGACTGGGCGGCGATGATGCCCACGGCCTCGCCCATGCCCACCGGCTCGCTGAAGGCCAGATTCATGCCGTAGCACTTGGCGCACACGCCGGAGTGGGCCTCGCAGGTGAGGACGGAGCGCACTTTGATGGCGGGCTTGCGGTCGGGCTCATCGCTGGCGTCGATCTGCTCCTGGAGCTTCTTCTCAATGAAGGAGGCCAGATCGCCGTCCACCAGGGTGTCCCGGCTCACCAGCACCTCGCCGGTCTTGGGGTCGGTGAGGTCCTCCGCCAGATAGCGACCCCGCAGGCGCTCCACCAGCGGCTCGATGATCTGCCCGTTCTCGCCGATCTCGGACACGGTGATGCCGTCCTGGGTTCCGCAGTCATCCTCCCGGATGATGACCTCCTGGGACACGTCCACCAAGCGGCGGGTCAGATAGCCCGAGTCGGCGGTACGCAGGGCGGTGTCGGCCATGCCCTTCCGGGCGCCTCTGGAGGAGATGAAGTACTCCAGCACAGACAGGCCCTCACGGAAATTGGCCTTGATGGGGATCTCGATGGTACGCCCGGCGGTGTCGGCCATCAGGCCGCGCATACCGGCCAGCTGGCGGATCTGGGCCGGGGAACCGCGGGCGCCGGAGTCGGCCATCATGAAGATGGGGTTATACTTGTCCATGCTCTTCTGCAGGGCGTCGGCCACGTCGTTGGTGGTCTTCTCCCATGCGGACACCACCAGGCGGTAGCGCTCTTCGTTGGTGAGGAAGCCCCGCTTGTACTGGTTCTCGATCTTGACAACCTCTTTCTCAGTGGTGGAGATGAGGTTTTTCTTTTCCTCGGGGACGGTCATGTCCGCAATGGCCACCGTCAGCGCACCCTGGGTGGAGAACTTGTAGCCCCGGGCCTTGATGGTGTCCAGCACCTCGGCGGACCGGGTGAAGCCGTGTTTGGCGATACAGCGGTCGATGATCTTGGACAGCTGCTTCTTGCCGCACATAAAATTGATCTCGGGCTCAAAGACCTTCTCGGGGTCGTTCCGGTCCACAAAATCCAGGTCCTGGGGGATGCCCTCGTTGAACAGCAGGCGGCCCACGGTGGTGCGCACCAGCTTGTGGCGCAGCTCTCCGTCGATCTGGGCGGAGCGGCGGACCATAATGGGCTCATGGAGCTCCAGAATCCCCTCGGCGTAGGCCAGCTGAGCCTCGTTGTCGTCGGAAAATACGCTGTAGACTTCCTGGGCGGGGCCGTCCTTGGCCTGACTGCACAGGGCGGGGGTGGTGCGGTACCAGCGGCCCGCCTCCTCGTCCCGCACCCAGATGCGGTCGTTTTCCATCAGGTCGCCGTCGGCCAGGGCCTTGGCCGCGTCGGCGGCGGTGTCGTAGGACAGGGCCGGGTCGTTGTCCGGGTACCGCTCGTAGGTCAGGTAGTAGGAGCCCAGCACCATGTCCTGGGTGGGGACGGTGACGGGGCCGCCGTCCGAAGGCTTCAGCAGGTTGTTGGCGGCCAGCATCAGGATGCGGGCCTCGGCCTGGGCCTCGGCGGACAGGGGGACGTGGATGGCCATCTGGTCGCCGTCGAAGTCGGCGTTGAAGGCGGTGCACACCAGCGGGTGGAGCTTCATGGCCCGGCCCTCCACCAGCACCGGCTCAAAGGCCTGGATGCCCAGGCGGTGGAGCGTGGGCGCGCGGTTGAGCATGACGGGGTGCTCCTTGATGACGGACTCCAGGGCGTCCCACACGGCGGGGGTGCCCTTGTCCACTTCCTTTTTGGCGGCCTTGATGTTGCTGATGCCGCTCTCCACCAGCTTCTTCATGACGAAGGGCCGGAACAGCTCAATGGCCATCTCCTTGGGCACGCCGCACTGATAGATCTTCAGCTCGGGGCCCACCACGATGACCGAGCGGCCGGAGTAGTCCACCCGCTTGCCCAGCAGGTTCTGGCGGAACCGGCCCTGCTTGCCCTTGAGCAGGTCGGACAGGGACTTGAGGGCCCGGTTGTTGGCTCCGGTGACCGCCCGGCCACGGCGGCCGTTGTCGATGAGGGCGTCCACCGCCTCCTGGAGCATCCGCTTCTCGTTGCGCACGATGATGTCGGGGGCGTTGAGCTGGATCAGGCGCTTCAGGCGGTTGTTGCGGTTGATGACCCGGCGGTACAGGTCGTTCAGGTCGGAGGTGGCGAACCGTCCGCCGTCCAGCTGGACCATGGGGCGCAGCTCCGGGGGGATGACGGGCAGCACGTCGATGACCATCCACTCCGGCTTGTTGCCGGACATGCGGAAGGCGTCCACCACCTCCAGCCGCTTGACGATCTTGGCCTTTTTCTGGCCGCTGGCGTCCTTCATCTGGGCCCGCAGGGAGGCGGAAAGCTCCTCCAGGTTCAGGTCGGCCAGCAGCTTTTTGACGGCCTCCGCGCCCATGCCGGCGTCAAAGTCGTCCTCGTAATACTCCCGCAGCTTCTTATACTCTGCGTCGGTCAGAATCTGGTTCTTGGTCAGGTGGGTGTACTCGGGGCCGGGATCGGTGACGATATAGGCGGCGAAATACAGCACCTTCTCCAGGATGCGGGGGCTGATGTCCAGCAGCAGGCCCATCCGGGAGGGGATGCCCTTGAAGTACCAGATGTGGCTCACCGGGGCGGCCAGCTCGATGTGGCCCATGCGCTCCCGGCGGACCTTGGCCCGGGTGACCTCCACCCCGCAGCGGTCGCACACCTTGCCCTTGAAGCGTATCTTCTTATACTTGCCGCAGTGGCACTCCCAGTCCTTGGTGGGGCCAAAGATGCGCTCACAGAACAGTCCGTCCCGCTCGGGCTTGAGGGTGCGGTAGTTGATGGTCTCCGGCTTCTTCACCTCGCCGAAGGACCACTTGCGGATCTGCTCCGGGGAGGCGATGCCGATGCGGATGGCGTTGAATTCAGCGTAGCTCATTGTCTCACCCTCCCTTCTCAGTCCTCGCCGCCGAAGAGGTCTTCCTCGTCGCCGGCGTCGTCAGCGGACACGGACAGATCGTCGTCGTCGCTGGTCTCCTTCATGGTAAAGCCCGCGTCGGCGAACTCGCTCTCGGTGCCCACGTCCTGGTAGCGCTCGTAATCGTCGTCGCGGAAGCGGCCGGGCTGGTAGCCGTTGTCGTCGTCATCGTCCTTGAGCTCGATCTCGTTGCCGTGCTCGTCCAGCACCTGGATGTCCAGGCACAGGGCCTGGAGCTCCTTCACCAGCACCTTGAAGGACTCGGGCACGCCGGGCTTGGGCACGTTGTAGCCCTTGACGATGGACTCGTAGGTGCGCACGCGCCCGGTCACGTCGTCGGATTTCACGGTCAAAATTTCTTGAAGCGTATACGCCGCGCCATAGGCCTCCAAGGCCCACACCTCCATCTCGCCGAAGCGCTGGCCGCCGAACTGGGCCTTGCCGCCCAGGGGCTGCTGGGTGACCAGGGAGTAGGGGCCGGTGGAGCGGGCGTGGATCTTGTCGTCCACCAGGTGGTGGAGCTTGAGGAAGTAGACGTAGCCCACGGTGACGGGGTTGTCGAACCGCTCGCCGGTGCGGCCGTCGTACAGCCAGCTCTTGCCGTCCTCCCGGAGGCCCGCCAGCTTCAAGGTGTCGGCGATGTCCTGCTCGTCGGCGCCGTTGAAGATGGGGGTGGCCACCTTCCAGCCCAGCGCCTTGGCGGCGTAGCCCAAATGAACCTCCAGCACCTGTCCGATGTTCATACGGGAGGGCACGCCCAGAGGGTTCAACACGATGTCCAGGGGGGTGCCGTCGGGCAGGAAGGGCATATCCTCCTGGGGCAGGATGCGGGACACCACGCCCTTGTTGCCGTGGCGGCCGGCCATCTTGTCGCCCACGGAGATTTTGCGCTTCTGGGCGATATACACGCGGACCACCTGATTGACGCCGGGGGACAGCTCCGCCCCCTCTTCCCTGCTGAACACCTTCACGTCCACCACGATGCCGTACTCGCCGTGAGGCACCTTCAGGGAGGTGTCCCGGGTCTCGTGGGCCTTCTCGCCGAAGATGGCCCGCAGCAGGCGCTCCTCGGCGGTCATCTCGGTCTCGCCCTTGGGGGTGACCTTGCCCACCAGGTAATCGCCGGCGCGGACCTCCGCGCCCACCCGGATGATGCCCCGCTCGTCCAGGTCCTTCAGGGCGTCCTCGCCCACGTTGGTGATGTCCCGGGTGATCTCCTCGGGGCCCAGCTTGGTGTCCCGGGCCTCGGTCTCGTACTCCTCGATGTGGATGGAGGTGAACACGTCCTCCTTCACCATCCGCTCATTGAGCAGGATGGCGTCCTCGTAGTTGTAGCCCTCCCAGGTCATGAAGCCCATGAGGATGTTCTTGCCCAAGGCGATCTCGCCGTTGGAGGTGGACTGGCCGTCGGCCAGGGTGTCCCGGGCCTGGACCCGGTCGCCCACCGACACGATGGGGCGCTGGTGGATACAGGTGCCGTGGTTGGAGCGCTGGTACTTGGTCAGCTTATAGTCCTTCTCCCCCCGGCCGTCGTAGCGCACGGTGATGTGGGTGGCGTCCACGGCGGTGACCACGCCGTCCCCCTCGGCCAGCACGGCCACCTCGGAATCCTGGCAGTTCTTGTACTCCTGGCCGGTGGCCACCACGGGGGCCTCGGTGGTGAGCAGGGGCACCGCCTGACGCTGCATGTTGGCGCCCATCAGGGCCCGGTTGGCGTCGTCGTTCTGGAGGAAGGGGATCTGGGCGGAGGCCACGGACACCATCATCTTGGGGGACACGTCCACGTAATCCACCCGCTCCCTGTCCACCTCGATGATCTCGTTGCGGTGGCGGCAGGCCACGCGGCGGTTGGCCAGGAAGCCGTCCTCGTCCACCGGCTCGGTGGCCTGGGCCACGTTGAACTCATCCTCCACGTCGGCGGTCATATACTCCACATCGTTGGTGACCCGGACGGCCACACATCTGCCCTTTTCATCCAGCACCCGCTCCGTCTTGCGGTAGGGAGTCTCGATGAAGCCGTAGCGGTTCACCCGGGCGTAGGAGGCCAGATAGGAGATCAGGCCGATGTTGGGACCTTCGGGGGTCTCGATGGGGCACAGCCGGCCGTAGTGGGAGTAGTGGATATCACGCACGTCGAAGGAGGCACGGTCCCGGGACAGGCCGCCGGGGCCCAGGGCGGACAGGCGGCGCTTGTGGGTCAGCTCCGCCAGGGGGTTGGTCTGGTCCATGAACTGGGACAGGGGGCTGGAGCCAAAGAACTCCTTGATGGCGGCGGTGACGGGCCGGATGTTGATGAGGGACTGGGGGGTGACGATGTCCAGGTCCTGGATGGTCATCCGCTCCCGGATCACCCGCTCCATCCGGGTAAATCCGATGCGGAACTGGTTTTGCAGCAGCTCGCCCACACAGCGCAGACGGCGGTTGCCCAGGTGGTCGATGTCGTCGGGGGAGCCCACGCCGAAGGCCAGGCAGTTGAGGTAGTTGATGGACGCCATGATGTCGTCCACGGTGATGTGCTTGGGGATGAGCCGGTCCATGTTGTCGCGGAGGATGTCAAAGAAATCCTCCTGGGAGAGCTGCTCCGCCTCCCGGCGCTCCAGCAGCTCCTGGAGCACCTTGCCGCACACCTTCTCGGTGATGCCCGCCTGGGCCGGGTCGAAGTCCACGAACTTGGACATGTCCACCATGCCGTTGGAGAACACCCTCACCATGTGCACGCCGGTGTGGAGGTCGTCCACCTCCACCACGGCCTCGTTGACGCCCAGGTCGTCCAGCTGGCGGGCCCGTTCCCGGGTGAGCACCTCGCCGGCCTCAGCCACGATCTCGCCGGTGGCGGGGTCGGCCACGGGGGCGCCCAGCTTCTGGCCGGACAGCCGGGTCCAGATGGCCAGCTTTTTATTGAACTTGTACCGGCCCACCCCGGACAGGTCGTACCGCCGGGGATCGAAGAACAGGGAGTTCATCAGGCTCTCGGCGGAGTCCACCGTGGGGGGCTCGCCGGGACGCAGCTTGCGGTAGATCTCCAGCATGGACTCCTCGTAACTCTTGCAGGCGTCCTTTTCCAGGGTGGCCATGATGCGGGGGTCCTCGCCGAACATGTCGATGATGCCCGCGTCGGTGCGGGGGCCGATGGCCCGGATCAGGCAGGTCACCGGCAGCTTACGGTTCTTGTCGATGCGGACGTAGAACACGTCGCTGAGGTCGGTCTCATACTCCAGCCAGGCCCCCCGGTATGGGATGACGGTGGCGGCGAAGGTGATGTTGTCCGCCTTGTCCGCGTTTTTGGAGAAGTACACGCCGGGGGAGCGCACCAGCTGGGACACGATGACACGCTCCGCGCCGTTGATGACGAAGGTGCCCGCGTCGGTCATGATGGGGAAGTCGCCCATGAAAATGGACTGCTCCTTGATCTCGTTGGTGGCCTTGTTGCGCAGGTGGACC
Organism: uncultured bacterium; assembly: GCA_947364395.1. GTDB lineage: Bacteria > Bacillota > Clostridia > Oscillospirales > Oscillospiraceae > Enterenecus. The sequence goes on from CANASS010000010.1 coordinate 36,871, forward strand.
TGCACCTTCATAGGGGCGGCGTAGGTCATGTCCTGGGCCTTGCACTCCTCGATGGTGTACTTGGGGGGATCGTCCATGGAGAAGCTGATGAAAGACAGCTCCAGATTGCCCGCGTAGTCGGTGATGGAATCCACATCGTTGAACACCTCCTGGAGCCCCGTCTCCAGGAACCACTTGTAGGACTTCTTCTGGATCTCCAGGAGGTAGGGCATCTCCAGGATCTCGTCGGTGCGGGCGAAGCTCTTGCGGTGGGTCTTGCCGTACCAGACGTCTTTGACCGCTCTGGCCATATGCTGTTCACGCTCCACTTCGTCAAAATTTCCGCGCCCTGGGCGGCGCAGCTTGATACGCCCGGGGCAGTTGTCAGGTTCTTAAAATTTCCTCTTGCGTTCTTTGTGCAAATCTGCTATACTCACTGTACTGGGTGGGAAGGGCTTTCTACAACCATCCGTGCATAAAAGCAGTTTATGATACCACATCCGCCGTCCCGCGTCAAGAGAAATTTTGACTGCGGGACAAAATTTTGCAGGTCCTATACATTATATACAGGGGGTTATCCCAATAAAGACCTGGACAAAATTCACGGCGGGTTTTCTGTCTGCTCTGATTTTCGCCTGCGTGTTCACCGCCGTGCAGATGTTCAAGACGGAAGGCAGGCATTATTACGCGATGGGCGGGATTGTCACTGTGGTCGATAAGGACAATACAGACCCGGAGCGTTGCAGCATCACCATTGAGCAGGACGGCGTAGGCGGCCGGTATACCTTGAAATGCACGCAAGAGCAGTATGACGCTGTTCGGGTCGGTGAGGAAATCAACTGTGAGCGCTGGCAGAGTGAAGTCAACCACAGCGGCATCGTCCACGGAATCAAAACGCTGCATTGAGAGGCCCTCTATGAAAGAATCCTTCCATCTACTTCTCATCTGGCTGGGCGTGACCAGCGCCCTGACCTTCGCCCTCTTCGGCTGGGACAAGCTGATGGCCAAACTCCACCGCCGCCGCATCCCCGAAGCGGCCCTGCTGGCCTGCGCCCTCGCGGGCGGCTCCGCCGGGGGAATTCTGGGCATGTCGGTCTTTCACCACAAGACCCAAAAGCCTCCCTTCCCCACCCTGGTCCCCCTGGCCCTGCTGGCCCACGCCGCCCTGCTGGCCTGGTCCGCCGCAAGCCCCTGAACCTTACATTATCTCTGTCAAACCTGACTGTCCCGCCGGAAAACGGCGGGACAGTCAGGTTTCTTTTATGTAGACAGTCCCCGCAGGGGACATTCCGACAGCGACACCCGCTCCGCCAGGGCGGACAGCCCGTTGTCCCGGAGGTAGTCCCGCAGAATGGCGGCGGACTGGGTGGAGTCCGGCCCGATGATGATCTCCTCCACCAGGTCCTCCAGGTCCACGCCGATCTCCCGGCACATGGCCCGCAGGTCCAGCGGGTAGTATTTTTTGATCCGCTCCTTGGTGATGTGATAGCAGGGCCGCACGTCGAATTCCGCCTTCTCAAAGGGGGACACCACCAGCCGCATCTCATATTCCGAGGAGAAGGAAGGGTGTTTATAGGACACCGAGCAGGCCCAGGCCTCCCGCATGGCCTCTTTCACGCCGGGGTCCTCCGGGCTCAGCGGACCGCCTTCCCGGGCCAGGGCGCAGAAGGTCTCCACCATGGGATGGCCCGCCATGTCGTCCCGGTAGAACACCAGCTGGAGGGACAGCGCCCCTTTAGCCACCCGCTCCATGCAGTCCCGGCGGAAGGCAATGCACACCCCCCTGCCCCGGTTGCCGTACCGCTCCCACTGGGCGGCGTCGTCCCGATGGAAGGAAAAGCAGGCGGCAAAAGCGGAATACTCCTTTTTCAGCTCCTCCCGGAACAGGGCCCGGACCCGCCCGGCCTGGTCCGGCCTGCCCTCCTCCTCCAGCCGGTGGGAGACGGCGGCGCACAGCCGGTCCATAAAATGGCGCATCTCCGCCGAGTCGTTCATCCGCAGCACGTTGTTCACCCGCAGCTGGGCGTGGCGCAGGATGCCGTCCAGCGCCTGAAAATCGGTGTAATGGTAGAGAATCCTTCTGCGCAGGTGGTCCATAGCCGTCCTCCTCGCGTGGTAAAAAAACAGGACCGCCTGCGGCAGTCCTGTTTTCCCCTGTCATAGGCTGAAAAAAGACGCGTTTTCACCGCCGCCGTGCTGGAACGGCTTCAGCGGCTGTGTTTTTTTCATCATAGCATAGATCCCGGCGGCTGTAAAGAGAGAATTCCGCCCCCTGGCGGAGCGCCCGCCGCCGTTTCAAAAAAATGATATGTCATTTGTAAAGAAATATATTGCTAATTGCTTTATATATGATATAATGAAGCTATGCTGAAGGGAGTGATTTCCATGGGTCAGGTTATGATAAATTTCCGCATAGACGAGGAGACCAAACGGAGCATGGAACAGGCCTGCCGGGAGATGGGACTTACCATGACCACCACCTTCACCATTTTCGCAAAAAAAGTGGCCAAGGAAAAGCGGATTCCCTTTGAGATCACAGCGGAGCCCTGTTCCGCACAGCCCCGTCAGGCCCAGCGCCGCCCCGATGCGGCCCGGACGGACTACAGAGAGGAGCAATTTATGCTCACGCAAAAGCAGGAGCGTTTGGAGCTGCTGTGCGGGTCCATCCGCCGGTCCCTGACCGCCATCCATGTGGCGCTCCCCGCCTCCATCACCGGGCTGTCCATGGAGCGCATCCGGCTGCTGTGCGGCCACGAGCTGAAGGACAAGGCCGCCGCCGCTGTCAAGGCCTCCAGGGGGCTGTTCTCCGGCAAAGCCGCCGGGTCGCTGGCGGAAAAGGATCTGCGCATCCTGGACGAGTACGCGGAAGGCCTCTCCGGCATTGAGGCGGAGCTTCTGGACCTTGAGAAAACCTTGATCCCCGCCATGAAGCACTGGCAGGGCGGGGATACGGACATATTCGCCCCTTATGAACGCCGTCTGGCCGACCTGTCCCAGCGGTTCGACCAGCTCCCGCCGGTGCTGAACCGCTTTTTGTGCTCCACCGCCTGCCGCAGCGGCGCGCAGATGGTCCAAGCCCGCATCCGGCAGGCCGCGGCGCCTGTGGAGACGCCCTACGTCCTGACGGCGCTGGACAGCCTGGAGGCCCTGGTCCTCCGCAGTTACGACGGCCTGGAACCCCAGACAAGAGCCCGCATGGAGTCCAGCTACCTCCAAACGCTGGAGCTTGTTTTGGCGGAGCTGGCCCGGGCCGAGCGGGAGGGAACAGACCCGGGCGGCAAAGCCGCCCTCTGCCTGCGGACGGTCAACGTGCTGTCCCAGGTGATTACCGACAGCGGCCGGGCCCGGCAGGAGTGGAGCCGCCGGAGCCTGGAGGCGGAAGTGGAGGCCCTGGAGCGCCTGGCCGCCATGCGGGGGGACGTGGCGGGCGGCCCCAGGCCGGAGGACTGAACCCCGGCCCGAAGCAGATTCAAAAATTTCAAGCCGCCGAAGGCCCCTTCCCGGCTTGTCGCGCTTGCCGCATATAGAACATATCAACCCGTCACGTTTGAAAGGAGGAGTCCCCATGCTTGAGCTTTTCATCAACGCCATCCCCTTTATCGCCATCGCCATCGTCATCCTGGTTATTGTCATGCTGGGCTATGTCAAGGCCCCGCCCGACCAGGCCTACATCATTTCCGGCCTCAAGAAAGAGAGCAAGGTCCTCATCGGCCGGGCCGGCATCCGCGTGCCTTTCCTGGAGCGGATGGACCGGCTGTACCTGGGCCAGATGACGGTGGACATCAAAACGGAGCAGTCCGTGCCCACCAGCGACTTCATCAACGTCAACGTGGACGCCGTGGCCAAGGTGCGCATCTCCCCCCAGGCGGAGGGCATCAAGCTGGCGGCCAAGAACTTCCTGAACAAGCGCCCGGAGGAGATCACCCGTGACCTTCAGGACTCCCTTCAAGGCAATATGCGCGAGATCATCGGCACCCTGTCCCTTAAGGAGATCAACACCGACCGGGATTCCTTCTCCGACCAGGTGATGCAGAAGGCCAGCAAGGACATGGACAAGCTGGGCATTGAGATCTTATCCTGCAACATCCAGAACGTCACCGACGAAAACGGGCTCATCAAGGACCTGGGCGCGGACAACACCAGCCTGATTAAAAAGAACGCCGCCATCGCCAAGGCCCAGGCCGACCGGGATATCGCCATCGCCCAGGCCCAGGCCGAGCGGGAGTCCAACGAGGCCCGGGTCCAGGCCGACACCCAGATCGCCCAGAAGCAGAACGAGCTGGAGATCCGCCGGGCCGAGCTGAAGATCATGGCCGACGGCAAGAAGGCCGAGGCCGACGCCGCCTACGAGATCCAGAGCCAGGAGCAGCGCAAGAGCATCGAGACCGCCACCGTCAACGCGGAGATCGCCAAGACCCAGCGTCAGGCCGAGCTGAAGCAGGCCGAGGTGGAGGTGCAGAAGCAGACCCTGGAGGCGGAGATCCGGGCCAAGGCGGACGCCGACCGCTACCGCCAGCAGCAGGAGGCGGAGGCCGAGCTGTTCAAGCGCCAGAAAGACGCGGAGGCCGCCCGCTACGAGCAGGAGCAGAAGGCCGAGGCCGAGCGGAAAATCGCCGAGGCCCAAAAGTACGCCAGGGAGCAGGAGGCGGAGGGCATCGCCGCTGTGGGCAAGGCCGAAGCCGAGGCCATCCGGGCCAAGGCCCTGGCCGAGGCCGAGGGCATCGACAAAAAGGCGGAGGCCATGAAGAAATACGGCGAGGCCGCCGTGATCGAGATGGTGATGCAGGCCCTGCCCGAGATCGCCAAGTACGTGGCCCAGCCCCTGTCCAAGGTGGACAAGATCACCATGTACGGCGAGGGCAACAGCGCCAAGCTGCTGGAGGACATCATCACCGGCACCTCCCAGGTCACCGAGGGCATCACCCAGAGCATGGGCATCGACGTGAAATCCCTGGTGGCCGGGATGCTGGGCGGCAGGCTGGCGGGCCGGGAGGACCAGACCATTGTCATCCAGGCTCCGACTCCCCCTCCGCAGGAGGAGTCCGCTCCCGCTGGGGAGGAGCGGACGGAACAGGCGGAGTGACCAATTGCGGCGGGGCGGCCCACAGCGGCGGCCCCGCCCTTCTCTTCGGAACCGCCACCCCCACGGCCGCCCCCGTATATGCCGGGGGAACACAGAATCCCAAAAAGCAGCGCCGCCGGGCTCAGGCCCGGCGGCGCTTTTTCAGGACAATTGGTCTCTTACCCTTCCTTGACGGATTTCACAAACCCGCTGGCCACCAGCAGCACACAGCCCAGCAGCAGGCAGGCCCATGCGGCGGCAGAGACGTAGAACACGCTCCAGCCCCCCTCGTTGGCGGAGTTGAAGGAGAACAGGCCGGCGATGAGCATGACCCGCTGGGCCACGGCCGCGCCGAAGGTGTAGCAGTACAGGGCGATGGCCCCCAGGATGGACACGCTGCCCACCATGTCGAAGTTGCCCCAGCGGCTGGGGGCCAGGATGGCCAGGAGGCACAGCGCCACGCCCCCAAAGCCCGCCACGGCGATCAGCGCCGTGTTGGCCAGCGGGTTGTCCGCGCTGACCATGCCGCTGACGATGGTGAGGATGGTGCCCGCCAGGCCCAGAAGAGCGGCCAGAACGTTGAGATAGCCGCCGACATTCAATTTCTTCAGCATATCAGTTCCCCTCCTTTTTCTTGGTGGAGGACAGCACATACATGACGGCACAGGCCGCGGCCAGCACGCCGGAGCCGATCTCCAGGCCCATGTAGGCGGCCCGCCACCAGGTCATCCGGGAACCAAAGTGGGTGGTGGCGTTGTAGCGGTTCATCAGGTGGCTCTCGCTCCAGGCGAAGATGTTCTTGTGGACTGCGTCCTTCAGCTTCAGCTGGAGGTTGGCGTCCCCGTCGATGAGGTGGGCATTCAGAGGATCGCTGTACATCTGGTTGGTGAACAGGAAGCAGTTCTCCAGGGTGGTGGTGGTGTAGAAGCCGCCCTGTCCGCGGGTGTCGTAGCAGGTGGTGCCGGAGTTGAGCACGGCGGTCCACAGGTCCACATCGTCGTAGATGTCGGTGACGGCGTAGCCGATGAAGCCCCACTCGTTGGCCAGGATCTCGGTCATCAGGCCGTAGCTGGAGGTGCACTCAATGGCGCCGATCTTGGAGAAGGAGGTCATCAGGCCCCGCATGCCGGCGTCATAGTCGTCGGTGTCGTACTTGGTGGCCTCGAAGGCGATCTGGTAGGCCCGCAGCTCCACCTCCCGGGCGCGCTGCTCGGTCATCCAGGGGGACACGCCGCCCCGCTCGGACTCCTGGTCGTTGAAGGCGAAGTGCTTGGGGGCGGCCACCAGGCCGTACTCCAGCGCGCCGATGGCAAACTCCATGGCCGCCACGCCGGACAGCACCGGGTCCTCGGAATAATACTCGCCGTTGCGGCCGTTGTAGGCGTGGCGGTGGGTGTTCAGGCCGGGGCCCCACAGGATGTTGATGCCGGTGAACAGGGACTCGATGCCCTCAAACTGGCCCAGCTCATACATGAGCTCGGGGTTGAAGGTGGACGCGCCCATGGGGGCGTTGGCGAACACCTCGGGGTGCCAGTTGCCGTTGGGGTCGCTCTTGGGAATGGCCCAGGGGGCGTCCGGGTCCTTGGAGGCGCTCAGGTTGACGGCGATACCGTTGCCCGCGTTCTCGGTCATATAGGTCTCGATGGCCCCGATGGAGTCCGCGCCGGGGATGGACGGGCCGCCGAAGGAGAAGATATACATGGCCTCCTCCAGGGTGAGCTGGTCCAGCAGCTGGTCCCACTTGGGATCGTCGTAGGGCACGCCGTACATCTCGTAGAGCTTGATGCCGTTATCCACCCCCCACTTGATATCGGAGGTGTCGTCGTCGGTCTTAAGCTCATAGATTTTGCCGTTGAGGGCGTCGATGAGCTCGGGGCTGGTCAGGGTCATGCTGTCATAGGTCTTGGGGAAGGTGCCCGCCCAGTCGGAACGGGTCAGATAGGTGACCTCCCCGGGCTGGTAGTAGTTCCAGTCGGAGTAGGGCAGCTGGTTGGAGATCTTGTAGCCGGTCTTGGACACGGAGAACATGGTCTTGGAGATGAAGCTCTCCGTCACGTTCTTTTTGCAGGCCTGGGCGGCGTCACCCTCGCCCACCATCTTGGACTTGTCCATGCCCTGCATGGCCATGATGGCGTTCAGGGCGTCGTGAGCGCCGTTGCCTACGGCGAAGTAATAGTCGCCCGGGTCCATGATATAGGTGCCCTTGGTGCCGTCGCCGTTGTCGTGGCTCTCGTCATAGCTGGCGATATACTGCAGGTCCACCTTCACCTCCACGGTCTGGGAGTCGCCGGGGGCCAGCACATCGGTCTTTTCAAAATTCAGCAGCTGGATGGCGGACTTCTCCACGCCGCCCTCGATGTAGGGGGCCTGGCCATAGATCTGCACCGGGGTTTTGCCAGCGGCGGAGCCGGTGTTGGTCACCTTCACAGAGAAGGTGGCGAAGGCGCTGGGGGCGCCGTTCTCGCCGGTCCCGATCTCAAACTTGGGCTCGCCCTCAATGGCGTAGTCAAAGGTGGTGTAGCTCAGGCCGTAGCCGAAGCCGTAGGTCACCTCGTCGCCGTAGTTCCAATTGCCGCTGGAGGCGTAGGCTCCCACAGCGGAGTCGGCGTTTCCGGTTCCGGCCACACAGTCGTAGTACCGGGTCTCATAGTAGCGGTAGCCCACATAGATGCCCTCGGCCTCGATGGCGTAAGCGCCGGGGTTGAAGCCCAGCACGCCGCCGGTGCGGGTGATGGTGCCCTCGGTGTTGGTGTAGTACATCTTGCCCATGTTCTGCATGGCGGGGGCGGACATATTCTGGGCGGTAAAGATGTCGAACAGGCCGCCGGAGGGGCTCACCCTGCCGCAGAGGACATCGGCCACGCCCAGCATGCCGTAGCAGCCGGGAGCGCCGATCCACAGGATGGCGTCCACGTCGGGGTCGTCCTTCAGGGAGCCAATCTCCACGGAGGCGGAGCTGGACACCAGAACGATCACCTTGTCGGAGCACTCCTTGGCCAGCTCGATGGCGTCGCGCTCGTTCTTGGTCAGGGAGAAGGGCTCTCCGCTCTCAAAGTCCAGGCCGTCGGCCACGCCGCCGGGCAGGTAGTCCAGCTGCTCGCAGCTGGGCCGGGCGATGACCACGATGGCCGCGTCGCCGTACTGGGCAAAGCTGGACTTGTAGCCGGAGTTCACGCCCTCGATCTCACTGATCGAGGGCTCGCCGGGGTCGTAGACCTCGGCGGCGGGCTCGTTCTCATAGTGCACGTAGGTCTCGCCCAGCTTGTCGTAAATGTCGATCATGGTCTGGTTCAGGTTGTAGCCGGCTCCCTCAAACTCGAACTCGTCGCCGGTCCAGGGAGTGCCCACGGTGGGTCCCGGAGGGGCCCCGCGAGAGCCCACGGTCCAGGCCATGGTATTGGCGAAATCGGTTTTGCTCTGGCTCAGGGCCTGCTCCAGGCTGATGTAGCCGCCGAAGGCCTTCACACCGAAGCTGGAGCCCAGCAGGTTGCTGTGGGAGCGGATGCCGAACAGGGTCACATTGGACCCAGAGCCCAGAGGCAGCGCGCCGTTCTCATTTTTCAGCAGAACGCTGCCCTCCGCAGCCTCCCGGCGGCCCAGGTCGATGGCCGCCTGAATGAGGGCCTTGGAGTTGCCCGATCCGTCGGCATTTAAAAACTCCTCCGGGGGGGTATACTTGTCATAGAGCGGGTTGTCCGCGTTCTGTTCGGAGACAAAACCGGAACTGATTGTGCTCAGGGCGGTATCAATGGTGCCGGCGTTGGCCTCCAGGACGTTGCCCAGCAGCAGGGACACGCACAGCACAAAGACCAGCAGGGCGGTCAAGCCGCGCCACAGGCCGCGCTTTGTTCTCGCAAGCATTTTTTCACTTCTCCTCCTCACAAAATTGTACCGGCAGACGCTCCCTCCGGCGGCCCCACGGCTTTGCCGCAGCAAACATCGCTGCTTCTTTACAAATACGGCTTGTTCAGCTCGTGGCACGGGGGCGCGGTTTCCTCCTTTCTCTGAATCGCGGATGCCGCCCGGAGAGGCCGGATACCGGCCACAGGAATCAACTGATTCTTTCGATATTATAGCCGGAGTTATGTCAATTGTCAACAGCTTCTTTGCCGCTCGCCCCGGTTTTCTTGTAAAAACCCACGATCTTATTGACAAAATACCCGGAGCTCGGTAAGATAAAGCATAGTAAATCTGTATGATGGAGGGGAAGGCTATGACCTGTCGAAATCACTCGACCCGGGACCGTATTCTGGCCGCGGCGGAGAAGCTGTTTGCGGAAAAGGGCTACAAGGAAACCACCACCCGGGAAATTGTGCGGGAGGCGGGCGCCAGCCTGTCCTCCCTCCAATCCCACTTCCAGGGAAAGGAGAGCGTCTATTTTCAAGTCAGGTGCAAGGCCATTGAGGAGCTCTACCAGTTCATGCGGCCCAGCATGGAGGAGGTGGAGTATATGGACAGCCAGGGGCTGCTGTACGGGGAGACGGCCTGGAACCTGCTGCATGAGCTTCTGTCCAAATACGCGGAGTGGTGCTTTGACATCAAAAACCGGCACACCATCACCCTGATCGGCCGGGAGATGCTGGACGGCTCCCCTGTCCAGGGTCTGCCGGAGGAGAAAATCGAGGCCACCTTTGCCGCCATCCAACAGCTCTGCCTGCGGTACGTGGGGGCGGAGGACGGGGATTGGGCCCATCTGCTGGGGCACACGCTCTTTTCCGCCATGCTGGGCATGACCCAGACCAGCCACCGGGACACCCGGCCGGAGGCGACCCATTTCAAGCTCCTCCAGTCCCAGCCCCAGGTCAAATACCAGGTCAAAAGCTATATCCTGCTCACCCTCCGGGCCTACCTGGACATACTCAAGACCCACCCCCAGGCGGAGCCCCCCTGGCCGGAGGGGCGGATTCCGTCGAATCAAGGGATATGAGGGCCGGAGCGCCCTCCCCCCGCTTCCGGGTACAAGCGGCGGAATATTTGTAGGAAAGGTCCAAACGACTGGAAAACACGGGGCAATTCATGTTGACAACTGACAGGGGGCACATTATAATGGTAAAGAATCATTTGATTCTTCCTGACGCAAACGGGGGCGCGGGAGGATGAATTTGAGAACAACAATCAATTTGAACCAAAGCTGGACCTTCACGGGGCCGGACGGTTCGCCGCGCCCGGTGGACGTGCCCCACACCTGGAACAACATAGACGGCCAGGACGGGGGGAACGACTACTGGCGAGGCACCTGCGTCTACGAAAAGAATTTTCCGAAGCCGGAACTCAGCCCCGGCCAGCGGGTATACCTGGAATTCCAAGGGGTGAACGCCTCGGCGAAGGTGGAGCTGAACGGCTCGGAGGTGGGAACCCACGACGGGGGCTATTCCACCTTCCGCTGGGACGTGACAGACCTCCTTCAGAAGGAGAACGCCCTCACCGTCCATGTGGACAACAGCCGGAACGACCGGGTGTACCCACAGAAGGCGGACTTCACCTTTTACGGCGGCATTTACCGGGATGTGAATCTCATCCTGGTGAACAAGGACCACTTCGACCTGGACTACTTCGGGGGCCCCGGCCTCAAGGTGACCCCCGCCGTCAACGGCTCCAACGGCCAGGTCCGGGTGGAGACCTTCCACCACGCGGACCGCGCCACGGTGGCCGTCCGCCTGCTGGACGGGGACGGCAAGGCCGTGGCGGAGGGCACGGGAACGGACTGCTCCCTGACCATTTCCAAGGTGCGGCTGTGGGACGGGGTGAAGGACCCCTATCTGTACACCTGCGAGGCCACGCTACTGATGGACGGCAGAGCGGTGGACCAGATCAGCACCCGGTTCGGTGTGCGCACCTTCTCGGTGGACCCGGAAAAGGGATTCTTCCTCAACGGGCGGCCCTATCCCCTCCACGGCGTGTCCCGCCACCAGGACTGGAAGGGCATCGGCAACGCCATCACAAAAGAGCACCACGACGCCGACATGGCCATGATCCGGGAGGTGGGGGCCAACACCATCCGGCTGGCCCACTACCAGCACGACCAGTATTTCTACGACCTGTGCGACCAGTACGGCATGGTGGTTTGGGCGGAGATCCCCTATATCTCCGAGCATATGCCCAACGGCCGGGACAACACCATCTCCCAGGCCAGGGAGCTGGTGGTTCAGAACTACAACCACCCCTCCATCGTGGTTTGGGGGGTGTCCAACGAGATCACCATCTCCACCAAGGACAAGGCGGACATGCTGGACAACCACCGGGCGCTCAACGACCTGTACCACGAGATGGACCCCACCCGGCTGACCACTCTGGCCTGCTACGCCATGTGCGGGCCCTTCAACAAATCCGCCCACATCACCGACCTGGTGAGCTGGAACCTGTATCTGGGCTGGTACGTGCCGGGGCTGTTCCTCAACGACCTGTGGATGGGCTTCTTCCATTTCCGCTACCCGAAACGCCCCCTGGGCTACTCCGAGTACGGCTGCGAAGCCATGCCCAACCTCCACTCCTCCAAGCCCCGCCGGGGGGACCACACCGAGGAATATCAGTGTGTTTACAATGAATACATGCTGAACTGTTTCGCCAAGCACCCATACCTGTGGGCCACCCATCTGTGGAATATGTTCGACTTCGCCGCCGACGCCCGGGACCAGGGGGGCGAACCGGGGATGAACCACAAGGGCATCGTCACCTTCGACCGGAAGATCAAAAAAGACAGCTTCTATATCTACAAGGCGTGGTGGAGCGACCAGCCCTTCGTCCACATCTGCGGGCGGCGGTACGCCGACCGGCCCGAGGCGGTGACCACGGTGAAGGTGTACTCCAACCAGAAGAAGGTGGCATTGTACGCCAACGGGACGCTCATTGAGGAGAAATCCGGGGACAAGGTATTTGAATTCAAGGTCCCGCTCAGCGGCCAGGTGGAACTGAAGGCGGCGGCGGGAGACTGTACGGACTCCTGTGTCCTCCGGCATGTGGATACACCGAACCCCTCGTATAAACTTCAGGGAAAAAGCTCCAATAGCGCGAACTGGGTGTAAAGAAGCGCGAGCGCAGGCGCATAGGGGAGCTTGGACCGAAGCGAGAACAAAAGCCCAGCCGCCGGAAAGCGGCGGGTTTTGTTCGAGTTCGGAGGGAAAGCGACCCGGCCATGCGCCCAACGCGAGCGTGACAAGAAAGCGCGGAGCCGTCGCGAGCAGCACGGATGGACTGGAGCGAGGCCGAGCGCAGGCCCGCGCAAGCGGGCCGGAGACTAGGCCGAGTCGGAGGGCGCTGTGTGCCGGTGGCACACAGCGCCGACCGAGCCAAAGGCGAGACAGCCGTGCGTCGCGAGCAGGCGCAGCGTGACAAGGAAGCGCGACAACATTTAGAGGAGGAGAGTCCATGAGCCAAGAAGCCAACACCGGCCTGAACCGGGCCAAACCATATCAATTGGTGCTGTTTCCCCTGAACAACGGCGCCACCAACGTGTATTTCGTCCTGATTCTGTCCTATGTGGCCCAGTTCGGCTCCAGTATCCTGAAGCTGGGCATGTTCGCCTCCATCATGGTGACGGTGATGCGGGTGGCCGACGCCGTCACCGACCCCATCATCGGGGCCATGATGGACCGAACCAGCACACGCATCGGCAAATTCCGGCCCTTCATGATCCTGGGCAGCGCCGTCATGGCGGTGTCCGTGGTCTGCCTGTATATCCTGACCCCGCTGATTCCCGAGACCACAATGTGGCTGCGCTATGTGGCCTTTGTGGTGGTCTACTTCGTGTGGGTCATCGGCTACACCTTCCAGACCTCCTGCACCCGGGCGGGCCAGACGGTGCTCACCAACGACCCCAACCAGCGGCCCATGTTCACCATTTTCAACACGGTGGGCTCCCTGCTGGGCATGGGCGTGATGCAGTTCATGATCCCGCTGATTAAGGGGATGTACGACGTGAAGGACGAGGCGGGCAACGTCATCGTGTCCGGCTACTCCGACCCCACGGTGTTCCGCATCATCACCCCCATCGGCATCGCCATCTCCGTGCTGCTCACCATCCTGGCCATCATCGGCATCGCCGAGAAGGACAACCCCAAGTATTACGGCATCGGCGGTGACAAGCAGGAAAAGGTCAAAATGTCCGAGTATGTGGAGATCATCCGGGACAACAAGCCCATGCAGCGGCTGATGGTGGCGGGCGCGGGGTGCAAGCTGGCCTTAGCCATCGCCACCAACACCACCGTTTTGTTGGCACTCTATGGAATCTTGATGGGCAATTATAACTCCCTGTATCTGCCCATGATGGTGCTGGGCTACGTGTGCGCGGTGCCCTTCTTCCTGCTGTCCATGCGCACCTCCCAGAAGCTGGGCCAGCGGGCCTCCCTGATCCGCTACGTGTCTGTGGCCCTGGTCTGTTACGTGGGCGTGCTGGCCCTGCTGCTGCTCAGCGACCACGGCAATCCGGCCCGTATGCTGGCCTTCCCCTTCCAGGGCGGCGGGGCCATCAACCTGTACACCATCTTGTTCATCGTGTGTTTCGGCATCGGCTACGGGGCCTACTACGCCACCGCCGACATGCCCATCCCCATGGTGGCCGACTGCTCCGATTACGAGACCTACCGCTCCGGCAAATATATCCCCGGCATCATGGGCACACTATTCTCTCTGGTGGATAAACTGGTGTCCTCCCTGGCCCAGACCCTGGTGGCGTTCATCTTCCTCATTTTCGCCGGCCTCAGCGACCTGCCCACCGACAGCACCCCCTATTCCGGCGGCATCAAAGTTGCGGTGATCGTCATGTTCTGCGTCATCCCCATGCTGGCCTGGGCGGCCACCCTGCTGGCCATGAAGGGCTACGCCCTGACGGGGGAAAAGATGAAGACCATCCAGGCGGTGAACGCCGCCCGGAAGGAGGCCGTGGCGGGCGGCATGAGCCTGGAGCGGGCCATGAAGGAAATTACGGACGACACAGTAAAGACGGCATAAGTTCGCGAGGGCTTTCTACCTTTATATTTGCCGCTTCCCCCGCCGGGGCGGGAAAGCACAGGAGATAGTTTGAGGAGGGATTTTCCATGAAAATGACATGGCGCTGGTACGGCGAAGGTAACGACCAGATCAAGCTGTCCGACATCAAGCAGATCCCCGGGGTGGAGGGCATTG
>CANASS010000011.1 GCA_947364395.1 uncultured bacterium
TATTAGATGGATACTTATTGCGCTGACTACTACAATGATTATAACGATTATAAAATTTGTCTTTTTCATCCTAATGTTCCCTTTCAAATTTCGATTTACCGCTCACCCATTCAGTTTCTCCAGCGCCGCCTTGGCCGCCATCTGCTCGGCCTCCTTCTTCGTCCGGCCCGCGCCGGTGCCGATGACCCTGCCGTCCACCGACGCCTCCATCTCAAAGCTGCGGCAGTGGTCCGGCCCGCTCTCCCGCACCAGCTTGTAGTACACCGCCGCCCCCGGCGTGCGCTGCACCAGTTCCTGGAGGGCGGTCTTGTAGTCTCTATCGGCGGCCTTCTCCTGCTCCTTGTCTAAAATCAGCGCCCGGATGATGGGCCGCACCGCCTCCATTCCCCCATCCAGGTAGACGGCGGCCAGCATGGCTTCGGTGGCGTCCGCCAGGATGGAGGGCCGCCGCCGGCCTCCCCCTGCGTCCTCCCCCTTGCCCAGCCGGAGGTAGCGGCCCAGGTCCAGCCCTTTGGCCGCCTCGTGAAGGCTCCCCTCGCACACCAGCGCCGCCCGGGTGCGGGTCAGCTCCCCCTCGGGCATGTCCGGGTGCTTTTTGTACAGGTAGTCCGCCACCACCAGCCCCAGCACCGAATCGCCCAGAAACTCCAGCCGCTCGTTGCTGGTCAGCCCCGCGCCCCGGTGCTCGTTGGCGTAGGAGCTGTGAGTCATGGCGTGCTCCAGCAGCCCCCGGTTTTTGAAGCGGTAGCCCAGCTTTTCTTCCAGCTCGTTCATAAACATCCCTCACCATGGAAAAAGCCCCGCCTCGGCGGGACTTTTCCTCTCAAAATCGTAAGCTCAGATATCCAGATGCTCCTGCATGTACTTATACAGGTCGCCCACTGTGACGATGGACTCAATGTCATCACTGTCCATCTCTTCCATGCCGAACTCCTCCTCCAGCGCCATGGACAGGTCCATCAGGTCCACGGAATCCGCGCCCAGGTCGTCCACAAAGGCAGAATCGGCAGTGACGGAATCGGGGTCTACCCCGAATTGCTCGGCAATCAGCTTACACAGTTTCTCAAACATCTTCCAGCAGCTCCTTTTATGTTGCTTTTGTCTCCCCCATAATAGGGGCTTTACGGCTGGCTGTCAATAGTATTTTTGACAATTTTTCTGTCATTTTCCCCCGCGTCCCCGTCAGCGGCAACAGACCGGGTGGTGAGACGCATATGCTCCACGTTTTCCGCGATGTCCTCCACGATGCCGGAACGGCTGAATTCCACCGCCTGACGGATGGCGTTCTTGATTGCGTAGCCGTTGGACGAGCCGTGGGCCTTGATGACCGGCTTGGAAATGCCCAGCAGCGCCGTCCCCCCCACCTCGTTGGCGTCCAGCAGCTTTTTGAAGTCCCGCAGGCCGTCCTTTATCAGCAGGGCGGCGAGCTTGGTCTTCAGGCTCTTCATGAACATCTTCTTCATTTCCCGGGTGAGGAACAGCCCCGCGCCCTCCACCGCCTTCAAAAAGATGTTGCCGGAATAGCCGTCGGCCACGATGACATCCACCGCGCCCTCCACCGCCTCCCGGGCCTCCACGTTGCCCACGAAGTTGATGCTGCCCTCCTCTTTGGCCTTTTGGAGCAGCTGGTACGCTTCCCGCTGGAGGTCCGTCCCCTTGGAGGGCTCCGCGCCGATGTTCAGCAGCCCCACCTTGGGCTCAGGCCGGCCCAGCACCCGTTCCGCGTAGTAGCTGCCCATAAAGGCGAACTGGAGCAGGAATTCCGGGGTGCCCTCGGCGGTGGCCCCGCAGTCGATGAGCACCGAGCCGCCTCCCCCGGTGGGCACCACCGGGGCCATGGCCGCCCGGCGGACCCCCTTGATGCGCTTCACCAGCAAAGTGGCCCCAGACAAAAGCGCCCCGGTGGACCCGGCGGACACAAAGGCGTCCCCCTCCGCGCCCTTCAGCAGGTTCAGCCCCACCGTCAAGGAAGAGTCCTTTTTCTCTTTGAACGCAGTGGCGGGGTTGTCGCACATGTCCACCACCTGTCCGGCGTGGGTGATGGACAGCCCCTGGGGCAGCTCGGCCACGCCCTCCTTCTGGAGGGCCTCTAAAATGTCCTCCCCCCTGCCCACCAAAACGACCTCCACACCGTACTCCCTGACTGCCTGCAAAGCCCCCTGTACCGGCGCCTGGGGCGCGTTGTCGCCGCCCATGGCGTCCACAATGATCCGCATAGCTCGGCCTCCTTTATAGTCTCTCTCTCAGCCCGTCGATCAGCGCCAGGGAGCGCTGAGACAGCTCGGCGTTCTTGTTCCGCTTCCCCTTGACCTTGTGGTCCAGGGGGGGCATGATGCCGAAATTGATGTTCATGGGCTGGAAATCGGTGACGCTCTCATTGCTGACATAGTGCGCCAGCGCCCCGATGGCGGTCTCCCTGGGGAAATCCAGCGGCTCCTGCCCCGTCAGGCGGCGGGCCAGCTCCACCCCCGCCAGAAAGCCGGAGGCGGTGGACTCCACGTACCCCTCCACCCCGGTGATCTGCCCGGCGAAGGTGATCCGCTCCTGTCCCCGCACCCGGTAATAGCGGTCCAGCAGACGGGGCGAGTCCAGATAGGTGTTGCGGTGCATCACCCCGTAGCGCACGTATTCCGCGTTTTTCAACGCCGGGATCATGGAAAACACCCGCTTTTGCTCCCCCCACTTGAGATGGGTCTGAAAGCCCACCAGATTATACAGGGTCCCCTGGGCGTTGTCCCGGCGCAGCTGCACCACAGCATAGGGCTCCCGGCCTGTCTTTGGGTCGGGCAGGCCCTTGGGCTTCAGGGGCCCGAAGGCCAGGGTCTGCACGCCCCGGCGGGCCATGACCTCCACCGGCATACAGCCCTCGAACACGTTTTTGTCCTCAAAGCCGTGGACCTCCGCCTCCTGCGCCCTGCACAGCTCCTTCCAGAAGGCCAGATACTCCTCCTCAGACAGGGCGCAGTTGATATAGTCCGCCGTCCCCTTATCGTACCGGGAGGCAAACCAGGCGTGGTCCATGTCCACGCTGTCAAAGGTGACGATGGGGGCCGCCGCGTCGAAAAAGTTGAGATAGCTGTGGGCGGGAAACAGACCGGCGATGGCCCGGGACAGGGCGTCCGAGGTCAACGGGCCGGAGGCGACAACCACCTCCCCCTGGGGGATGGAAACGGCCTCCTCCTCCGCCACCGTGATGCCGGGGTGGGAGCGGACAGCCTGCGTGACGGCGGCGGAAAACCCCTCCCGGTCCACAGCCAGGGCGCCGCCCGCCTCCACTCTCGTCTCATCGGCACAGCGCAGGACCAGCGACCCGCACCGGCGCAGCTCCTCTTTGAGGAGCCCCACGGCGTTTTCCAGCTGGTCGGAGCGCAGGGAGTTGGAGCACACCAGCTCGGCAAAGCCGGGGCTGTGGTGGGCGGGGGACATTTTATGGAGCTTCATTTCCGTCAAAACGACGGAAACGCCCCGCTGGGCCAGCTGCCAGGCGCACTCGCACCCAGCCAGGCCCGCGCCGATGACGGTGACATTCATGGGTATCACATTCTCTCCCTGTGGTCGGAACGGCCCACCAGATAATCTAACGAAACATCGAAAAAGTCGGCCAAAACAATCAAATTCTCCAAGGTCGGCTTCCTTCCGCCACTTTCATAGTATTGGTATACACGGATTTTGACACCTAAGAAATCCGCCATCTCCTGCTGTGTCTTTCTCTTTTCTATTCGCTGCTCTTGAATCCGTTCAGAAAGTTTCATAAAAATCGTCCCAAGCCCTTGACGCGCACACGCTGTGCGCGTATAATAATATCACCGCACAAATTGTGCAGAACGGAGTTGACATAATAGATGAATGACGCAATGCAAGCACTATTCCTTTACGCCCAGGAACACCTAATCCGCTCTCTCCTGGACACGGAGCCAGAGTTCAACAGCGTGGTGTCGTGCGTTGAACGGCAGGACAACTCCTTACGGGCTCTGCTGGACCCGGATGCAGAGGAGCGTTTTGACAAATTTCTGGCCGAAGAAGCCCTTCTCGATCTGTTCAACCAACGGGCCGCTTTCCGCGCCGGGTTTCAAATCGCCATGGAATTGTCCCGGTGAGCAGAGGCAAGCCCCGCCCGCCGAATCAAATTTCTGCCACGCACAGGGGCACGGGAGAATCACAGGCGGCGGTAGCCCTATACGCGGGAGGGGCAACCCTCTCCCCTACGCGTCCTTCTTCGCCGCCTTTTTCGCTGTCGTCTTTTTAGCGGCTGTGGTTTTCTTGGCGGCAGAGGTCTTTTTTGCCGCCTCCGTCTTGGCGGAGGATGCGGTTTTCTTCGCCGTGCTCTTCTTCGCCGCGGTTTTCTTGGCGGCGGGTTTCGCCTCGGCGCTCTCCCCCTCAGCGGCATCCTCCGTCTTTTTTTTGAACCCGCCCCGCTTATCCTCGGGCAGGAAGTTGGAGCAGTCCGGGTTGATGCAGAAGGGCCGCTTGAACCCCCGGCCGGACAGCTTGAACATGGTCCAGCCGCAGATGGGGCAGTTATCCTTGACGGGCACGTCCCAGGTCATGAAATCGCACCGCTTGGCCTCCACCTTGCTGTTCAGGTGCTCACAGCAGTAGTAGGTGTACTGCTTGTTGTTCTTTTTGCTCACGCCGGTGCGCTTCACCAGCCGTCCCCCGCACTTGGGGCACCTGCCCGGCATCTCCACCACCAGCGGTTTGGTGAAAGTGCACTCCGGCCAGCCGGGACAGGCCAAAAACCGCCCAAACCGGCCCATTTTCACCACCATTTTCCGGCCGCACAGGTCGCACACCTCGTCGGACTCCTCGTCAGGCACCTTGATGCGCTCCCCGTCCAGCTCGGATTCCGCCTTTTTCAGCTCCGCGTCGAACCCGGTGTAAAACTCTCCCAGCACCTGCTTCCACTGGGCCTCGCCCGCCTCCACCTTGTCCAGCTTGCTCTCCATCAGGGCGGTGAAGTCGGTGTCCACAATGTCGGGAAATTTCTCTTTAATCAGCCCGGTGACCACCTGGCCCAAAGGGGTGGGGCGCAGGTACTTACCCTCTTTCACCACATACTGACGGTCGGTGATGGTGGAGATGGTGGGGGCATAGGTGGAGGGGCGGCCCACCCCTTTCTCCTCCAGCGCCTTGATAAGGGTGGCCTCGGTAAACCGGGCGGGGGGCTGGGTGAAGTGCTGGCCGGGAGTGAGGCCGCCCAGCTTCAGAGCCTCTCCCACCTTCAAATCGGGCAGGGGCGACTGAGGGGCCTCCTCGTCCTCATCCCGGCTTTCCTCATAAAGCGCCGTAAAGCCATTAAACTTTACAGATGAGTGACTGGCCCGGAAGCGGTAGCCCACCGATTCCGTCTCAATGGTGACGCTGTCGTACACCGCCCCCGCCATCTGGCAGGCCAGGAAGCGGCTCCAAATCAGCTTGTACAAACGGTACTGGTCGGCGGTGAGGCTCTTTTTCAAATCCTCCGGGGTGAGGTTCACGTCGGAGGGGCGGATGGCCTCGTGGGCATCCTGAGCGCTGCCCTTGGACTTGAACCGCCGGGTCTTTTCCGGGTAATACTGCTTGCCGTACCGGCTCTGAATGAAGGTTTTGGCCGCCGCCAGCGCCTCCTCGGACAGGCGCAGGGAGTCGGTACGCATATAGGTGATGAGGCCCACGGTGCCCACGCCCTGGATATCCACTCCCTCGTAGAGCTGCTGTGCAATGGACATGGTGCGCTTGGGGATCATGTTCAGCTTCCGGGATGCCTCCTGCTGGAGGGTGGAGGTGGTGAAGGGGGGCGCCGGGGAGCGGTGCTTATCCTGCCGCTTCACGTCAGATACTGTGAAGGGAAAACCCTTTACAGCTGTTACAATCTCCTGAACCTGCTCCTCGCTGTTGAGCTCCATCCGTTTTTCCCGGCCGTAAAACTCCGCCTGGAAGCTCCCCAGGTTGGGGGCGATCCGGGACAGGCTGGCGGTGATGGACCAGTACTCCTGGGGGGTGAAGGCGCGGATCTCCTCCTCACGCTCCACCGCCAGCCGGGTGGCCACCGACTGCACCCGCCCGGCGGACAGGCCCCGTTTGATCTTCTTCCACAGCAGGGGCGAGAGCTGGTAGCCCACGATGCGGTCCAGCACCCGCCGGGCCTGCTGGGCGTCCACCAAGTCCTGGTCGATGTCCCTGGGATTGGCGATGGACTCCTTGACCACCCGCTGGGTGATCTCGTTGAAGGTCACCCGGCAGGTCTTTTCCTTGGGCACCCCCAGCACGCTCTGGAGGTGCCAGGAGATGGCTTCCCCTTCCCGGTCCGGGTCGGTGGCCAGGTAGATCTTGTCGCTGGCCTTGGCCGCCTTGCGCAGGTCACGGATCACGTCCGCCTTGTCCTTGATGTTCTCATAGTCCGGCTCAAAGGTGGCCACATCCACCCCCAGCTTGCTCTTGGGCAGGTCCCGGATATGCCCCATGGAAGCTTTGACATCAAAGCCGGGCCCCAGGTATTTGCCGATGGTTTTCGCCTTGGCGGGCGACTCCACGATGACCAAATTTTGATTTGCCATGTTCCTCAACTACTCCATTTTCAATTTGACGGCGGCACGGAACCGCTTTCCGCTCTCCTCTGCCACATAGCCCTGGATCTGCAGCACCGTGAGGGCGGACAGCACCCGCCGGGCGGGAATCTGGGTGCGCTCCACCAGATCGTCCGTCTGAACGGCTCCCCCGTCCAAAGCCAGCAGCACCTCCCGCTGGTCGTCCGTCAGTTTATCCTTGCAATCCGCCCAGCGGAGGTACACCGTGTCCTCCTCCGGCGGCTTTTCCTTTGCTTTGCGGGGCTCTCCCTGGTCCGGGACCTTCGCGGCCCCCTCCAGGCGCTGCTTCTCCGCCTCCGGCGGCAGGGACGCACCCCGGCCCAGCCGCAGCTTGCCCGGAAACTTGTCCACGAATTCGCACAGCACGTCGTCCGCCTCCATGATGAGCTTGGCGCAGCCCGCCTGGATGAGGCGGTTGGTCCCCTCGCTCTGGGGCGCGTCGATGGGACCGGGGACGGCGAACACGTCCCTGTCCTGGTCCAGCGCGTGGTTGACGGTGAGCAGCGTACCTCCGGCCCGGGCGCTCTCCACGGCGATCACTCCCACAGATAGGCCGCTGATGATGCGGTTACGGATAGGAAAATGACTGCCAATGTGGTCTGTCCCCGGCGGATACTCGGAGATCAGCGCCCCCACCGCCGCCACATCCGCATAGAGGTCCTTATGGTACGAGGGGTACGCCCGGTCAATTCCGCCGGCCAGCACAGACACCACCGGCCCGCCCACCTTCAGCGCTCCCCGGACGGCGGCGGCGTCAATTCCCTGGGCCATGCCGGTGACCACCAGCGCGCCCTTCCGGGTCAGGTCAACGGACAGCCTTGCGGCGGCCTGGACCCCGTAGGGGGTCGCCTGACGGGAGCCCACCATGCCGATGGCCGCCTCGTTGTCAAAGGCAAACTGCCTCCCCTTCCAGTACAGCACCATGGGGGGCTGGGCAATGGCCCTGAGCCGCTCCGGGTAGGCGGAGTCCTGGAGGGTGAGCAGCTGGATGCCGTACCGCTCACAGTCTCCCAGCACCACGTCGGCTTGATCCAAGGACTTGTTCATCAGCGAGCGTATCACCGTGTCCGACAGGCCGCCTGCCATCCGATAGGCCTCCTCATCGGCGGCGTGGACCAGCTCCGGGGTACCGAAGTGCTCCAGAATCCGCACGGCGTTCTGACCCGCCAGCCCTTTGCGCAGAGTAAGCCAGATCCAATGCTTCAGATTCGACATACCGGGCCTTCCCCCTGTCTTTTCTCAATCGTTTCGCGCCATCTCCCACAGCACCACCGACGCGGCCACAGCGGCGTTCAGTGACTCGCACCTGGGCGACATGGGAATTTTTATGGTTTTTTCGCACAGGGCCAAGGCCTGCCGGGACACCCCCCGGCCCTCGCTGCCGATGGCCACCGCGCAGCTTCCCAACGGGATCTCCCGTACATCCACGGTGTCGTCCCGCAGAGCGGCAGCGTATAGCGGGAGCCCCGCGGCGGAAAGCCGCTCCGCCGCCGTCTCCAGCGGGCACTCATACACAGGCAGGCGGAACACCGCCCCCATGGTGGCCCGCACCGTTTTGGGGTTCCAGGGATCGGCGCAGCCGCCGCATAAGATGAGCCCGTCCGCCCCAAAAGCGTCGGCGGTGCGCCAAATGGTGCCCACATTGCCCGGGTCCTGCACGCCGTCCAGCAGCAGATAGCGGTTTCCTGCCAGCCGGTCCGGCACCGTCAGATTTTTCCCCTTGCAGATAAAAACAATACCCTGGGGACTCTCCGTGTCCGAGATGGAGGCCAATAGGCCGTCTTCCACCTCCACCACCCGCACCTGGGCGGGCAGCTCCGGCACTACTGTGCCGGACCCGCAGATGACGGCCTCCAGTTCTCCGCCCCAGCGCAGGGCCTCAGCCAGCAGCTTGGGTCCCTCGGCGGCGAAAGAGCCCTCCGCCCGGCGAATGGCCCGGCGGCTGTTCAGCCTGCGCACACGGGTCAGCAGAGGGTTTGCCCTGCTGGTAATGACCTCCCGATCCATGGCGTTCTCCCCCCTGTTTCAATGCGCAAAAGCATACCGGCGCAGCCGCCGGTATGCTTTTGGGAACGTCTCAATCCAACGGCTTCATCGTGGGGAAGAGCAAAACTTCCCGGATGGAGTCGTTGTTGGTGAGCAGCATGACGCAGCGGTCGATGCCGATGCCCAATCCGCCGGTGGGAGGCATGCCGTACTCCAGGGCAGTGAGAAAATCCTCGTCCATCATACCGGCCTCGTCGTCCCCCTTGGCCCGGAGCTCCACCTGCTTCTGGAAGCGCTGGCGCTGGTCGATGGGGTCGTTGAGCTCGGAGAAGGCATTGCCCATCTCGCTGCGGCAGATGAACAGCTCGAACCGCTCGGTGAGCCGGGGGTCCACGGGGGACCGCTTGGCCAGCGGGGACACGTCCACCGGGTGCATGGTGATAAAGGTGGGCTGAATCAGCTTCCCTTCCACCTTCTGGTCGAAGCACTCATACAGGGCGTTGCCCCAGGTCTTGTCGGCGGTGCCGGGCAGCTCCACGCCGATGGACTTGGCTGCGGCCACCGCCTCCTCGTCAGAGCTGATGGCCATGAAGTCCAGGCCGGTGTACTGCTTGACGGCCTCGTGCATGGGCAGGCGGGGCCAGCCGGGAGTCAGGTCGATGCACTCCCCCTGCCACTCCACCTGATAGGTACCCAAGATCTTCTGCGCGGCGGAGGACAGCAAATCTTCAAACAGATCCATCATGTCGTTGAAATCGGCATAGGCCTGGTACAGCTCGATGGTGGTGAATTCCGGGTTGTGCCGGTTGTCCATGCCCTCGTTGCGGAAGATGCGGCCCATCTCGTACACCCGCTCCAGGCCGCCCACGATGAGCCGCTTCAGCGGCAGTTCGGTGGCGATGCGCATGTACATGTCAATATCCAGGGTGTTGTGGTGGGTGATGAAGGGCCGGGCGGTGGCGCCGCCGGAGATGGTGTTCAGCACCGGGGTCTCCACCTCCATGAACCCCCGGGCGTCCATAAAGTCCCGGACATGCTTGATGAACTGGGAGCGGATGATGAAGTTCCGCTTCACGTCGGGGTTGACAATCAGGTCCACATACCGCTGGCGGCAGCGGGTCTCCACGTCGGTGAGGCCGTGGAACTTCTCCGGCAGGGGCAGCAGGGACTTGGACAGCAGGGTGATGGTCTTGGCCTTGATGGAGATCTCCCCCCGCTTGGTGCGGAACACCTCGCCCTCCGCGCCCACAATGTCGCCGATGTCGTATTTCTTGAAGGCGGCCAATGCCTCCTCCCCCACGTCGTCGATGCGCACGTAGAGCTGGATGCGGCCCGCCCCGTCCTGAAGGTCGGAGAACACCGCCTTGCCCATCCCCCGCTTGCTCATGAGGCGGCCAGCCAGCCGGACGGTCTGGCCCTCCATCTCCTCAAACTGGTTCTTGACCTCATCGCTGTGGTGGGTGACCTGGAACTTGGTGATGACAAACGGGTCCTGGCCCTGCTCCTGGAGGGCGGTCAGCTTGTCCCGGCGGATCTGAAGCAGCTCGGACAGGGAGGGCTCCTCCTGGACAGGCTGCTGGCTGTTGGTCTGATCAGACATGGATCTTCTCTCCTTTGTATCGTCACGGGGCCGCCATCACCGCTGGATGGCGACCACCTCATACTCGATGTTGCCCGCCGGGGCCTCCACCACGGCGATGTCTCCCACGGCCTTGCCCAGCAGGGCCTTGCCGAAGGGGGACTCCTCAGAGATGCGGCCGTTCATGGGGTCGGCCTCCTGGGAGCCCACTACCTGGTAGGTCTCCTCCTCCCCGGTGGCCGCATCCTTCACCGTGATCTTGCTGCCCATGCCCACCACATCGGTGTCCTCGGCGTTCTCCTCAATGACCACATAGTTGGCCAGGATGTTCTCCACTTCGGCAATGCGGGAGTACAGCTTGCCCTGCTCGTTTTTCGCCTCGTCGTACTCGCTGTTCTCGCTCAGGTCGCCGAAGGACCGGGCCTCCTTGATGAGGTCGGCCACCTCCTTCTCCTTCACGGTCTTGAGGTAGGTCAGCTCCTGCTTCAATTCCTCCAGGCGCTCGGCGCTCAGCTTATATTCCTTAGCCATCTTCGTTTTCATCCTTTCTTTCCCCGCCCTGGGGCGGAGAGGTAAACCGCCGGCGGCGGACAGCTCGGTCGCAACAGTTGTTCTATGGAATTATAGATACTTTATCCTTCTTTGTCAAGTGGTTCCACACAGACTCAGGAAAGCCCGGTCATTTTTTTCGGCCGGAGGCCCGCTTTTTCCGCTTTCCGCCCCCCAGCATCCCGGCCAGCGCACCGCCGCACAGACAGCCCGCCAGCTCCACAAGGGCCTGGATGCCCAGCGTCAGGCCGTCGCTCATGAGCAGGCCCACCGCTAAAATGAGCAGGTAGCACACCACTCCCGCCGCCAGCCCGCCCAGCAGCCGCCGGGACTTCCACCTGGCACAGGCCAGGAGGCCTCCCCCGAAGCAGCCCAGCACACAGGCAGCCGCCGTCAGCTGGGGCGCGGCGTCCTCCTTCAATATGCCGTTGGACACCGCCAGCGAGCCCAGCAGCAGGATCATCAGCTCAATCCCCAGGGCCAGCAGCCCGCCCAGCGCCACCCCCGTGGCCATCTGAACCGCGTTGGTCCCCCGCTCCTCCGCCTTACCCATAAAAGCACCCCTTTTCACATGGTTTTCGAGGCAATGCCGCACAGCTATGCGGTCCTGCCCCTACCATATGCAAAAGGGGTGCTTGTCATGCCAGGTCGGAGAGGACTCACTTCTTGTCCTTCTTGTCCTTCTTCTCCTTTTTCTCCTCTTTTTCCGTCACAGGCGCCTCCTCGGTGCTCTGGGTGCCCTTGCTGGAGATGGCCCACTTGGTGAACTCGATGCGGACCCGGTCCGCGCCGGTCTCCATCACAATGGTCTGCTCCTTCACCGCGCAGATGGTGCCCACGATGCCGCCGATGGTGGTGATGGTGTCCCCCACCTTCAGGCTGCTGCGCATCTCCTCAGCGGCCTTTTTCTTCTTGTTCTCCGGGCGGATGAGCATGAAGTACATGACGGCGATCATGACGACGATCATAATAATTTCCACTTAGTTTTTCCCCCAATGTAAAATTTTAAAATGGGCAGCTTAAAGCGTATTATAACGGTTTCCACCAGGAAACACAAGCCCTATTTTTTCAAGCCCCCCAAAGCCGTCCCTTTTCACCCCGTTCCTCCGGCGCGGCGGCGGATTACTCCTCCCAGCTGTTCCCTGTGGCGTAGTCGATGACCACGCCGGGCTGGACGTTGTAAACGTAGACGTTGAAGCAGATTCCCTCCCCCTCGTCCTCCACGGAGAAAGCCTCCATCTGCACCCCGTTGGCCACCAGGTCATCCCCGTCAAAAATGGGGGTTACCCGGTAGAGCACGTGGTTTCCCGTCTCCTCTACATATCCGTCCACCATGTTCTCAAAGGGGAGCATCCCCTCCACATTCATATACCGGGTACCGGTGATGAGGTTGCGCTTGTTGGCGTTCTCCCCCGCCAGCTGGTAACCGATGAGGTGGCAGCGGTTATAGAGGTATTTCCCGTCCACGCAGTCATATTTCACCGTCTGCCAGCCGGTGGGCTTCACCTGGCCGATTTCCTCCCTGGGCTCAGTGGGCATGATGTCCAGGCAGATGTTGGCGTAGGCCGCGCCGCACCGGCCTAAGTAGTCCAGTTCACTGTAGGTCTCGAAAGGTTCTATCGTCAGATCCTCCAGACCGAAATTGGGCTGGTTGTCCTGCAAAATCACGTAGGGCTCCCCGGAGTAGTCCGGGACGTTCTCCAGCAGCACCGCCGCCGGGGGCTTGAGGCCCAGCTCCACCATCAGGTTGTCCAGCGTCAGCGAACCATTCAAATGCAGGCTCAGGGCGGTGGCCGCTACGATCAAAACGACACCCAGCAGCAAAATAATCAGCTTTTCCCTGCTGAGCCCTGCCTGACGCCGTTTTTTCGTGCGGGCGCTCATGCCCTGCCCTCCACGATCCCGCCGGCCTCAACCGCCGCCACGATCTCCCGCATGACAGACACGGGGCGAACCAGGGCAAACCGCACGTATCCCTCCCCCAGGGACCCGAAGGCGGAGCCGGGGGTGCACAGCAGCCCGGTGCGCTCCAACAGTTCAAAGCAGAACTCCGCCGAGCCGGCATATCCCGCCGGGAGGGGCGCCCAGACAAACATGCTGCCCTGACTGTCCGGCACTTCCCAGCCGATGGAGCGCAGACCGCCGCACAGGGCGTCCCGCCGGGCCTGATACTCCAGGCGGTTGCGCTCCACGCTGTCCTGGGGGCCGTTGAGGGCCGCCGCCGCAGCGTGCTGGATGGGCAGGAACATGCCGTAGTCGATCTGAGAGCGCAGGCGCTTGAAAGCCCCCACGATCTCCCGGTTTCCCAGCACAAAGGACACCCGGGCCCCGGTCAGGTTGTAGGTTTTGGACAGGGAGTTGAACTCCACCCCCACCTCCCTTGCCCCGTCAAAGGACAGGAAGGATTTGCCCACCCGGCCGTCGAAGATGATCTCAGAGTAGGCGTTGTCGTGGAGGATCACGATGTCATGCCTCCTGGCAAATTCGATCAGCCTGGGATAGAACTGGTCCGGCGCCGCCGTGCCCAGGGGGTTCGCCGGGTAGGAAACCACCATAAACCGGGCTTTTTTCGCCAGATCAGGGTCAAAATGCTCCAGATCCGGCAGGTAATTGTTCTCCTTCAGCAGGGGATAGTGGACGCAGTCCGCCCCGCACAGGTATGGCCCCAGCTCAAAGATGGGGTAGCCCGGGTCGGGCGCCAGCACCACGTCCCCAGGATCGCACAGCGTCCAGCCCACGTGGGTCAGCCCCTCCTGGGAACCGTACACCGCCATCAGCTCGTCCGCGTCCAGCTCCACGCCGTACCGCCGCCTGTACCACCCCCGCACCGCCTGGGTCAGCTCCGCCGTCTCCCCCAGGGAATAGCGGTAGTTGGCCGGGTCGGAGGCCGCCTGGGCCAGGGCCTCCACAATGTGGCCCTCGGGCAGGAAATCCGGCGTGCCGATGGATAGGTTATACACCGGCTTTCCCTGGGCCATCCGTTGATTCTTTTTCTCATCCAGCACATTGAAAATTCCCGGCTCAAAGCCGTCCATCCGGCGGGCAAATCTCATCTCCATAGGCCATTCCCTCTTTTATCTCTATTTTCTCAGCTGGGCCAAAAGGGCCTCCGCGTCGCCGCCGCGCTCCCCAACCAGCACCAAAAACTGCTCCTCGTCCAGCACGGGCACGCCCAGCTCCTGAGCCTTGCGCAGCTTGGAACCCGCCGCCTCTCCGGCCACCACGCATCCCGTCTTTTGGGACACTGAGCCGGACACCTTGGCCCCCAGGGCCTCCAGCTTTTCCCCCGCCTCCTTGCGGGAGCAGGAGGACAGCTCCCCGGTGAGCACAAAGGTGAGCCCCGCCAGCTTGTCCCCTACGGGAGCGGTCAGGCTGTCCATGTTCACCCCCGCCTCCTTCAATCCGGCGATGAGATGGCGGCTCTGGGGGGCGGCAAACCATTCCGTCAGATACTTGGCGGTGATGCCGCCGATGTCGTCGATGG
The DNA here is from genome assembly GCA_947364395.1 of uncultured bacterium. GTDB lineage: Bacteria > Bacillota > Clostridia > Oscillospirales > Oscillospiraceae > Enterenecus. The sequence continues at coordinate 14,165 of CANASS010000011.1, forward strand.
CGGTGAGCTCCTCCTCAGAGGCCTGGGCCAGGGCGTCCAGGGAGCCGAACCGGGCCGCCAGAATCTTCCCCGCCTTCTGCCCCACCTGCCGGATGCCGAAAGCGAACAGCAGCTTGGACAGGTCGTTTTGCTTAGACTTCTCAATGGCGGCCAGCAGGTTGTCCGCCGACTTTCTGCCCATCCGCTCCAGCTGGGCCACCTGATCCCGGTCCAGCCGGTAGAGGTCGGCGGGGGTCTTCACCATCCCCGCGTTCACCAGCCCTTCCACCACGGCGGGGCCAAGGCCCTCGATGTCCATGGCGTCCCGGCTGGCGAAGTGGGTCAGGTTGCGCAACAGCTGGGCGGGGCACTCCGCCCCGGTACAGCGGATGTGGGCCCCGTCCTCGTCCCGGGCCACCGCCGCCCCGCACACCGGGCAGACAGCGGGCAGCAGGTAGGGGACAGTCCCCTGGGGGCGCTTCTCCTTCACCACGGACACAATCTCCGGGATGATCTCCCCCGCCTTTTGGACGATAACGGTGTCGCCGATGCGGATATCTTTTTCAGTAATCAGGTCCTGGTTGTGGAGGGTGGCGTTGGTGACGGTGGTGCCCGCCAGCCGAACGGGGGAAATCACCGCCTTGGGGGTGAGCACCCCGGTGCGGCCCACCTGGACCACGATGTCCTCCACCACGCTCTCCTTCTGCTCCGGCGGGTACTTGTAAGCCGCCGCCCAGCGGGGAAATTTGGCAGTCTCTCCCAGCGTCTCACGCTGTGACAGGTTATTTACCTTTATAACCGCTCCGTCGATATCAAAGGGGTATTTCTCCCGCCGGTCTCCCAGCTCAAAAATGGCGGACTGAACCTCCCCCATATCCTGAAACAGCCGGTAGTCAATGACCTTGAACCGCAGCACCCGCAGCCAGTCCAGCCCGGCGCTGTCCGTGGCAAAGGGCGGATGGCTGGTGTACTGGATGTTGAACACCACCATGTCCAGCCCCCGCGCGGCGGCGATTTTGGGGTCCAGCTGCCGCATGGACCCGGCGGCGGCGTTGCGGGGATTGGCGAACAGCGGCTCTCCCCGGAGCTCACGCTCCTCATTGAGACGCTCAAAGGTCTTGCGGGGCATATAGACTTCCCCCCGGACAATGAGGGACGCCGGGGCGTTTTCCAGCCTCATGGGGATGGAACGGATGGTGCGGATGTTCTCCGTCACGTCCTCCCCCACCTGGCCGTCCCCCCGGGTGGCCCCCCGGACGAACAACCCGTTCTCGTACTCCAGCGCCACCGACAGCCCGTCCACCTTGGGCTCCAGCAGGTATTCCGGACCCTCTGCGGCCTCCCGCACCCGGCGGTCAAAATCCAGCAGCTCGTCGGGGGAAAACACATCCTGGAGGCTTTGCAGCGGCGCCCGGTGGACCACCTGCTGAAAACTGTCCAGGGCCTCCCCCCCCACCCGCTGGGTGGGAGAGTCCGGCGTGACAAGCTCCGGGTGGGCCGCCTCCAGCTCCTCCAGTTCCCGAAGCATTTTGTCGTACGCAAAGTCGGAGATGGCGGGCGCGTCCAGCACGTAGTAGCGGTAATTGTGCTCGTTCAGCTCATGCCGAAGCCGCGCCGCCTGGGTCTCAAAGTCCATATCAGCCGTTCCCCTTTTCCAGATTCAAATAGGTATTGGGCGTCTCGCCCACAATGACGGTCTCCGCCACGCACACGCTGCTGCTGACGGACACCGGGAGAATTTTTCCCGGCAAAAACAGGCGCACCGTGGCCGTGATGTCCAGGCTCACCCGGTGGAGGGTCTGGTTCACCCCGGCGGCGGTAAAGGAGTTGTCATAGCCGGCGGTGACCTCCCCCACCGAGTCCACCCGCACCCGGACGGAGGGCCCCTTGCCAGACAGCAGGGGCTGTCCGGTAAGGGTGCCCAGCGGGATGCCCAGCCCATCGCTGTCCAGAGTGGCGAGCTGCCGGGTGACGGCCTCCACCACCTGACGCTTGAACCGGCTGTTGGCCGCCGTATTGCTGGTGAGGGCGGTGACCTTTCCCGCCCCGTCGGTGGTAATGGTCACAAAATCGCCGTAGCTCATGCCGTTCTCCTGGAGGCAGCTGTCAACGGCGGCGTCGATGGCCTGGGTCATCAGATTGGTGGCCTGACTGGAGGCTTTGGCCTCCAGGACCGGGCCCAGCCTTCGGTTCACCGCCCCCACCGCCGCCCCGCCCAGCAGCAGCGCCGCCAGCACGGGCAGGACCGCCATCAGCCTCCCATCCCGCCTCAAAACAGTAAGCAAGCGTTTCCACTTAACAGCCATACAGCCACCCCCTATGGGTCACTGTATGCCCGGAGAAGCTCGGCCTATGTCATCCGCGCAGCAGCTCCTCCGCCGCCAGCATCACGCCGGTCTTGCCCGACTCGTAGGTGAGTCCCCCCTGGAGATACACCGTGTAGGGCTCCCGCATGGGCGCGTCGGCGGACAGCTCAATGGACGCCCCCTGGATAAAGGCCCCCGCCGCCATAATCACCTGGCTGTCGTAGCCCGGCATATCCCAGGGCTCCGGGGTGACGTAGGAGTCCACCGGGGCCCCGGACTGGATGCCCTTACAGAACCGCTTCACCGCTTGCGGGTTTTTCAGATGTATCATCTGAATGATATCATGCCGGACCTCGTCCGACTTGGGCTCTGTCTCATAGCCCAGCAGCTCCATGAGCCGTGCGGCGAACACGGCGGTTTTCACCGCCTGGGCCACGGTGTGGGGGGCCAGGAACAGCCCCTGGTACAGCAGGCGGCTACTGCCCAGCGTGGACCCGCACTCCCGGCCGATGCCCGGGCAGGTGAGGCGCATGGCCGCACCCTCCACCAGGTCCCGCCGTCCGGCGATATAGCCCCCGGTGGGGGCCAGCCCGCCGCCGGGGTTTTTGATGAGGGACCCCACCACCAGATCGGCCCCCACATGGGTGGGCTCCCGCTCTTCCACAAACTCACCGTAGCAGTTGTCCACCAAAATGGCGGCGTTTGGGTTGTTTTCCCGCACAATGGCGCACAGCTCCCCGATCTCCTCCACGGACAGGGAGGCCCGGGTGGCATAGCCTTTGGAGCGCTGGATGAGCACCGCCTTTACCCTGGGGTCCCTAACCGCCTGGGCCAGGCCCGCCCTGTCGGGAGCGTCATCTGCCAGCTCCACCTGACGGTACTCCACACCGTAGTCCTTGAGGGAGCCATGTCCCTTGTCCACAGCCCCCACCACCCCCAGCAGGGTGTCGTAGGGAGCGCCCACGGCGGACACCAGCACGTCTCCGGCTTTCAGCGCCCCAAACAGGGCGCAGGTGATGGCGTGGGTCCCGTTGACAAACTGGAGGCGCACCAAGGCGTCCTCCGTGCCGAACAGGTCCGCGTAGATCTCATCCAGCTTGTCCCGGCCCAGGTCATCGTACCCGTAACCCGTGGTCCCGGCAAAATAGCTCTCCGCCACCCGGTGCTTCTGGAACGCCGCCAGCACCCGCTGGCTGTTGGCCTGGGCAATGGCGTCGATCCGGGCAAACTGTCCGCCCAGCTCCCGGTCCGCCTGGCCGGCCAGCGTGCGCACCCGGTCCGATATCTGTAAAGGAGAATTCATTGACTGTTCCCGTCCTATCTCGTGTTTCTTTTACTTCTCCAGCTTGCTGGAGGCAAAGGCCGCCGTCAGATCGGCGCAAGCCCGCACATCGCTCAGATCCGCCATTTCCACCGGGGTGTGAATATAGCGGCAGGGGATGGAGATGCCTCCGGCATACACCCCGCTCCGGGTGGACTGGATGGGTCCGGCGTCGGTGCCCCCCATCTGGAGCACATCCCGCTGAACGGGAATCCCCTTCTCCGCCCCCAGGCTCATCAGCTTCTCCACCAGGGCGGGCGGACAGATGACAGAGCGGTCCATCACCTTCACCGCCGCCCCCTTGCCGCACAGGCTGCTGGCCATATGTTTGCTCCCCGGTTCGTCATCCGCCCCAGTCACGTCCACAGCAATGCCGTAGTCCGGGTCCACGGTCCAGGCGGCGGTCTTGGCCCCCCGTGTGCCCACCTCCTCCTGGGTGGAGAACACAAAGTACAGGTCGTTCTCCGTCTCCTCCAGCTGCTCCATGGCCAGCAGGAGCACCAGACAGGCGATCCGGTCGTCCAGATAGGGGGAAATCACCCGGCCCGCCGCCTGACGGACGGGGGTACCGTATACGGCGGCGTCCCCCACCTGGACCAGCTTCTCCGCCTCTTCCCTGTCCGCCGCGCCGATGTCCACAAACAGGTCGCTCACCTTCAGCTTGTCCATCTCCGCGCCGTCCTTGGCGCAGATCAGGCCGCAGGTCCCATTTTGGAACCGCACCGGGGTATACGCCACTTCCTTAGCGCTCACGCCGCCCAGCGCTCCCACCCGGACGAACCCCTTCTCGTCGATGTGAGTGGCCACCAGTCCGATGGAGTCCATGTGGGCGGAAAACATCACCTTGGGGCCGCTCCCCTTCTTATGGCAGATAAGATTGCCCAAAGTATCCCGGGAGATCTCGTCCACATAGGGCCGGGCCAGCTCCTCAATAACCTGAGAGACCTGATGTTCACAGCCGGAGGGGCCGAACGCCTCCACCAGCCGGGTCAAAACCTGTATCATTTCCATATCAAAAACCCCCTGTCACCGCTCCGCCAGGGCCTGGATAAACAGCCTGGCTAAGGCAAGCATCTGTTTTGTGTCAGAAATATTGCACACGCTGCTGGGGGCGTGGAGATAGCGCACCGCCGCCGAAATCCCGGCCACCCGCACCCCCGCCTTGGTCCGCTGGACCGCGTGGGCGTCGGTGCCCCCAGACAAATAGTGCTTCATCTGCCAGGGCAGGCCGTTTTTCTCCGCCAGCTCCCGCAGCAGCTCGAACAGCTCCCGGTCGTAGATGGTCCCGCCGTCCATCCAGGACAGGACCGGCCCCTTTCCCGGCCAGCATACCTGCCGGTCCGGCTCCAGGGCGGGGGTGTCGGCGGCGGTGGTGCCCTCCAGCACCAGGGCGATCTCCGGCGTAACGGAGAAGGCCGCGCCAAAGGCTCCCCGCGTGCCCACCTCCTCCATGGCAGTGAACACAAAGGTGCAGTCCATGGGCAGGTCCTCCTCCAGCAGCTTCACCAGCACGGCGCAGCCCACCCGGTCGTCGATGGCCTTGGCCTTCAACATCCCGCTGCCAAACTCCGCCACATCACCGGCGAAGGTGCAGATATCCCCCGGCTCCACCTGGGTCAGGGCCTCTTCCCTGTCCTTTGCGCCAATGTCGATATAGAGGTCGGTGAGCTTGGGCACCTTTTTCCGCTCTTCCGCCTTTGTCAGGTGGATGGCCTTCAGGCCGATGACACCGGGAATGGCCTTCTCCCCCACCGTCACCCGCTTGCCCAGCAGAACGCGCAGGTCGATGCCCCCCACGCAGCCGAATTTCAAATAGCCCTCGTCGGTGACCGATTTGACGATCAGCCCCACCTCGTCCATGTGGGCGCACAGCATCAGCCTGTTCCCCACGGCCTTCGCGCCCCGTTTGAACACGATCAGATTACCCAGGGCATCCGTGCGGAGGCTGTCGGCGTGGGGCTCCACCCGCCGCCGGATATAGTCCCGGACCTGATCCTCATGGGAGGCGACGCCGGACAGGGCGCACAGCGTTTTCAGTGTCTCAATCATTGTGCCTCCTCCTCTCCCAGACCCTGCGCAAAGGCAGCCAGCAGCCGGGCGGTGTCCTCGATGTCGCTCAGCTCCGCCACCTCCACCGGGGTGTGCATATATTTCAGGGGCACCGACACAACGGCGGTGGCCACCCCCTCGTTAGCGATCTGCATATTCCAGCCGTTGGTCCCGCTGTTTCCCTCCATAATCTCTTTCTGGACGGACATGTCCAGCCCCGCCGCCTTGTCCAGCAGCCGCTTCACCATCCAGCGGGCGCAGTTGGGGCCAATGCCCACCGCCGGTCCGCCGCCCATGACAAAGCTCTCGTCCTTGGGGCTGTCCGGCGTTCTGCCGTGGGTCACGTCCACCGCCACGCAGAAGTCGGGGACCAGCGCCTGGGCGCCCACCTTGGCCCCCACGCCGCCGGTCTCCTCGCACACGCTGCCCAGGATATAGAGGTCAACATCCAGCGTTTGCTCCTTCAGCAGCTCCGCCACCCGCAGCAGCGCCGCAAAGCAGGCCCGGTCGTCCAGCGATTTGGCGCACACCTGCCGCTCTCCCAGGCGGGTGAAATCCGTCCGGTACACCATGGGCGTGCCAATGGGGATCAGCCGCTCCGCCTCCTCCTGGGACAGGCCCGCGTCAATGAACAGGTCCTTCACCTCCGGGGCCTTCTCCCGGTCCTCCGCCTGCAGCACGTGGGGGGGCAGGCAGGCCACCACCCCCAGCATGGGCGGATCGGTGAGGATTCTCACCTCCCGGTTGGGAAGCATCCGGGCGTCCACGCCGACGGCCTTAAAACGCAGGAAGCCGTCCTTGTGCCCGGTGACCATCAGGCCGACCTCGTCCAGGTGAGCGTCCAGCAGCAGCTTTTTTGCCCCCGGCCTCCCACAGCGGCGCACGCCAACCAGACTGCCCAGCCTGTCGGTCCAGACCTCGTCCATCAGCGGCTCCAGCAGCTCCCTGGCCGCCAGCACGGCGGGACCTTCAAAGCCGGAGGGCCCGCCCGCGGCGCACAGCCGCTCCAACATATGTTCTATCTCCACTTCTGTTTTGCTCCTTTCCCGCTCATTGCAGAGCGTTTACCAAATCCTTAAAAGTGTTTCCCCGTTCCTCAAAATTCTTAAAGCGGTCAAAGGAGGCGCTGGCCGGGGAGAGAATGACCACGTCCCCCGGCTGGGCCAGCCCCCGGGCCCGGTTCACCGCCTCCTGGAGGCCGGCGCAGTCAAAGATGGCCGGCCCCCCCTCCCGGAAGCCGGGCGCGGCCAGAGTAGCCGCCTTGATCTTTTCCGCCGTGTCCCCCGTCAGCAGGAGGGCCTTGACGCGCTCCACAATCTCCGGCCCCAGGGCGTCGTAGGGAATGTGCTTGTCGTAGCCCCCGGCGATGAGGATCACCTTCCGGGCAAAGGAGCGCAGACCCGCCATGGTCCGGCTGGGGCTGGAGGCGATGGAATCGTTGTAATAGCGCACTCCGTCCAGCTCCCGCACCAGCTCGATGCGGTGGGGCACCCCGCCAAAGGTGCGGGCGAAATTCCGGATCACCTCGTCCGGCACCAGGCCGTCCACCGCCGCGATGGCCGCCATATAATTTTCCAGATTGTGGAGGCCGGGCAGAAGGATGTCGTCTACGGCCAGCACCGGGCGGCCATGGCACATCACCGTCTTGTCCCGCAGGCACACCCCGTTCTCCAGCGCCCCCTTTCTGCTGAACAGGGTGACCGCCCCCCGGGCCTGGGCGGCGAAGGACGCCGTGATCTCATTGTCGGCGTTGAGCACCACCCGGTCGCTGGAGTCCTGGTAGGCGAAGATGTTCCGCTTGGCGTTCACGTACTCGTCCATATCCTTGTGTACGTCCAGGTGGTTGGGGGCCAGATTGGTGACCACCGCGATGCTGGGACTCTGCCCCACGGTCATCAGCTGGAAGGAGGACAGCTCCAGCACCACTATGTCGTCGGGGCGGATGTCGTCCACCTGGCACAGCAGGGGATGGCCGATGTTCCCCCCCACAAAGGTGCGGTAGCCCGCCGCCTTCAGCAGCCCCGCGATGATGGTAGTGGTGGTGGTCTTTCCGTCGGAGCCGGTCACCGCGATGATCCGGCAGGGGCACAGATCCAAAAACGCCTCCATCTCCGAGGTGAGCTCCGCCCCCGCCTCCACCGCCCTTTTCAGCTGGGGGACATCGGGCATCAGTCCCGGCGTGCGGAAAATCACGCCGGCCCCATCCAGGTGGTCCAGGTAGTCCGGACCCAGCGCCGCCGTCAGCCCCCGGCGCTCCAGGGACTCGATGAGGCCGTCGAAGTCCTCCCGCCGGCGTTTGTCGCACGCCAGCACCTTCACCCCCGCGTCCAGCAGGCCCTCCACCAGCGGCCTGTTGGATACGCCCAGGCCGATCACCGCCACCTTTTTCCCTTTTAACGAGCTGAAGTATTCTTTCAACGCTGAATCCATTGATATTCAAACCTCCAAATCATCGGTTTTGAACGCCGGCCTCTCAATGGCAGATTTCGCATACCCAGGTATTATACCCCATTCAATTTCATTTGACAATCACCTAAAGATGAAGTACAATCAAAAACGCAAGTGCGCTGGACAGCCGCGCGGGCAGTCCGAAAGGGCGTCCGTGAGGAAAGTCCGGGCTCCACAGGGCAAGGATAACGGGTAACACCCGCCGGGGGCGACCCTAGGAAAAGTGCAACAGAAATAAACCGCTGGGAGGTTTCACCTGCCAGCAAGGGTGGAAAGGCGAGGTAAGAGCTCACCCAATGGCGTGTCAAGCGCCCATTGCTGTAAACTCTATCCGGAGCAACGCCGTGGGAACACATATGGCCGGCCCGGCCGTGTTCAGGAGGCGGCTGGAGCGCACCGGCAACGGTGCGCCTAGATAGATGGCTGTCTTAAATGACAGAACCCGGCTTACAGGCGCACTTGCAGGACGCGGGACCCCGAGTGGGGTCCCGCGTTTCCCTTGTCCATCTTACCCTAGGAGGGACCGTTTGAGCCGCTAATTTCTCTCTTTTTGTCCGTTGCGCTGGAGCTTTCTATACTATATAATGTGTAATAGCGTTTTATACAATACAGTTAGGAGGGATATGCCCATGCGGCTCTTGATTCGGGGCGGACGGGTCATTGACCCTGCCAACAGGATTGACGAATACCTGGACATTTTGCTGGCAGATGGAAAAATCGCCCGGCTGGGAAAAAATCTGCCCGCGGAGGACGCCCAGGTGCTGGACGCCGGAGGGCTGGCCGCGACCCCCGGCCTGGTGGACATGCACGTCCATCTGCGGGAGCCGGGCTTCGAGGACAAGGAAACAGTGGCCACCGGCTGCGCCGCCGCGGCCAGAGGCGGCGTGACCACCCTGGTGGCCATGCCCAACACCCGACCTGCCACGGACTGCGGGGAGGTTGTGAGCTTGGTGCGGGACAAGGCTCTCCCCACCGGGGTGAACGTCCTCCCCGCCGGGGCCGTAACCCTGGGACAGAAGGGCGAGGCCCTCACCGTCTTCGTTGCGCTGAAGGCGGCGGGCGTCCCCGCCCTCACCGACGACGGAGTGCCCATTCAAAATCTGGCCCTGCTCCGTCAGGCCATGATTGCGGCCAAAGCGCTGGGCCTGCCCCTGCTGGACCACTGTGAGGACCGGGACATGGTGCGCAATTACGCCGTCAACGAGGGGGCGGTTTCCCGGAAGCTGGGACTCCCCGGCCGCCCCGCCGTGGCGGAGGAGCTCCAGATCATGCGGGACGTGATGCTGGCGGAGGACACCGGGGCCCATGTCCACATCTGCCACATCTCCACCGCCAAGGGGGTGGAGATCGTGCGGCAGGCCAAGGCCCGGGGCGTCCGGGTCACCTGCGAGACCTGCCCCCAGTACTTCACCCTCACCGAGGAGGAGGTGCTCCGCCAGGGCGCCATGGCCCGGGTCAATCCCCCCCTGCGCACCCAGGCCGACGTGGAGGGCATCCGGGCGGGTCTCATGGACGGGACCATCGACGCCATCGTCACCGACCACGCCCCCCACACCGCAGAGGAGAAATCCAAGCCCCTTCCCGACGCCCCCAGCGGCATGGTGGGGCTGGAGACCTCCCTGGCCCTGGCTCTCACCGGGCTGTACCACACAGGACTGCTGCCCTTGAGCCGGGTACTAGCGCTGATGTCCGCCTCTCCCGCCGCCCTGCTGGGGCTGGACAAGGGAACCCTGAGCCTGGGCCGGGACGCCGACCTGGTCCTCTTCGACCCGGACCAGGAGTGGACCATCGACAAAAATCAATTCGTCTCCAAAGGCCGCAACACCCCTTTCCACGGGCGGGCTGTGCGGGGGAAGGTCAAATACACCATTTCCCGGGGAAATATTATTTATATGGAGGGCTGAATCATGTCATTCGACGTATTGCAGGACAAGATCAAGGCAAAAAAGAACCCCACCGTGGCCGGGCTGGACGCCCGGGTGGAGTACGTTCCCCCGTTCATCCTCAAAAAGCACATGGACCGGCATGGGGAGACCCTGGAGGCCGCCGCCCAGGCCGTGCTGGAATTTGACAAGGGCCTCATCGACGCCCTGGCGGACGTGGTGCCCGCCGTCAAGCCCCAGTCCGCTTACTTTGAGATGCTGGGCTGGCGGGGTATGCGGGTCCTGGAGGAGATCATCTCCTACGCCCAGGAAAAGGGCCTGTTCGTCATCGCCGACGTGAAGCGGGGCGACATCGGCACCACCGCCGCCGCCTACAGCGCGGCGTGGCTGGGCGCCACCCAGGTGGGCGGAACCGCCTGCTCCGTGTTTGACGCCGACTGCGTCACCCTCAACGGCTACATGGGGTCCGACGCCATCAAGCCCTTCCTCAAGGACTGCGCCCAGTGGAACAAGTGCGCCTTTGTGCTGGCCAAGACCTCCAACCCCTCCTCGGTGGAGCTCCAGGACATCGTGGCCGGAGACCGGCTGGTGTACACCGTCATGGGCGACCTGATCCAGCGCTGGGGCCAGGGTACCGAGGGCAAGTACCGTTACCAGGCCCTGGGGGCGGTGGTGGGAGCCACCCATCCCTCCGTCCTCAAGGAGCTGCGCTACCGCCTGGACAAGACCTTCTTCCTGGTTCCCGGCTATGGAGCCCAGGGAGGCACCGCCGCCGATGTGCGCTACGCCTTCGACGAGCTGGGCCGGGGGGCCATCGTCAACGCCTCCCGCTCCATCATGTGCGCCTGGCAGAAAACCGGCAAGGACGGCGCGGACTACCAGGAGTCCGCCCGGTCTGCCGCTGAGCAGATGCGGGACGAGATCAAGCAGTACGTGACGATTTTGTAGGGCCTTCTTTTTCTTTTCTTGAAAGAAAAAGAGGCAAAAAGAAAAGAACTTTAGACTTTTGGAGGGATAAGATGCCTATTCAACAGATCTGCACCGTGGCCGGGATATCCAAACTCAATGACTACGCCTGGCATATGGTGCTGGAGGCGGGCCGGATGGCCGGAAAAATCAGGCCCGGTCAATTTCTCCACATCAAATGCGGACACAGCCGCCTGCTCCGCCGTCCCATTTCCATCTGCGAATGGAGCGAGGACGAGCCTGACGATCTGGTGAGCGTCGTCTTTGAGGTGCGGGGAGACGGCACACAATGGCTCTCCCGGCGAAAGGCCGGGGACAAACTGGACGTGCTGGGGCCCTTGGGCAGCGGCTTCGATATGCGGCCCCAGGGGCGCTATCTCCTGGTGGGAGGCGGGATCGGCGTGCCCCCCATCGTGGGATGCCGCCACAGTCAGGAGGACGTGGCGGTGGTTGGTTTCCGCTCCATAGACCGGGTAATGCCCGCCCTCATTGACAAACTGGAGGACACCTGCGCCTCCGTATATCTGTGCACCGACGACGGAACCCTGGGCCGTCACGGCTTTGTGGATGGACAGGTGCGGGATATTCTTGCAAAGGGTAAGTCCTTTACAGCTGTATTGGCCTGCGGTCCCAGGCCCATGCTGAACAGCGTGGCCAAGGCGGCGGCGGAGTTCGTCGTTCCCTGCCAGGTATCCATGGAGGAGCGGATGGCCTGCGGCGTGGGGGCCTGCCTGGGCTGTGCCATACAGATGAAGGACGGGACCATGAAGCACGTGTGCAAGGACGGCCCGGTGTTCAATGCGGAGGAGGTGGCGTGGGATGTCTGAAAAGAATAAGCCTCATTCCGAGACGGAGGGCGTCATTGCAGGCGCCTCCACACAAACCGCCCTATTTCCGAAATGCCCGGTGGACATGGGCGTAGACCTGGCGGGAGTTTTCCTGAAAAACCCGGTGGTAGCAGCCTCCGGCGCCTTCGGCTTTGGCCGGGAGTACGGACAATTTTTTGACCTGTCCGAGTTGGGGGCTATCTGTTGTAAAGGATTAACACTTCACCCAAGAGAGGGCAATCCTCCGCCCCGGATCGCCGAGACCCCTATGGGTATCCTCAACTCCGTGGGCCTGCAAAACCCCGGCGTGGATGCCTTTATCACGGACGAGCTGCCTTTCCTGCGGCAGTATGGCGTGAAGATCATCGCCAACATTTCCGGGAACACCCCGGAGGAATATGGCGTGATGTGCGAAAAGCTGTCGGAGGCCGGGGTGGACATGATCGAGGTCAACATCTCCTGTCCCAACGTAAAGGCCGGAGGACTTGCCTACGGCACCCGGCCCGAACTGGCCGTCGAAGTCACAGAGGAAGCAAAAAAGCACGCCTCCGTCCCGGTGATGGTGAAGCTCTCCCCCAACGTCACCGACATCACGGAAATCGCCCGGGCGGTGGCGGACGCGGGGGCGAACGCACTGTCCCTCATCAACACCCTGCGGGGGATGCGCATTGACGTGAACACCCGCCGCCCTATTCTAAAGATGAACACCGGAGGGCTGTCAGGCCCCGCCGTCCTCCCCGTCGCCGTGCGGATGGTGTGGGAGGTGGCAAACGCTGTCAAGCTCCCCATTCTGGGCATGGGGGGCGTTTCCACCGGCGGGGATGCCGCCCAGCTCATGCTGGCCGGGGCCTCCGCCGTGGCGGTTGGCACCGCCCTGTTCGCCGATCCCTATGCCCCGCTGAAGGTGCGGGACGGGCTGGCGGAAATTGCGGCAAAACAGGGGCTGAGCGCTGTCCGGGCGCTCACCGGCGGCGTGCGCCCCTGGTAAAGAAAGAAGGAATTTCCATGACCACAATCTATCTCATCCGCCACGGACAGGCGGAAGGCAACCTCTACCGCCGCTGTCACAGCTGGCACAACGGCCTGCTCACCCTCAAAGGACGGGAACAGGTCAAGGCCCTGGAAAAGCGGTTTGAGGGCGTCCATTTTGACGCGGTGTATTCCAGCGACCTGTACCGGGCCATGGCCACCGCCGGGGCTATCTACCGCCCCCGGGGGCTCGCCCTGCGGGTGGACCCCGGCCTGCGGGAGATTGGCGCGGGTATTTGGGAGGATGTGCCCTGGGGACAGCTCCTCCACGACGACCGGGACGGCCTCGCCGCCTTTCTGGACTGTAACCCCAGCTGGCAGGTGGAGGGCAGCGAGACCTTTTCCAGCGTCCGCCGTCGAATGGACCGGGCCATCCGGCGCATTGCCGCCGCCCACCCGGACCAGACGGTGGCCGTAACCTCCCACGGCTGCGCCATCAAGTGCGGGCTGTCCGTCTGGCTGGGGGTGGACCCGGGCGAGATGGACCAGCTCCCTCTGTCCAACAACACCGGCGTGGCCAAGCTGGAGGTGGAAAACGGCCAGGTGAAGGTGGCCTTCTACAACGACGACAGCCATTTGGAGGGAGCCTCTCCCCTGCCCAAGGCCAGCAGCGCTTACGGCATCCCCGGTATGGAGCGCAACGCCCTGCGGTTCCGGCCCCTGCGTCTCCCCCAGGAGCGGGAGACCTATCTGGCCGCCCGGCGGGACGGCTGGCAGGCCAGCCACGGCGTCATGGAGGGCTTTGACGGCGAAGGCTTTCTGGCCGTGGCCGAGAAAAACAGCGCGCAAAATGAAAACTGCCTCCTGCTGGCCCTGCTGGGCGACGTTCCCGTGGGGGTGCTCCAGATGGACTGGGAGCAGGACGCCCAGGATCAGGCGGGCCGGGTGCCCTTTTTCTACATGGCCCCGGACTTCCGCTCCAAGGGGCTGGGAGTCCAGCTGCTGGGTCAGGCGGTGTGCACCTACCGGGCCATGGGGCGGCAGGTCCTGCGGCTGCGGTGCGCCCCGGAAAATGACCGCGCCAAAAAGTTCTACGCCTCCCACGGCTTCTACAAGGTGGGCGAGGAGCCCGGCGGCATCGGCCACCTGGACACCATGGAAAAGTACATCGGGTTAGAGCTTTGACAGGAGGTTTCTCATGGAGATCGTTCTGATTCTAACCGTCATTTTTGTCCCGTTGATATTGATCCTCTACTATTTCGGATTTGGCGTCACCAAAGCGGGAGTCTTTATCCTTAACGCCTCCTACAGCCTCCCCGCCCGCTGGAAGGGAACGCTGTCCGAGGCCTCCGGCTATATGCGCCGGAACTTCGTGGTGTTCAAGCGGTATTCCACGCTCTGCGTGGAGGGCGAGACCGCCTCCGGCGCACTGGAATTCGAGGTCAAGGGGCCGGACGGCTCTGCCCTCTCCCCCGCCTCGGGCTCCTATGAACAGGACGCCTCCCTGCTCTTTGACGTGGGCCGGTTCAAATGCTGTACTGTCACTCTGCGGATGGATCACTTTTCCGGCAAATTCCGCATCGCGCTCCAATAAAAACCGCAGGGCGGCCGGAACACCAGCCGCCCTGTCCGTTTACCGCATGGCCCTGCCTACATCATTGGCCGCGTCGCCGATGGCGTCTCCGGCGTCACGGACCACGTTGCCCGCGCCCCGGGCCAGGTCCCCGGCGGCGTCGCCGATGTCATCCATCACATTGTCCCCGTTGGAGGAATTTCCTCCGTTGGCGGGATTGCCTCCGTTTCCAGAGACGTTGTTCTGATAGTAGTCGTCGCTGACATGGCCTCCATCGTCTTGACCGCCGCCCACGTTGTCGCTGTAGTACGCGCCGTCATCTATACCGGCGCTGGCCCGGTCGTCGTAGTCGGATGTCACACTGTGACTGGGATAGTCGGACGCTTTGCTGTCCCTGTCCCGGCTGGCGGAACAGCCCGCCAGCGCCATGACCATCAGACAGGCCAGAGACAGTGCAAAAAACTTCTGCTTCATCACTATATGCCTCCTGCTTTTTCTTCACGTTCCCCGTGACTCATTATGTGCCGGTGAAGTCGGTTCAAAGCAGGTATTTTTTTGAATTTAAAGCCCCTCTGCCCACCAAAGCGAGGCGGAGCTGGGAGATACCTCCCGCATCCCCGCCGTTTTGCCGCTTGACACGCCCTCCTTTTTCAGATATACTGCTGTCAATCAGCCCACATGAAGCGGGCGCAGGGGCGCTGAAGCGTCCCACTCCACCGCAGGTGTTTTTGTTCTTGTGAACGGTATGCTAAGAAGGCATACGGTCCTCTCCGAAGAGGGGCCGTGTGCTTTTTTCTTTTCCCAAGGCCCTTACCCCTTGACATTTTTTAGGAGGAATCTATGAAAAAACGGCTCTTTTCCCTTCTGCCTGCCCTGGCCCTGACGCTGGCCCTGACGGCCTGCGGCGGTGCGCCCGCCGCAAACGCTCCCTCCACCCTGGTCTACGGCAGTGCCGACTACACCCGCATCAACCCCGCCATGGACGAGCACTGTGAGATCAACGCCCTGCTGTTCAACGGCCTCACCGCCCACGACGGCGAAAACCAGGTGGTCCCCGGCCTGGCGGAGCGCTGGGACTACGATGAAAACGCCTATACCTACACCTTCCACCTCCGGGAGGGCGTAAAATGGCACGACGGCCAGCCTCTCACCTCTGCCGACGTAAAATTCACCATCGAGGCCATCATGGACCCGGAAAACGGCGCGGAAAACGCTCCCAACTACGAGGACGTGGAGGAGATCACCACCCCGGACCAGCAGACGGTGGTTTTCCAGCTGGCAGGTCCCAACGCCGCTTTCTTGGAGTACATGACCATGGCGGTCCTCCCCCGCCACCTGCTGGAGGGCGAGGACATGCAGACCTCCAGCTTTTTCCGCGCCCCGGTGGGCACAGGACCCTACAAGCTGGAGCGCTGGGACGTGGGCCAGGCCATCGTGCTGGTGAAAAACGAAGACTACTACCTGGGCTGCCCCAGCATCGACCAGATCATTTTCAAAATCGTGGGGGACGACAACGCCCAGGCCGTCCAGCTGGAATCCGGCGAGCTGGACCTGGCTCTGCTGGACCCCCGGAACGCCCAAAGCTTTGCGGGCCGGGACGGCTTCACCTGCTACGATATGATGACCGCCGACTACCGGGGTATTCTGTTCAATTTTTGGAACGATTACTGGATCGAAAACCGGGACCTGATCCCAGCCGTCTGCTGTGCCATCGACCGGCAGGCCATCATCGACTCGGTGCTGCTGGGCCAGGGAATGGCCGCTTACAGCCCCCTTCAGCGCAACATCTATAACAATGAAAATGTGGAGCGGTATGGCTACGCCCCCGCCAGGGCAAAGGAGATTCTAGAGTCCGCCGGGTGTGTCATGGGCTCCAGCGGTTTCTACCAGCGGAACGGCCAGGAAGTGGGCTTTGTCATCAGCGTGATGGCCGGGGAGCAGGACCGCATTGACATCGCCCAGGCCGCCGCCCAGCAGCTCCGAGAGGCAGGCATCCACTGTACGGTGGAGATCCCCGCCAAAATCGACTGGGGCGGACAGATGGCCGGGCTCATCGGCTGGGGCAGCCCCTTCGACGCGGACGACCACACCTACAAGGTGTTCGGCACCGGCAAGGGAGCCAACTACAGTGGCTATTCCAATGAAAAGGTGGACGAGTATCTGACGCTGGCCCGGCAGTCCTCCGACTCCAGCCTCCGCCGGGAGTATTACGCCAAATTCCAGGAGGAACTGGCCGCCGACCCTCCCTATGCCTTTATCTGCTACATCGACGCCAACTATGTGGCAAAATCCGCAGTGAAGGGCATCGCAGCCAACACCGTTCTGGGGCACCACGGCGTGGGTATCTTCTGGAACGTCCATGAGTGGACCATCGAATGAACGAGACTGCGCCACGGAGGTGTGCCATGCCGGAACTGCTGGAGGTCAAAAATTTATCCGTCAGCTTCTTCACTCCCGCCGGGGAGGTCCATGCTGTGCGGGATGTCAGCTTCTCCCTCAAGGCTGGACAGGTGCTGGCTCTGGTGGGGGAATCGGGCTGCGGCAAAAGCGTGCTGTGCAGGAGCGTCATGAAGCTTCTCCCCCGGACGGCAAAAATCAAGTCCGGCTCCATCCTGGTCAATGGCGCCGATATCACCCATTACCAGGAGCGGGATATGCACAAACTGCGGGGAAAGCTGTTCTCTATGGTTTTTCAGGACCCCATGACCAGCCTCAACCCCGCCATGTCCATCGGCGCGCAGATCGGCGAGGCCGTCCGGGTCCACCGGCCCCGCCTGTCCAGAGAGGCCCTTCGGGCCAAGGTGCTGGAGCTGATGGCTCTGGTGGGCATCGACCGCCCGGAGGATCGGATAGACCTCTACCCACATCACTTTTCCGGTGGAATGTGCCAGCGGGCCGTGCTGGCCATCGCCCTGGCCGGGAACCCGGCCATCCTCTTCGCCGACGAGCCCACCACCGCCCTGGACGTGACCATACAGGCCCAGATTCTGGACCTGTTCCGGGACATCCAGCGCAGGCTGGGGACGGCCACGGTGTTCGTCACCCACGACCTTGGGGTGGTGGCCCGTGTGGCGGACCGGGTGGCGGTGATGTACGCCGGAAAAATTGTGGAGACCGGCACGGCGGAGGAAATCTTTTACGACCCCAGACACCCCTATACCTGGGGGCTTCTGCGTTCCCTCCCCGCCTTGTCCAAGGGCCGGGACAGCCTGTACGCCATCCCCGGCATGCCCCCCACCCTGGTCAATCCCCCCAGGGGAGACGCCTTCGCCTGCCGGAATGAATTCGCCCTGGCCATCGACTACCAGGAGGAGCCCCCCATGTTCCAGGTGACGGACACCCACTACGCGGCCACCTGGCTGCTGGACCCCAGAGCCCCCGCCATCACGCCGCCGGTGGGAGGTGGAAGCTGATGCCGGATGAGATTTTGCTGGATGTCCAGCACTTGACCCACCGCTACCCCCTTACCCGCGCCACATCCGTCAAGGCGCTGGACAACCTGTCCTTTCAGATTCTCCGGGGCGAGATCTACGGGCTGGTGGGGGAATCCGGCTCCGGCAAATCCACCGCCGCCCGGTGCGTGATGAACCTCTGCCGGCCCCAGGCGGGCAGAATCCTGTACAAGGGGATCGACACCTGCGACTCCAAAGCCTTTCGGGCAAACCGGCGGATGCTTCAGGCCAGCCGCCAGCTGGTCTTTCAGGCCTCCGCCTCCAGCCTGAACCCCCGCATGAAGGTGTGCGACATCATCGCCGAGCCCATGAAGCTCCAGCGTATCACGCCGCCCCGGGGAACCCTCCGGGCGGAGGCGGAATTTCAGATGAAGTACGTGGGGCTGGACTCCGGCTGCCTGGACAAATATCCGCCTGAGCTGTCCGGCGGGCAGCGGCAGCGGGTGGCCATCGCCCGGGCCCTGGCCATGGAGCCGGAGCTGCTGGTGGCGGACGAACCCATCGCGTCGCTGGACGTGTCCATCCAGGCCCAGATTGTCAACCTGTTTAAACATCTACAGGCGGAGCACGGCTTTTCATTCCTGTTTATCGCCCACGACTTGGCCATGGTGGAGTTTTTGTGCGACCGGGTGGGGGTGATGTACCGGGGGCGGCTGGTGGAGGAGGCCCCTGCGGCCCAGCTCTTTTCCAGTCCCCTACACCCCTACACCCAGTCGCTGCTGTCGGCCATCCCCATCCCGGACCCCCGCCGGGAGCGGGCCCGCAGGCCGCTGGAATTTCACGGGGAGGAGCTGCCGGAACAGGGCGTATGGGTAGAGGCCGCTCCCCGGCACTTTGTCCTGAAGGATGGGAGGGACGGGCTATGAATATCAAGAATTTGGCCCTGGGCTGGGGAAAGCGGCTGCTCTCCCTTCTGCTCAGCATGTTTCTGCTGGTCACCATTGTGTTCTATGTCTCACGCCTGGCCCCCGGCGACCCGCTGGTCTCCTACTACGGCGACCGGGTGGAGCGGATGACCCCAGCCGAGCGGGCCTGGGCGGAGGACAGGCTGGGGCTCAACGATCCAATCACGGTGCAGTATATCCGCTGGCTGGGCCGGGCCCTCCAGGGTGACTTTGGGATCTCCTACCAATACAAAATGGACGCGGCGGAGGTCATTGCCAGCCGGGCCGGAAACACGCTGGTCCTGGGCGGCACTGGGTTTGTGCTCACCTTTTCCCTGTCCCTGCTGCTGGGGGTGCTGTGCGCCTGGCATGAGGACGGGCCGCTGGACCGGGTCCTCTGCAAGCTGGGCGCCGTTGCCAGCTGCGTCCCGGAGTTCTGGCTGTCCCTGGTGTTCATCCTGGTATTTTCCGTCACCCTGCGCTGGCTGCCCAGCTCCGGGGCCTACTCCATCGGGGGCGGCGGCCTGGGCGACCGGCTGGCCCATCTGGCGCTCCCGGTGAGCGTGGTGGTGGCCGGGCACCTGTGGTACTACGCCTACATGGTCCGCAACCGGCTGCTGGAGGAGGTGCGGGCGGATTACGTTCTGCTGGCCAAAGCCAAAGGGCTGACCGAGGGCCGCGTCATGTTCCGCCACTGCCTGCGCAGCGCCATCCCCTCCTACCTGAGCCTCATGGCCATCTCTGTGCCCCACATTTTAGGGGGCACTTACATTGTGGAGATGGTGTTCTCCTACCCCGGCCTGGGGACGCTGTCCTATGAGAGCGCCCGGTATCAGGATTACAACCTGCTGATGCTGCTGTGCCTGCTGTCCGGAACGGTGGTCATGGTCAGCGGCATGATCGCCCAGTTCGTCAATCAGCGGCTGGACCCCCGGCTCGGCGTCCGGGACACGGCGGGGGTGAGTCAGTTATGAGCGCACCGTTTGAACGGGCAGGCATCCGTCCCCTGCCGCCGGAGCCGCCGGCCAAGCCCCAGCGGCGGCGGGGTGCGCCGGTGCTGTCCGCCCTCCTGCTGTCGGCCATCGTCATGGGGTGCCTGACCTGCGGCCTTTTCGCGGCGGGGGACCCCTCTTACATGGATTTGCAGCATTGCGCCGTCCCCCCCGGAAGCGACTTCTGGTTCGGGACGGACACCATGGGGCGGGACATCTTCTCCATGATCTGGCATGGCGGGCGGCTGTCCCTGTTCATCGGCGTGACGGCGGCGGCGGTGTCCACAGCGCTGGGCGTGGTGTTCGGCGCGGCCAGCGGCTGCGCCCCGGACTGGCTGGACGCCGCCCTCATGCGGCTGGCGGAGATCTGGCTCAGCGTGCCCAGCCTCCTCCTCACCGTCCTGCTCCAGGCGGCGCTGGGCCGGGCCAGTCCCTTGTCCCTCTCCCTGGTCATCGGCGCTGCCAGCTGGACGGCCATTGCCAAGGTGGTGCGCACCGAGGTACGGCAGCTTCGGAACAGCGAGTATATTTTGGCGGCGAAAGCCATGGGCGGCGGCTTCTTTTACCTACTTCGGCGGCACCTGGCCCCCAACTTCATCCCCTCCATCCTGTTCATGGTGGTGATGAACGTGCGGACCGCCATCGCGGCGGAATCTACCCTCAGCTTCATGGGCCTGGGCCTGCCCCTGGAGACCGTCACCTGGGGCGGTATGCTGTCCCTGTCGGAAAAGGCCCTTCTGAGCGGCGCGTGGTGGATCATCCTCATCCCCGGCGGGTTTTTGACCGTGACGCTGCTGTGCGTCACCAGTCTGGGCGACCATTTGCGTAAGAGCGCCAGCCGCCGGGAGCGTAACCTGTAAAAACCTTCCCTCCCTTCTTGCGCCGCGCCCCTGGGTCTGCTATGATACTGTCAGCTGAATCAACCGCGTTGCGGCTTCGTCCGATCCCATCATATAGACAAGCCCGCCATCCGGCGGGAGAATTGAGTGAATACCATGGAACTGAAGGATTTTTTCGCGGAGCACCCCAGGGCGGCGCTGGCCTTTTCCGGCGGCGTGGACTCCGCTTACCTGCTGTACGCGGCGGCCCAATGGGGGGCCGACCTGCGGCCCTACTTTGTGGACACCGTCTTCCAGCCCCGGTTTGAGCTGGCCGACGCCCGGCGCCTGTGCGGAGAGCTGGGCGCGGCGCTCCAGGTTTTGCCGGTGGACATTTTGTCGGTCTCCCCCGTGGCTGAAAACCCGCCGGACCGATGCTATCACTGTAAAAGGGCCATCTTTTCCGCCATTGCCGCCGCCGCGGAGCGGGACGGTTACCCCCTCCTGCTGGACGGCACCAACGCCTCCGACCCCGAGGAGGACCGGCCCGGGATGCGGGCTCTCCGGGAACTGGAGGTGCGCTCCCCTCTGCGGGAATGTGGGCTGACCAAGGATGAGATACGGCAGCTGTCCCGGAAGGCGGGGCTGTTCACCTGGGATAAGCCCGCCTACGCCTGTCTGGCCACCCGGGTGCCCCCGGGGACGGCCATCGGGCGGCGGGATTTGGAGCGGACCGAACAGGCGGAGGACTATTTGGCCCGGCTGGGCTTTCGGGATTTCCGGGTGCGGCTGCTGGATGGCTGCGCCCGCATCCAGGTCCCGGCGGCCCAGCTCCCCCTGGCACTGGAGCGGCGGGGGGAAATTTTCTCAGAATTGAGGCAATTCTACAGCGGCGTACTGCTGGATTTGGAGGCGCGGAATGAATAACGAGGTAAAGCGGATTTTGGAGGCCGTCCGAGCGGGCGAGACCACCGTGGACGACGCCCTGCTGAAGCTGAAGGCCGCCCCCTTTGAGGACATTGGCTACGCCAAGGTGGACCTCCACCGCAAGGTCCGCCAGGGGGCGGCGGAGGTAATCTACGGCGCGGGAAAGACCCCGGAGCAGATTGTGGGCATCCTGTCCGCCATGAAGCGGGCCGGGCAGGACACGATACTCATCACCCGGCTGTCCCCGGAGTCCGCCGGCGCGGTGGCCCGGACCCACCCGCTGGACTACCACCCCGACGCCCGGGTGGCCATCGTGGGAGACATCCCTCCCGCCGACGGCCTGGGGACGGTGGTGGTGGCCACCGGGGGCACCAGCGACATCCCTGTGGCGGAGGAGGCGGCGCTGACCGCCCAGGTGCTGGGCAGCCGGGTCACCCGGCTGTACGACGTGGGGGTGGCGGGGCTCCACCGCACTTTGGCCCACCTGGACGAGATCATGACGGCCAGCGTCATCATCGCCATCGCCGGGATGGAGGGAGCCCTGGCCAGCGTCATCGGCGGGCTGGCCGACTGCCCGGTGATCGCGGTGCCCACCAGCGTGGGCTATGGCGCGTCCTTCCAGGGGCTGTCCGCCCTGCTGTCCATGCTGAACTCCTGCGCCAGCGGGGTATCGGTGGTCAATATCGACAACGGCTTCGGCGCGGGCTATCTGGCCAACATGATAAACCATATGGAGGCAACGCAATGAAAACCTTATATTTGGACCTGTCCATGGGGGCCGCCGGGGACATGCTGGCCGCCGCCCTGCTGGAGCTTCTGCCCGACCCGGACAGCTTCCTGGCGGAGCTGAACGGCCTGGGCATACCCGGCGTCCGCTATCAGCGGGAGCGTGCGGTGAAATGCGGTGTCACAGGCACCCATCTGGCCGTGACGGTGGACGGAGAGGAGGAGCACAGCCACGACCACCATCCCCATGACCACGGGCATGAGCACCACCATGACCAGGGAACTCACGATCACGAACACCGCCTGGGCCATGAGCACGGCAGCCACCACCACAGCGGGATTCACGACATTGAGCACATTGTCCGGGACCACCTTGCCCTGCCAAGCAAGGTCAAGGATGATGTGATGGCGGTCTACGCCCTCATCGCCCAGGCGGAAAGCCATGTCCACGGCGCGCCGGTGACGGAGATCCACTTTCACGAGGTGGGGACCATGGATGCGGTGGCGGATATCACGGCGGTGTGCCTGCTGATGGACCGGCTGGCCCCGGACCTGGTGACGGCCTCCCCCGTCCACGTGGGCAACGGACAGGTCCGCTGCGCCCACGGCATCCTGCCGGTGCCCGCCCCCGCCACCGCCCACATTCTCCGGGACGTGCCCATCTACGGCGGGCAGATCCAGGGCGAGTTGTGCACCCCCACCGGGGCCGCCCTGCTGAAGCATTTTGCCGCTCAATTCGGCCCCATGCCCCTCATGCGCACCCAGGCCGTGGGCTACGGCTGCGGCAAAAAGGACTTTGAAGCGGCCAACTGCGTCCGGGCCATGCTGGGCGAGGCCGGAGACGGCGGGGACCAGGTGGCTGTCCTGTCCTGCAATCTGGACGATATGACCGCCGAGGCGCTGGGCTTCGCCGTGGAGCGGCTCTTTGAGGCCGGGGCGCTGGATGCGTACACTGTACCCGCCGGCATGAAAAAATCCCGCCCCGGCGTGCTCCTCCAGGCAATCTGCCGCATACAGGACCGTCAGGCTGTGACGGAGGCTCTCTTTCGCCATACAACTACCCTGGGCATACGGGAGATTATCAGCCGCAGGTATGTGCTGGAGCGGTCCGTTCAAGCGCTGGACACTCCCTGGGGGCCTGTCCGCAGGAAGGAATCCAGCGGTTATGGCGTATCTCGGATCAAATATGAGTACGAGGATCTGGCGCGGATCGCCAGAGAGCAAAAGATCAGCCTGGAGCAAGCCAGACGGCTGGTGGAAGGCGGCTGACAGAAAGGCCAAATGAGAAAGCGTCCCGCAGGCCGGTAAACGGCGCGGGACGCTTTCTGTCTATCAAAATACCTTTATAGCTCTTTTCGTATCCGGTTCAGCGCGTTTTTCTCCAGCCGGGACACCTGTGCCTGGGATATGCCCACCTCGGCGGACACCTCCATCTGGGTCTTTCCCTGAAAAAACCGCAGGGCTAAAATGCGCCGCTCCCGCTCATCCAGCTTGCTGATGGCGTCTCCCAGGGCGATATGCTCCAGCCACGCTTCATCGGTGTTTTTTCGGTCTTTCACCTGATCCATGACGCACACCGTGTCCCCGCCGTCGGAGTACACCGGCTCGAACAGGGACACCGGGTCCACCACCGCGTCCAGCGCCATCACCACATCCTCCCGGCGCAGCTCCAGAATCTTGGCGATCTCGTCCACGGTGGGCTCCTTCTGGTGCTCCGCCATGTATTTCTCTTTGGCCTGAAGCACCCGGTAGGCGGTGTCCCGCACCGACCGGGACACCCGGATGGCGCTGTTGTCCCGCAGATAGCGGCGGATCTCCCCCACGATCATGGGTACGCCATAGGTGGAAAACCGCACGTCCATCTCAATGTTGAAATTGTCGATAGCCTTAATCAGCCCAATGCAGCCCACTTGAAACAGGTCGTCCACATTCTCTCCCCTGCTGGCGAACTTCTGAATGACGGACAGCACCAGACGCAGGTTGCCGGAGATCAGCTCCTCCCTGGCCCCCATGTCCCCCGCCCTGGCCCGGCGCAGCAGCTCCAGGCTCTCCTCGCTTTTCAACACCTTCAGCTTGGCCGTATTGACCCCGCAGATCTCCACCTTGCCCTGCACCGCGAACACCTCACTCGGAATTGATTCAAAGTCAGTATTTCCGATGGGCGCTCATTCATACTGCGGCGGGGCAGGGTATATTTTTTATCGTCAGACCGCTTTCGATGGAATTTTTCGGATGCTTTTTCTCAATAGAACATTTGTCGAAGGGGATTTCGCCCAAAAGGCGAAATCCCCCGATAAAATGGAAGTTGTCTATATCTTAAATGATTGACAACACCTTTCCTTCAATAAAGCGGGCCACACCATCCTCGTCATTGCTGCCTGCAACATAGTCTGCTTCGCTAATCACAGTCTCAATTGCATTAGCAACGGCTACACCAGCCCCACACATCTGAATGGGTTCAATATCATCGTTATCATCACCAAAATAGACGGTTTCAGTTTTTGATATATTCAAGGCTTTAAGCATTGCGCAGATTCCATTCCATTTTGTCGCATTTTTACTCATAATCTGCACAAGATCTCCATTTGCAACGGTATAATATGTATCGTTAGTCAGAATATTTTCAACATGACGATACAATGTATTGCTCTTGCTGCTTACCAATATTTTGTACAACGCGCCCTGCGTCGGTAGGTTTGGGAAACCACTATAGTGAGTAGAATTCCATTCAGGAATTTCAGCATTAGAGTATATCCCATCGCTTGTTTCGACAGAAATGAGCGCATCAGGCATTAAAACAAGCTTGGATAAAACATACTTTCCGCTCAGAGGTGAAATACCGTTTTCCACCACTGAATTTGGCAGGATAGTCCGAGCCCCATTCATAGTCGTAATTGCATCGAAGCAAATTTGCTTATGGTATTGCAAAATGCTTCTTTCAGGTCTTGCTGTGGCAGCCATTATGGCGATACCTCTATCATGGCATTTCCGCATAATATCAAGCGTGTATTCAGAAATCGTTTTGTCCGTACGTAATAATGTTCTGTCCAAATCTGTGATAATAGCCCTCATTCAACAACTCCTCCACAAAGCCCTATTTCTTGCATTAATGTGAGTGAAGTATATCACCGAACAGAACGACATTCAACCCTTTTTATAAAACCCTGATAAGCTGGCAATGCCCCGGTATATACCCGGCGCCGCTTGTTTGTGAC
Organism: uncultured bacterium; assembly: GCA_947364395.1. Classification (GTDB taxonomy): domain Bacteria; phylum Bacillota; class Clostridia; order Oscillospirales; family Oscillospiraceae; genus Enterenecus. The sequence goes on from CANASS010000011.1 coordinate 39,500, forward strand.
CGCCGGCCCTCAAGCCTCAGCAAGCTTTCTATTTCGGATCAGTTTTTTCGGTATCCATTTTCACATCATCCGTAAAATTTCTTTTTTGAGCCGGTCAATAATCCGCTTCTCCAGCCGGGAGATGTAGGATTGGCTGATGCCCAGCTGGTCGGCCACCTCCTTCTGGGTGCGCTCCCGCCTGCCGTCCAGCCCGAAACGCAGGGTGATAATGGTGCGCTCCCGCTCCGACAGCTTTGTGATGGCGGTGAACAGCAGGTCCCGGTCCACATCGTCCTCCAGAGGCTTTTCTATGCTGTCCTCCTCTGTGCCCAGCACGTCGGACAGCAGCAGCTCGTTGCCGTCCCAGTCAGTGTTCAGCGGCTCGTCCAAGGACACCTCTCCCCGGCGGTTGGCGTTTTTCCGCAGGTGCATCAGGATCTCATTCTCAATGCACCGGGAGGCGTAGGTGGCCAGCTTGATGTTTTTGGCCGGCTTATAGGTCTCCACCGCCTTGATGAGCCCGATGGTGCCGATGGAGATCAGGTCCTCAATTCCAACCCCGGTATTCTCAAACCGCCGGGCGATATAAACAACCAGCCGTAAATTGTGTTCGATGAGCCGGGACCGGGCCTCCTGGCGGCCCTCCTCCCCTTCCAGCGCCGCCAGCAGGCGGCTCTCCTCCTCCCGGGTCAGGGGGGCCGGCAGAGTGTCGCTGCCGCCGATGTAGTGGAGGGAGCCTTGGAGCGGAACGCCCAGCCGTTCCAACAGCCGGCACAGCCGGATATATGTATTGGTTAAGAGCATGTCAAATTCCTCCTATCAGCGCCTGATAACCGCCGCCGTCGTCCACAGCTGTAGGTGACAGCGCCACCAGCAGCCGTCCCAGCGGCTTTCCGTCCACCCTCACTTGCCGGGCCCGGACAGCCAGCAGCACCCCGTGCTCCACGCCCACCGCCCGGTAAGGGATCAATCTGGCCTGGCGGGAACCCGCGGCGTGGCACCGCTCCACCGAACCGATTGGGTCGGCGGGGTCCGCCCAGGGGGGCAGGTCCCTGGACAGCGCCTCCCAGGCCACCACCACCACCGGGCGGTTGTCGGCAGGGTCGGTGAGGGTGTGGCCAGTATCCCGAAGGGCGGTCACCTCCACCGTTTTTTCCTCCAAAACGATCTGCAGCCGAGCCAGCCCATCCCCGTGATGCCCCGCACGGCGAAAAAACAGGGAGAGCACAAAATAGCAGGCCACAAAGGACAGCAGCAGCAGACGAATATCTATGGGAGAATAGAATACTCCGTGTTCCAGGGTCAGCGAGGCGCTGCCCAGCAGCTCCAGCCCCAGCACCGCCCCGGCCAGGGCTGCCGACGCGCCGAAAAAAATCACCGTCACCCGCAGAAGGCGGCGCTCCCCGCCGTAGGCGGTCAGGGCCATCAGCACTCCCAGCCCCAACTTACAGGGCCACCGGGCCAGCCACACCAGGCCGGGCAAAAAAATGAGGGCCGCGTACAGCGCTCCCAGCGCCGCCCCCAAGGCGATGCGCCACCGGACAAGCACCGCCCCGGCGATCCGGCCCGCCGCCAGCAGCAGCAGATAGTTAGCGGTCAAATTCAACAAAAAAAGTAAATCTATGTATACCACCGTCACAGGGCGGACCTCCTCTCTCCCGGTCTGTCCCAAATTATAGCCCCCCCAGACATCAAAAAAAGCCGAAGCAAGTCCAAAGCAAAATAAAAAAGCGGCCTGACGGAATCCCCGTCAGGCCGCGGCATGTCCGCTTTTTTACACCAGCTCTTCCAGCGCGGCGGTCAGCGCCTCCATCTCCTGGTCCGTACCCACGCTGATCCGCAGCCAGTCCCTGATCTCCGGCCTGTCCCACCAGCGCACCAGCAGGCCCCGCTCACGCAGTCCGTCCAGCAACGCCCTTCCATCCCGCCCCGGATAGCTGACAAATAAAAAATTTGCCTGAGACGGAAGCACTGTAAAGCCCTTCTCCTTTAATGTTTGTTCTGTCCTCCGGCGCGTATCAATCACCCGGCGGCGGACAGACTGAAAATACGCCTCATCCCGGATGGCCGCCGCCGCCCCCGCCTGGGCCAGCCGGTCCACCGTGTAGGAGTTGATGGAATCCCGCACACAGCGCAGGCCGTCAATGAGCCCGGCGTTCCCCATGGCCCAGCCCACCCGAAGTCCCGCCAGCGCCCGGGACTTGGAGGCGGTCTGCACCACCAGCAGATTTGGATAACGGCTGATGAGCCCCACGGCGCTGTCCGCGCCGAAATCCACGTAGGCCTCGTCCACAATGACCACCACGTCAGGATTGGCCTTCAACAGCTTTTCCACTGTGTCCAGCCCCACCGCGATGCCGGTGGGGGCGTTGGGGTTGGCCAGCACCACCCCGCCGTTGTTCCCGCACAGTAACTCTATTGGGTCTGTGAAATCAGAATTCATCGGCACTTCCCGGCGGTTCAGCCCGAAAAAATCGGTGTACACAGGGTAAAAGCTGTAGGTGATCCTGGGGAACACCACCTCCCGGTCCGGGTCAAAAAACGCCTGGAAGGCAAAGGCCAGTATCTCGTCTGACCCGTTGCCACAGAATACCTGGTTCACATCCAGTCCCTCCCGCTGGGCAATGGCTGTCCGCAGATCCAGGCACTCCGGGTCCGGGTAGAGCCGCAGGCCCTCCCCGCCCGCCGCCCGGATGGCCTCCATCACCTTCGGTGAGGGCGGATAGGGGCACTCGTTGGTGTTCAGCTTGATGAAGTTCCCCTCCCGGGGCTGTTCCCCAGGGGTATAGGGCACAACATTTTGAATGTGCTTGCTCCAATATCGCTTCATAGGGGCTCCCCCTCCCGTCTCACCTTTTTGATAGACTTTTCCGCCTTGGCCCGGGGCGTCATCACCTCGTGACCGCAGCCCAGGCATTTCAGCTTGAAGTCCATCCCTACGCGCAGCACCTTCCACTCCTTGCTGCCGCAGGGGTGGGTCTTTTTCAGCTCTAAAATATCGCCGGTCTGGATATCCATGGGCATATTGTCCGTCCCCCTTATAATTTCCCCTTGATTTTATCCCAGTACGCCTTGGCCGCCTGCTCCGTCTTATTGGGGCCGTATTGGTAATACACGTGGTCCTTGATGGCGTCAGGCAGATACTGCTGCGCCACCCAGTGGCCGGGGTAGTCGTGAGGATAGAGATAGCCCTGCTCCCGCTCAAAGCCCGCGCCGTCGGCGTGGACGTTCTGCAAATGCCGGGGGTAGTCCCCTGTCCGCCCCGCCCGCACGTCGGCCATGGCGGCGTCGATAGCCATGCACACGCTGTTGGATTTGGGCGCGGTGGCCAGCAGAATCACCGCCTGGGCCAGGGGCAGACGGGCCTCGGGCAGACCCAGCTGAAGGGCGCTGTCCACACAGGATTTGACGATGGAGGCCGCCTGGGGATAGGCCATACCCACATCCTCGCTGGCCGAGCACAAAATCCGCCGGATGGCGGTGAGCATATCCCCCGCCTCCAGCAGGCGGGCCAGATAGTGGAGGGCCCCGTCCGGGTCGGACCCCCGCATGGACTTCATCAGCGCCGAGGCGATGTCAAAGTGATCGTCCCCATCCCGGTCGTACCGCATGGCGGACCGCTGAGCCACCAGCTTAGCGTCCTCCTGGGTGACGGTGAGGACGCCGTCTTGAATCCGGCTGGCCGTCATCAGCAGCTCCACCGCGTTGAGGGCCTTGCGCACGTCTCCCCCACAGGAGGCGGCCAGGTGCTCCCGCACCCCCTCCTCACACACAGCCTCCACCCCAAGCTCCTGGGCCTGGAGGGCGATGCCCCGGTCCACGGCGGGAAGAAGGTCGTCCGCCGTCAGCATTTTAAATTCAAACAGGGTGGATCGGGACAAAATAGCGTTAAAAATAGTGAAATAAGGATTCTCCGTGGTGGAGGCGATCAGCGTGATCTTCCCATTTTCGATAAACTCCAGCAGAGACTGCTGCTGCTTCTTGTTGAAATATTGGATCTCGTCCAGATAGAGCAGAACGCCGTTGGGAGCCAGCAGCGTGCCCACCTGATCCATCACCTCCCGGATGTCCGCCAGGGAGGCGGTGGTGGCGTTGAGCCGGCGCAGCGTGCGGCCGGAGCGCTGGGCGATGATGTTGGCCACGGTGGTCTTGCCGGTACCCGAAGGCCCATAAAACACCATATTGGGGATTTTTCCGCTGTCGATCACCCGGCGGAGCAGGCCGTCCTGGCCTAAAATATGGCTCTGGCCCAGCATCTCGTCCAGGCTCTGTGGACGGATGCGGTCCGCCAGCGGCTGGTACATACGCCCTCCCCCCTTTCTTTGCAGGAGCTATTGTACCACATTATACAGACGTTCGCAAGATGGCTGTTGTCTTTCGACATTTCCCGTGGCACCGAGCGGAGCTTCTGCATAAGCTGGATTGACAGCTCAGCTGTCGCACCTTGATCGAAGGAGGGATTCCAATTGAGTCCTGATACCGGAACCAATCCCCGCCCCTGCGGCGACGCCTGCGGCACCATGCCCGCCTGCGCCCCTCTGGCGGTACCATATGTGCCCTTTCAGCAGCAGGGCAGCAAAAAATACAACCAGGCCGACGCCCTGGCCAACGGGACCGTCTTCCCCGGCCTGAACCTGCCCTTCCATATGAAGGCGGAGGCCGCCGGCCTGCCGGACAGCCACTCCACCCAGCTCCAGGCTCTGTTGTTCGTGGTCACTGAGCTGGGGATGTACCTGGACACCCACCGGGATGACGCGGAGGCGTTCCAGCTCTTCAAGCAGTACACCACCATGGCCCGGGAGGCCAAGCAGCGCTACGAGGAGATGCACGGTCCCCTCACCCAGATGAGCGCCGGGCAGGACGCCGCCTACCGCTGGCTGGACGATCCCTGGCCCTGGGAATTCAGGAAAGAGGGGGATTGACCATGTTTGTCTATGAGAAAAAACTGCAATACCCCGTCCGCATCAAAAACTCCAACCCCAAACTGGCTTCTGTTATTATTTCCCAGTATGGCGGTCCGGACGGCGAGCTCGGCGCCTCCCTGCGCTATCTCTCCCAGCGCTACGCCATGCCCTACCCCGAGCTGAAGGGGCTGCTCACTGATATAGGTACTGAGGAACTGGGCCATCTGGAGATGGTGGGTACTCTGGTCCATCAGCTCACCCGCAATCTCACTGAGGATCAGATCAGGACCGCCGGATTTGACGCTTACTTTGTAGACCACACCACCGGCGTCTATCCCCAGTTCGCCTCCGGCTATCCCTGGTCCGCTTCCACCATGCAAGTTACTGGGGACATCATCGCCGATCTCACCGAGGATTTGGCAGCAGATGGGGCAACCGTACAAGAACAACGTGGCCGGAAACCGTTGAAAACACTGGATTGTTGGTAGGACAAGCCTTTTCCGGTGGCGATGGTGTAAGGACAACCCGTTAAAATTTTCGATGGGACAAGCTGTTTCCAACCCCTCCCCCTCTGATTTTGCCGCTTGTATTCTCGCTTGGACAGAATTATAATGCTTTATGGGAAAGAGGTGATTTTTGTGGCAAATATTCTGATTGTCGAAGATGAAAAAGCCATGCAGGACATTATTGTGGACTATATGCGAAAGGGCGGACATACCTGCTTTACTGCCGACGATGGTATAGATGCCCTTGTCACGCTGAAAAATCATCCTATGGATTTGATGATCTTGGATGTGATGATGCCCCATTTGGACGGTTTTTCTGTCTGCAAGATGGCGCGGGAAATGAGCGATATGCCCATTATCATGTTGACCGCTAAGAGTGCGGAGGACGATAAACTGAAAGGCTATGACTATGGTGCGGACGACTATATGACAAAGCCATTCAGCCCCAAAGTGTTGCTGGCAAAGGTGAACGCACTCCTGCGCCGTTCCTCCCCCGCTTCCGTCGAAGCGATCACCGCCGGGAAAATCATGCTCCACCCCAACGCGCACAAGGTCTATCTTGACGGTCAAGAGATCACCTTGGCCCATAAGGAGTATGAACTGCTCGCCTTTTTGATGGCAAACCCTGGGCAGATATTCAATCGGGAGCAGCTTCTAAACCGTGTTTGGGGTTATGACTTTGAAGGAACGACCCGCACCGTGGACACCCACATCAAGACCTTGCGGCAAAAGCTGGGGAACGAAGGCAGGCATATCGTCACACTGATCCGCTCTGGCTATAAATTCGAGGTGGCGGTATGAAAGAGCTGTTTTCCCTCCATACTGTTCGGAAAAAGATTTTGATGCTCTCTAAACTGGCGGGGGTTGCGCTGATTTTTTCCTACGTTCTCTCTACCGGCCTGCCGGTCAGCGAAGATACTTCTTTTCTAATCTGGCTGGGGTTTGTTTTTCTGCTGATTATCGGTATTGACCTTTTTATGGGCCGCTTTATCACAAAACCGATTGACAAACTGAACGCCTCCGCAAAGCGTATGGCGGGGCTGGACTTTTCCACCCCCTGCAATCTCGTTTCAACCGATGAATTTGGGGAGTTGTCCGCCAGTCTGAACACTCTGGCCGAAAATCTGCAACAGGCCCTTGCCCGGTTGGAGGACGCAAACACGCAGCTTGAAAAGGACGTGGAAAAGGAGCGGCTTCTCCTGTCCGAGCGCAAGGAACTGGTGGACAGCCTATCCCATGAAATGAAAACCCCGCTGGGCATCATCCGGGCTTATGCCGAGGGCTTGCAGGACGAAACGGACGAGGCCAAAAAGCAGAAATACGCTCAAGTCATTGTTTCTGAAGTGCAGCGCATGAACGGCCTGATTGTGACCCTACTGGATTTGTCAGCCCTGGAAAGCGGGGCCGCAAGCCTGAACATTTCCCGGTTTGACTTCGTGGAGCTGGTGGAAACAGTGGCAGGGCGGCTTTTGATCGACGCCTTGGACACCGACTTTGAACTGCAATATGAGCTGCCGGAGCAAAAGGCTTTTGTGCGGACAGACCGACGGCGCATGGAGCAGGTCTTGGGCAACCTGATCGTCAACGCCAGGAAAAATGTGTATCCCAGCGGCGTTCTGCGGCTGGAACTGACAGTGGATGATGGGGCGCTGCATTTCTCCATCTTCAACCAGGGCAGACCCATTCCAGAAAGTGACCTGCCCAAAATCTGGACAAAATTCTATCGGGACAGCGGCGCAGAGTACAGCGGTTCCGGGCTGGGGCTGTCCATTGTGGCGCAAATTCTGTCTATGCAAAATCTTCCCTACGGTGCAGAAAACCAAGAGGATGGGGTGCGGTTCTATTTCTCCATCCCTGTCACAGAATAATTTCACACGGATTTCACAGTGGCCTCACACCAATTTCACACCGCAACCCTAAACTCTCCTTATCACAAATAAGGAGGGTTTTTTATGTTCTTAGGTTTAGCGTGGTACTGGTGGCTGGTGATCGTGGCGGCGCTGATCGTCTCCATCCCGTTCAAGGTCAAGTTTATGAAGTGGTGGAGCAAGCGCCAGCAGGAGAAGAACGGCCAGCGTGGGAAGTGGGGTGATGACGAGTGATCGAGGTCAAAAACCTGACGTTCTCGTACGGCAAAGACAAGCAGGCCCTCCACGGTCTGGACTTCACCGTGGAGGATGGGGAGATTTTTGGCTTCCTGGGGCCAAATGGCTCCGGGAAGTCCACAACACAAAAAATTCTAACCGGGATTTTGAAAGGTCACGGCGGCGAAGTTTCTCTGTTCGGGCAGCACATTTCGGCCGCCCACGGCCAGGAATTTTTTCAGAAGATCGGTGTCCTGTTTGAGTTTCCCTACTTGTACGCCAATTTGAGCGCCGTGGACAATCTGAACTACTTTGCTTCGTTCTATCCCAGAGAGCAGCGGCGGGATGTGGGGGAGCTGCTGGACACGCTGGAATTTAAGCCGGACTTTCTGAAAAAGCCGGTGTCCTCCTATTCCAAAGGGATGCGCCAGCGGGTGAGCATGGCGCGAGCGCTGGTGAGCAATCCCCGACTGCTGTTTCTGGACGAACCCACCAGCGGCCTTGATCCTTCCGGCGCAGTTCTGTTCCGAAAGATCATCGAGCAGGAGCGCAAAAAAGGAACAACGGTGTTTGTCACCACCCACAACATGATGGATGCCGACTTACTGTGTGACCGGGTAGCGTTTATTTCCAACGGGAATCTGGTGGCTCTGGACACCCCCAAACGGCTGAAGGAGAAAAACAGCAATCACCGGGTCGTGATTGACTATCTGTATCAGGGACAGCGGGAAACGAAAACCATAGAGGCCCCGGAGCTGGAGGCAGGCATCCCCTTTGCCCATGACGAGATCATCAGCATCCACTCCCAAGAGCCGACTTTGGAGGATATGTTCATCCAGTACACGGGGAGGGGACTGTCCTGATGGGAAAAGGATTTTGCGCCCTGTTCAAAAAGGACTGCCGGATGCTGGTGTCAGGGAAATTTTTCTTGATGGCAATAGGGTTTCTTGTCCTTTATACAGCCTATGTGAACTTGGGCTATATCCGCTTCATGCAGATGCCGCCCTATAATGTGTATCTGTACGACCCCACCGGGACACAGACGGAAAAATCGCCCCTGGTACAGATTGTTTCCTCTATGGAGGAAATGGACACCGCCTTGCTCTCCGATGCCAACGGCGTGGGGCTGGATGCCAGCGCCGGGGAGGTGCGGGTGGTACTCTACAAAGGAGCGGAACACGTTGACCGCCACCGGGCGGACTACGCCCTGTCCCTGCTGTGGCCCTCGGCCAGCCCTGCCCCGGAGGTACTTGGCACAAATACGCCGGAACATAAGGCAAGGAAAGAGATCACCTGTGAACTGCTGTTTTTTGAGCTGGCCGCTGTGGGGTTTTTGGGCATCGCCGCCGTGCTGTTTAAGGAGAAGGGCATGGGGGTCATTCGTGTCCACGCCATTCTCCCGGTGCGGAAGGACTTATTCCTCCTGTCCAAGCTGGCGGTGTTTCTGCTCTCCGATCTGGCCTTTGCGGTGCTGCTCACCCTGCTAAATATGGGGATTGCGGACGGAGCGGCAATACTGCCCGCCGTCTTGCTCCAGACGGCCATCCTGTCGCTGATGATGGCCTTGGTGGGTTTACTCTGCGCCCTGCTGCTGATAGATTTTCGGCAATTTACGCTGGCCTATCTGGTGATTGCCATTTTCGCCGCGACCCCCGTATTTCTGTCTGCCAATACTTCAATTAAGTTTGATTGGATTGGTTATCATCCGTTCTACCATATCTATATGGGTTTGAAAAACGCCTATTTCGGAATTGACATTTCCCCTGCCTATTATGCTGGCGCTGTCGGTATGATCGTGCTGCTGTTCCTAATGGTGCGGCTTGCATTTCACCGGGAAACCGGAAAGGAGGGTTGAGGCGTGAAAGGCTTAAAATATCAACTGAAAAGTGTCCTGCGGGACAAATTCTGCCTGATGACGTTCCTACTGCCTATCTTGGTCGCTGTGGAATTGAATTTTATGGGTTCCATTGACTTATCCAGCTTGGGAGAACTGCACTTTGGCGTACTGGAAAACGACCTCTCCCCGCAGACAGTCACATGGTTGGAGCGGTACGGTCCGGTGACAGCTTATGAAACACCGGAAGAACTGACCGCCGCCATCCGGGAGCCGTCCACCAATGTTATTGGCGTGAGGGCGGACGGGGACAGTCTCCGAACAGCCATTGCCGGGGACGAGCTGGATGTTTTCCAGCAGGCGGCGGCAACACTCCCGGCTCTCTATGAACAGCGGGTAAAAGCGGAGCTGGTGAAAGTTTTGACGCTGGAACGCCCTGACATTCTGGAAAGCTTTCAAGACATTTTCATCCCCGCCGTGCTGATTGTGGCTATGTTTATAGGCTGTACGTTCAATGCCATGAACATCATTTCCGAAAAAGAGGACGGCGTAGCTTTCATCAACGAAATCCTTACTATGACACCCAGCCAGTACATTTTCAGAAAGTCGTAGTGGGCTTTCTCTTTGGCAGTCTGTCCTCTATTGTAACGGCGTGTATCTGCTTCCGATTGTCTTGGCAAAATTTCGGGCTGCTGCTGGCGCTGATTGTGTTGTCGTCCTTTGTGGCTGCACTGATTGGCCTGTTTATCGGTAAGCTCTCCGAGGGTCTGATGATCGGTGTGGTCTATATCAAGATCGTTATGCTGCTGTTCCTGACAGTACCCATTTTATGCGCTCTGATTGGGGCGAGCGGGCCGTTGGCGATTATTTGCAATATCGTCCCATCCCAGCCCGCTTTTGATGGCATTTTGGCACTGTCCGCCGGGAACATGGGAACAGCGGTAAAGGATGTTGGCATTTTGGCTGTCCACTGTATTGTGTGGTTTGCACTCTATGTTTTGATTTCCACCAATCACAAAAGGCAAGTAACTCAATAATCAGAAAAACATCTGCCCAGCGGCAGAAAAGAAAAAAACCGCTACTGGGCAGATCAATTTTCTGTGTTCAAAAACTATTTCTGTCGGCGGTTTTGACTATTCAAAGCCGTCGATTTTCTATGCTCAGTTGGCGGCAACAGGAGGTCGCCGCCATGCGATTAAAGGTAGATAGGCACTTGTCAAAAAAAGCCTGCTTCCCACAACGGCATCCCCTACCCATGTTTGCAAAAATAGTCGTTTTCTGACGGCTCATACTGTTATGCCCCGCGCCCGAATGGTCTTGCACCATCCGGGCGCTTTTCTATTTCCGGGCCGGTTACACCGGCCCCGCTACCGCTCCCCGCCCCCTCCGTTCAGACCCCAAAAATCTGAACGGAGGAAAGGACGATGGAAATTACCATCAACTACTATGGGCAGGCTGTGTCCGTTTCGGTGGAGGTCTACGAATACCTCACCCAGTCCGATCACAAGGCGGAGAACCTTGCCCATGAACAACGGCGGCATTGGGACGGGCGCGAGTATGACGAGTACATAATCGCCGCCGAGGGACGCTTGCCCTACTGCGCCACGCCGGAGGAATTGGTTTGCCGGCGGGAAACACTGGATGAAATTCTGGCGGTGTTGGCCCTCTGCACTCCCACCCAGCGGGAGCGGTTCTTGCTCTATGCCCTGCATGATTTCAGCTATGCGGAGATTGCCAAGATGTGCGGTTGCTCTAAGTATGCTGTCCGCGACAGCATCGTGGCGGTAAGAAAAATTTTTCAAACTTTTTTCAGAAAGTGACCCCACGATAGGCCCCCTAAGTGGCTACCAGGTGAGGGGCGTTAGCTCCATCACCGGGAGGGACAAG
>CANASS010000012.1 GCA_947364395.1 uncultured bacterium
GACCCCGGATGCAGTCGCGTTATGCGTCCAGCAGACAGGCGACTCCAGGCAGCTCCTTGCCCTCCATGTTGTCGGGGCAAGCTTCATATCCCTCGCTTCCGCCTGCGGCAAAAGCTCGCTCATTTCGCTGCCCCTCCTCTCCCCGCAAAAGCTGAGAACCGCTTTTGCGGGGACCCCGGATGCAGTCGCGTTATGCGTCCAGCAGACAGGCGACTCCAGGCAGCTCTTTGCCCTCCATGAACTCCAGGGAAGCGCCGCCGCCGGTGGAGATGTGGGTCATCTTGTCGGCGTAGCCCAGCTGCTGCACGGCGGCCGCGCTGTCGCCGCCGCCGATGATGGTGATGGCGGAGGTCTTGCTCAGGGCCTCGGCCACCGCCTTGGTGCCGGCGGCGAACTTCTCGAACTCAAACACGCCCATGGGGCCGTTCCAGATCACGGTGCCCGCGTCGGCCACCGCGCCGCAGTACAGCTTCACGGTCTCGGGGCCGATGTCCAGGCCCTGCCAGCTGTCGGGGATCTGGCCGGAGGCGACGACCTTGCTCTCCGCGTCGGGGGCGAACTTGTCGGCGATGACGGTGTCCACGGGGAGCAGAAGCTTCACGCCCTTGTCCGCGGCCTTCTTCACCATGTCGTTGGCGTAGTCCTTCCAGTCCTCCTCCAGCAGGGAGTCGCCAACCTTGCCGCCCTGGGCGGCGGAGAAGGTGTAGGCCATGCCGCCGCCGATGATGATGGTGTCGGCGATCTCCAGCAGGTTGTTGATGACGCCGATCTTGGAGCTCACCTTGGAGCCGCCCAGGATGGCCACCAGGGGGCGCTTGGGGTTGGCCAGAGCGCCGCCGATGAAGTCCAGCTCCTTCTGGATCAGGAAGCCGGACACGGCGGGCAGATAGTCGGCCACGCCGGCGGTAGAGGCGTGGGCGCGGTGGACCGCGCCGAAGGCGTCGGACACGTACACGCCGTCGGACCCGGCCAGGGCGGCCATCTGCTTGGCCAGCTCGGGGTCGTTCTTGGTCTCGCCCTTCTCAAAGCGGGTGTTCTGGAGCAGCATGATCTCGCCGGGCTTCAGGGCGGCGGCCTTGGCCTGGGCGTCGGGGCCCACCACGTCGTCGGCCAGGATCACGCTCTTGCCCAGCAGCTCGCCCAGCCGGGCGGCCACAGGCTCCATGCGAAGCTCGGCCAGGGATTTTTTCCACTTTTCCTCGGTGATGGAGGCCTCGTCCTTGCCCTTCTCCAGCTGCTTTTTCTTGTAGCTGTCGAAAGTGGCCACCGGCTTGCCCATGTGGGAGCAGGCGATCACGGCGGCGCCCTGATCCAGCAGGTACTGGATGGTGGGCAGGGCGGCGCGGATGCGCTTGTCGTCGGTGATGACGCCGCTGCCGTCCTTGGCCATGGGGACGTTGAAGTCGCAGCGCAGAAGCACCTTTTTGCCCTTCACGTCGATGTCCTTGACCGTCTTCTTGTTGTAGTTCATGGCGATCTGACTCCTTTCATTTCTTACAACTTGAAGTGATACTCTTTAAATGCTTTGCTTGCTGTCACGCTGCGCGGGTCCTGGGTTCTGGCCCTCGCTCCGCTCCAAGCTCCCCTGCCCGTCTATCCCCGCGCTTCCGCATTGTCACGCTCGGATTGGACGCGCGGCCGGGCCGCTTTCACTGCGGCTCCGGCAAGACCCGGCCCCGCTGCGCGGGCCCTGGGCTCTTGCCCTCGCTCCGCTCCAAGCCTCCCTGCGCGTCTATCCTCGCGCTTCCGCTCAGCCCGGGGAAGCCCTGCTGCTTGAGGGCCTCGTAGGCCAGGATGGCCACCGAATTGGACAGGTTCAGGCTCCGGGCGTCGGCGCGCATGGGGATGCGGATGCAGCGATCCCTGTGGGCCTGGCGGAACTGCTCCGGCAGGCCGGCGGTCTCCTTGCCGAAAAACAGCCAGCAACCCTCCCGGAACTGGGCCCGGGAGTAATCTTGAGAGGCCTTGGTGGTGGCAAGCCAGAGGTCGGCCACCTGATTCCGGGAGAACAGGTCTTTCAGGCTCTGGTAGACGGTGAGGTCCACCATGGGCCAGTAGTCCAATCCCGCCCGCTTCACCGCCCTCTCGCTGATGTCGAAGCCCAGGGGTTCCACCAGATGAAGGCGGCACCGGGTGGCCGCGCAGGTACGTGCGATGTTTCCGCAATTCTGCGGGATTTCCGGCTCAACTAACACGATATTGACCATATGTTCCCCCAAATCCTCTCTCAACCATGCACATTATAGACGCTTGCCAAAAAAATAGCAAGAGAAAATGTGGCGAAAGTGTTAAAAATTTACCCATTTTTGTTGTCACTATGCCGAGCAGGACTCAATTTTTTCAAATTTTCAGAGGCCCGGGGAAAATTTCGCGGCTGAGGAGGATTTTTTTGCCCGCCGGTGCAACCCTGGGGCGGGCCGGCGGGTATTGTATAAGAGACGGGCTGAACGGGCGCCCGGAGGCAGAGGTTGCCATTTTCCCCCGCATGTGCTACAATATCGGCGATTGTCCGGCCGACCGCATATAGAGGGGAGAATTCGCATGGATGTCATGATTATCGGGATCGCCGGGGGCACCGGCTCAGGCAAGACCACCCTGACAAGACGGCTCCAGGACGCCTTTGGATCGGATGTGTCCGTGGTCTACCACGACAACTACTATAAGAAGCACACGGGGATGACCTACGAGGAGCGGGCGGCGCTGAACTACGACCACCCCGACGCCTTTGACACCGATCTGATGGTGGCCGATCTGAAGCGGCTGGCGGCGGGGGAGGTTATCCGCTGCCCGGTGTACGACTACTCCATCCACAACCGTTCGGAGGAGACCGTGGAGGTGCGCCCCACCAAAGTGGTCATTGTGGAGGGCATCCTCATCTTCGCGGATAAGGCCCTGCGGGACCTGATGGACGTGAAGATCTTCGTGGACACCGACGCCGATGTGCGCATACTGCGCCGCATCCTCCGGGATGTGAAGGAGCGGGGCCGGTCCCTGGACTCGGTGATCTCTCAATACCTCACCACCGTCAAGCCTATGCACGAGCAGTTCGTCCAGCCCTCGCGCCAGTACGCCGACATTGTGGTGCTGGCCGGAGGGCACAACCTGGTGGCGCTGGACATGATTACCCAGCGCATCAGGGGCCATATCGAGAGCCGCTGAGGGGATATTCTTCCCCAATTGGGCAGACTATAGAGCGGGGGACGGGGGTTCCCGTCCCAGCTCCGCCGGAGGGGGAGCCTTTCCGGCCGGGGCCGTGCGCCGTCCTGCCCCGCGCGGCTGTTGGTAATTTCAATATAATAATAAGGAGAAGACAGAAATGAAAAAAGTGATCGCCTTGTGCACCGCCGCCGTGCTGTGCTTGTCCCTGCTGACCGCCTGCGGTCCCAAGGAGCCCGAGGAAAAACAGGTGGATCTGGCCGCCTTTGCCCAGACCGTTCAGGAAAACCATGAGTTCGCCGCCCTGGAAAAGGCCGACCCCGCCGACCAGGAGATGGGGGCCATCATGCTGGAGAACAACTACCCCGGACTGAAGGACATGGATCTGGAACAGCTGGAGGTCTATCTGGCCATGATCTCCTTCAGCGGCGGCGAGCTGGCCCTGGCCCAGGCCAAGAGCCCCGAGGACGCCGCCAAGGTGAAGGAGATTTTCCAGAACCGAATCACGACCAAGTCCACCGACGGCCCGGGCAACTACCCCGAGGAGGTTGAGATGTGGAAAAAGAGTGCCAAGGTGGTGGACAACGGCAGCTATGTGATGCTGGTGAATCACCCGGACAGCGAGGCCATCGCAGGCGAGTTTGAGGCGTTATTCAAATAAGCGCGGACCAGACATATTTAATAAGGAGTTTGAGTGACATATGAAACGCGTATCTGCCCTGACCCTGAGCGCCGTCCTGGTGCTGTCCCTGCTGGCCGGATGCAGCAATTCCGGCGCAAAGGAGACCGTGATTCCCAACGATCCCTCCGAGGCTGTGGAGTCCGTCCAGCCCACCGCCGCCCCCACGCCGGAGCCCAGCGCGGAGCCCTCTGCGGAACCCAGTGCGGAGCCTTCCCTGGAGCCCAGCACGGAGCCCTCTGTGGAGCCCAGTGCCGATCCCTCTCAGGCCCCGTCGGTCAAGCCCACCCCCACCCCCGCGCCCAAGCCTACGCCCACCCCGGCGCCCAAGCCCACTCCGACGCCCGCGCCCAAGCCCACGCCCACTCCCGCTCCCACGCCCACTCCCGCTCCCACCCCCACGCCGGAGCCCACTCCCACCCCGGCTTCCAAAGTGGATCTGGCGGCCTTTTACTCCAGCGTCACCAGCCAGTATGAGTTCGGCTTCCTGGAGCTGGCCAGCAAGGACCTGCTGGACGGCCTCTATCCGGGCCTGAGCGGGATCGGCGCCGAGCAGCGTTTGGTCTACATCACCCAGATGTCCATGAACAACGGCGAGGTCGGTCTGGTGCAGGTGAAGAACAGCGCCGACGTAGCCGCAGTGAAGGCCATTTTCCAGGCCCGCATCAACTATATGGTGGGAGATGAGGAGAACAAGCCTGGCGCGTGGTATCCCGGCCCCACCGAACAGTGGCGGAACAACTCCCGGGTGGTGTCCAACGGCAATTACGTCATGATGGTGGTCCACGAGAACTGCGACGCCATCGTATCCCAGTTCAACGCTTTGTTTTGAGTCCGATAGAAGGAGCGGCGCAAGCGCCGCTCCTTTGCCCTAAAATCTGCCCGGCGAGGTGACCGCGTATGATATTTTCCAGTCCGTATTTTTTGTTCCTCTATTTCCCCGTAGTATTGGCGCTGTACTACATCTCCCCCCTGCGGTGGCGCAATCTGGTGCTCCTGGCCGCCAACCTGGTTTTCTACGGATGGGGAGAGCCGGTGTATGTGCTCATCATGTTCGTCTCCATCGCCATCGACTACTCCCACGGGCGGATCGTCACCCGGTGCAAGGCCAGCGGCAACGACCGGGGGGCCAAAATGGCGGTGGCCTCGTCGGTGGCGTTCAACCTGCTGCTGCTGGGGTTCTTCAAATATTATAACTTCATCGCGTCCAGCCTTGCCGCCGCGGGCGCGGGCATCCTGCCCGTCATCGACAGCCTGCCTCTGCCCGGCGGAGAGAGCATCCCCTTCACCCTGCCCATCGGCATCTCCTTCTATACCTTCCAAACCATGAGCTACACCATCGACGTGTACCGGGGAGACGCCCGGTGCCAGAAGAACATCGTCACCTTCGGCACCTTTGTCACCCTGTTCCCCCAGCTCATCGCCGGGCCCATCATCAAGTACAAGGACCTGGACGACCAGCTGGGGCACCGTGAGCACACGGTGGAGAAATTCGCCTCCGGCGTCCAGCGCTTCACCATCGGCGCCTGCAAGAAGGTGCTGCTGGCCAACGCCCTGGGCCCCCTGTGGGACGTGTATCTGGCCACGCCGGGGGGGCAGCTCACCACGTTGGGGGCCTGGCTGGGCATTGTGGCATTCTCCCTCCAGCTCTACTTTGACTTCTCCGGCTACTCCGACATGGCCATCGGCCTGGGCCGCATGCTGGGCTTCGAGTTTCTGGAGAACTTCAACTATCCTTATATCTCCAAGTCCGCCAGCGAGTTCTGGCGGCGGTGGCACATCTCCCTGGGCAGCTGGTTCCGGGAGTACCTCTACTTCCCCCTGGGGGGCAGCCGGGTGAAGCCCGCCCGGATGGTGTTCAACCTGCTGGTGGTGTGGGCGGCCACCGGCATCTGGCACGGGGCCAGCTGGAACTTCCTGATCTGGGGCCTGTACTGGTTCGTGTGGATCGGCCTGGAGAAGCTGTGGCTGGAAAAGGTGCTGGACAAGACCCCGGCCTGGGCGTGCCACATCTACGGTCTGGTTATCGCCGTGGTGGGCTGGGCCATCTTCGCGGTGGAGGATTTCTCCCACATGGGGCCCTATCTGGCCGCTATGTTCGGGTTCGGGGCGGGGGCGCTGGACGGGGCCTTCCTCTACTACCTGCGCAACTACCTGCCCATCCTGGCCATTGCCATCGCGGCCGCCACCCCCCTGGGCAGGACCCTCTGGCATAAGCTCCCCCAGCGGGCGCGGCAGATCGCCTTCCCGGTGCTGATGCTGGCGGGGCTGGCGCTCACCACCGCCTACCTGGTGGACGGCACCTATAACCCGTTCCTGTACTTCAGGTTTTAGCAGGCGTCCTTTTTCTTGAAAGAGAAGGGATCAAAAAGAACTTTAAACCGTTACCGCCGTTGTTTTTCATCTTGTGTTTCAAGCCCGGCAACGAAAACAATGTGCTGCTCAGTAAGGGGATCAGTTATGAGCAAAAAATATTCCATTTTCATCACCGCTTTGTTCTGCCTGTTCATCTTCGGCTTTGGCGCGGCCCACTTCATCCTCCCCGACCGGGACTTCTCCGAGCAGGAGAACACCTTCCTGGAGCAGTTCCGGGCCCCTACCTGGGACACGGTGCGCTCCGGGGAGTTTATGGAGAAGTTTGAGAAGTATTACAACCACCAATTCCCCCTCCGGGACCAGTGGGTGCGGCTGAAGGCCCGGTCCGAACGGGCCCTGGGCAAGCAGGAGAACAACAAGGTCTACTTTGGTACCGACGGCCAGACCCTGTTCGCCCAGTTCACCAAACTCTCTGACCAGGAGCTGGCTACTCGGGTGGGCTTTGTCAACAAGCTGGGGGACAACCTGGACGTGCCGGTGTACTTCTCCCTGGTGCCGGACAAAAGCTGGACCTGGGCGAACCTTCTGCCCGCCAACGCTCCCAATGTGGACGACGGGTCTACCATCACCCAGGCCGAGGAGCTGTGCGGGGACAGGGTGGCGTATATCGACCTGCGGTGGGTTCTGGCCGATGACCGCGGCGCTTTCTACCGCACCGACCACCACTGGACCACCATGGGGGCCCTGAAAGCCGGGCAGGTGCTGTTGGAGGGTATGGGCTTGGTTCAGCAGGCGGGAGACCTAAAAGTTTTGGGCTATCAGAGCCTGCCCTACACCGAAGTGAGCGGCAGCTTTTACGGCACCACTTACTCCGCCTCCGGCGCGGCCTGGGTGGAGCCGGACAGCATCTATACGATCATCCCCGAAGGGGGGACCAAGGGGAATGTCACCGTCACCGGCTACCCCGAGGGCCAGCCTATTGAGAGCAGTTTGTACCACCCGGAAAAGCTGGAGGTCAAGGATAAGTACGCCTATTTCCTGGGGGGCAACCAGCCCCTGTGCGTCATCAAAAACCCCGACGCCCAGGGCAGGAAGCTGCTGGTGGTCCGGGACTCCTACTCCGATTCCCTGGCCCCCTTCCTGGCGGAGGAGTTCCAGGAAGTCCACCTGTTCGACCTGCGCTACAACAACGTCTCCCTCAAAAAGTACGTGGCCGAAAACGGCATCAGCCAGGTGCTGGTGCTCTACTCCGCCGGCAACTTCAACACGGACAAGAATCTGTTCAAGCTGGGGCTGTGAGCGCGGCCCCAGGCGCGGCGGAGAAGCGGTCAGGCCCGGTCCCCCAAGGGGGGCCGGGCCGCTGTGATTTAGGGCGGGAGAGACGCGGGAGGCTATTGACACCCAAACGGGATAGAGTATAATAAGATGGTATAAGAGCTTGCTGCCTGTCTCACGGAGATGGCCCAGCGCCCCAGGGGGCCCGGGCCTGCCCCAGAACCGATGAAATGGAGACCGCCCATGAAAGAGAAGGCTGACAAAAAGATCCGCAGGAGGGGGACGGCCCTGCTCCTGTCCATCATACTGATTTTCGGTGTCTTTGGGACGGTGGTGTACGCCGTGTCCAGAAAGATTTCCAAGGAAATGTCCTCCTCGGCCATCCAGAACTTGAACGAGAGCCTGGCCCTGATCCAGTCCACCATTGAGGCCATCCTGCGCAGCGAGGCGGATTTTCAGTGGCTGATCGCCCAGGACCTGGCCAGGATGGACGATCCGGCGGCCTATGTCCAGTCCTATGAGCGGAGCCAGACCATGGCTAAGATGTCCTTGATTCTGTCCGGCCAGACCCAGGGGGTGTCCAACACCGGGGAGGCCTTCACCGAGGAGGGCCTGGACTTCTCAGCCGGGGGAGTGGCGGGAGGACTGCCCGTCTCCCGGTCCTATCTGAATTATATGGGCACCTGGGCCTACACCATGAAGTGCCCCGTCCAGCGGGACGGGCAGGAGATCGGCACGCTGTACGTGGAATACGTCTATGACACCATCGAAAAGTTTCTGCCCAAGGGCTTTTACAACCAGCAGGCGTCGCTGTACATCATGGACGCCCAGAGCGAACGGTTTGTCCTCAAGCCCAAGGGGATGGGCCAGCGCAGCGCGGGCCATCTGAACCTGACGGACTTTTACCGGGCCAACAATATCCAGGAGCCTGGTATTCAGGCGGAGGTGGACAGCTGCCTAAAAAGCGGGGGAGACCTCCTGTTCTACCATGACATCCGGGATGTCCAGGCCCTCAACTACATGTGGTCGGTGAACGGCGGGACCATCTTCCTGGTGGGCTATGTGCCGGTGGAGGCCATCCAGCAGGAGGGCAAGGCGGTCACCCAGAGCATATTTATAGTAGTAGCGGCCATGCTGGCGGCCTTTGCCCTGTGCGTGATCCTGTACTATATCAGCTGGCGGCAGCAGGAGCGGGTCCGCAGGGAGCAGGAGGAGGAGCGCCAGGTCCACAGCCAGCAGCTGGCCCAGGCCCTTCAAGCCGCCCAAATCGCCAGCAGCTCCAAAACCACCTTCCTGTCCAACATGTCCCATGACATCCGCACGCCCATGAACGCGGTGCTGGGCTTCACCACCCTGCTGTCCAGGGACGCGGAGGACCCGGTCAAAGTGCGGGAGTACACCAAAAAGATCATGGCCTCCGGCCAGCACCTGCTCAGCCTGATAAACGATATTTTGGACGTGTCCAAGATTGAGAGCGGCAAGGTGGTGCTCAGCTATGAGGCCTTCGACCTCAGCGACGTGGTGTCCTCGGTGGACGCCATCATCCAGCCCATGGCCCGGGCCAAAGGGCAGGAGTTCCGGGTGGAGGCCTCCGGCCTGCGCCACGAGTCTCTCATCGGGGACGAGACCCGGCTTAACCAGATCCTCATCAACCTGCTGTCCAACGCGGTGAAATACACCCCGGAGCGGGGCCATATCTGTCTGCGCATCATTGGCCTCAAGCAGCGCTCCAGCCAGTATGAGCACATCCGCATCGAGGTGGAGGACGACGGCTACGGCATGACTCCGGAGTATCTGGAGACCATTTTTGACGCCTTCACCAGGGCGGAGAACAGCACCACCAACAAGGTGCAGGGCACCGGGCTGGGCATGGCCATCACCAAGAGCATTGTGGAGCTGATGGGCGGGACCATCGAGGTTGCCAGCCAGGTGGACCAGGGGTCCCTGTTCCGGGTGGAATTGGAGCTTCGGGTCCAGGAGCCGGCGACGGACCGGCAGTTCTGGGAGAAGCGGGGGATTGCCCGCATCCTGGCTGTGGACGGCGACGGGGAGAGCCGGGAGAGTATCCGGGCCCTGATGGAAGAGGCCGACGTGCGGCTGAGCGCCGCCTCCGGCATGGAAGAGGCCCTGGCCTTGAGCCGGGAGGACGGGGGGTTCCAGCTGGTGCTGCTGGACTGGGAGGCGCTGAACGTCCCCGCTGCCCAGGCGGTCCAGGCGCTGCGGGAGGCGCTCCAGGGCCCCGTGCCCGTCCTGTTCCTGGCGGAGCACGAGGCGGAGGGGCTGGATCAGGCCCTGTCCATGGGCGGGGCGGGGATTCTCACGAAGCCCTTCTTTGTGGCCGCCCTCCGGGAGAAAGTGTCGGAGCTGTGGGGAGACGGCGGGGAAGAGGAGCGGAGGACCGAGGCCGTCATGGATTTGGCGGGCCTTCACTTCCTGGCGGCGGAGGACAATGAGATCAACGCGGAGATTCTGGCGGAGCTGCTGGAGCTGGAGGGGGCCTCCTGCGAGATCGTGGAGAACGGCCGTCTGGCGGTGGAGCGGTTCCAGAACTCCCGGCCGGGGGAGTTTGACGCGATTTTGATGGATGTGCAGATGCCGGTGATGAACGGCCACGAAGCGGCCCGGGCCATCCGGGCCCTGGACCGGGCGGATGCCGGGACCATTCCCATCATCGCCATGACGGCCAACGCCTTTGCTGAGGATGAGAAGGCGGCGTTGAACGCCGGCATGGACGCGCATGTGGCCAAACCGCTGGACGTAGAGCTGTTGAAAAAAGTGGTCCGGCATCGCTTTGAAGGAAAGGAGCCGCAATGAAGCGATATGGAAGAAGATGGGCCGCCCTGCTGCTGGCGGCGCTGACAGCGTTGACACTGTATTCCTGCGCCGGAAGCGAGGAGCCCAAAAACCTGATCTCCCGGGAGGAGGACGAACGGGTGGTCAACTTCTTCAGCCCTATGGAGAAAACCGACCCGAACGCTGAGAACGTTGCCAGAACCGCGTCGGACCTGACCATTGCCATGGCCGAGGAGAGGCTGGGGGTGACGGTGGCCTATATGACCTATACGGCGGAGAATTATCAGGATAAAAACTATGACGAGGTGGCCCTGGACCGGGCCCGCAGCAATATGGACGATCTGTATCTGCTCAATCCGGATACCATTCTGACGCTGGGGGAGGAGGGCAGGCTGATGGACCTGTCGGGGCTGGACAGCGCCAAAAACCTGCGGGAAATCATCCGCACCGCCAATACCGTGGACGGTAAGCTGGTGGCCATTCCCCAGGAGGTGGTGGCCTACGGCCTGTTTGTCAATGTGGATCTGTTCAAGCAGTACGGCCTGGAGCTGCCGGAGACGCCGGAGGATTTTTTGGAGTGCTGCCGGGTGTTCCAGGAGAATGGGATCGAGACGCCTGTCGGGGCCAACCGCTGGTGGCTGGAGACCTTTGTGTTTGCCCTGGCCTACGCCGATCTCTACAACGGAGGGAACACGGAGGCGGAGATTGCTGCCCTCAACAGCGGCGAGGCCCGCTACAGCGACTATATGCGCCCCGGCTTTGAATTTCTCCAGACGCTGATCGACCGGGGGTACATTGACGCGGACAAGGCCCTGGTCAGCGAGGCCATTGAGGCGGAGGGGCCGGATTTTCTGGCGGGGAAGACCCCCATCGTCATGGCCTACTGGGGAGCGGCCAACACGGAGACTGCCTACGGCAAGACGGACTTTGAAATGCAGGTCATCGGTTTCCCCAGCAGCCGGGGACAGATGCCGGTGATGCCCATGACTGGCTTTGCCGTAGGCGCTGATGCGGAGCATGCCGGGGACGCCATGCGGGTGCTGGATGTCATTACCTCCGACGAGGCCCTCCAGCTCTATTCGGAGACCAACCGGGTGATCTCCCCCTCAAAAAATATAAAGGTGGACTGCGTCCCCGCCCTGCGGCCTCTGAACGACAGAATTGAAGAGGGGGTGTATGTTCTGGGTTCCAACGCGGGGATGAGCGTGGAACAGTGGGGCAGCACCTGCCTGATTGTGCGCCAGCTGCTGGG
This sequence comes from uncultured bacterium, assembly GCA_947364395.1. Taxonomy (GTDB): domain Bacteria; phylum Bacillota; class Clostridia; order Oscillospirales; family Oscillospiraceae; genus Enterenecus. The sequence continues at coordinate 11,472 of CANASS010000012.1, forward strand.
CGGCGCCACGGTGGACCAGTGCATGGAGGCCTTTGACCAGCTCCAGGACGAGGCGCTGGCGGGATAAGGAACACAGCCTCTGAACAGCCGAAAGGGCTTCAGCGCGGGGCGCTGGAGCCCTTTCCTGTGGGAGGGGCAAGGGGATAATTTGACTTGGAAGGAGAGAGCGCCATGGGCGTAATCATCCGGGCCATGGGCCGCTACAAAGGGTCGGTGGTCCTGTGCGTGTTCATCAAGCTGCTGGCTACCTTCAGCGAGCTGCTGCTGCCCTACGTTTTGGAGCACATCATCGACGATGTGGCCCCCCGGGGCAGTCTGGCCCTGGCCCTTTTCTGGGGGGCGGTGATGTTCGCCGCCGCCCTGATGTGCCGGCAGCTCAACGTATGGTCCAACCGGCGGGGGGTTCAAAACGCCCACAACGTGAGCTATGATATCCGTCAGGTCCTGTTTCAAAGGACCGTGAACCTGTCGGGGGAGCAGTTCGACGCCTTCGGCCTGCCCTCCCTTATCAGCCGGATGACCAGCGACAGCTACAACGTCCAGTCGGCGGTGCAGCAGATCCAGACCCTGTGCGTCCGGGCCCCCATGCTGCTGGTGGGGGGGACGGTGATGGCGCTGCTCATGGACCCCGCCCTGGCCATGATTCTGGTGGCGCTGCTGCCGGTGCTGATCTTGGTGGTGCTGGCGGTGTACCTCCGTGGCCTGCCCATGTACCGCCGGGTCCAGCAGCGGCTGGACGAGGTAGTGCGCATCATGCGGGAGAACATCACCGGCATCCGGGTGGTGAAGGCCCTGTCCAAGACGGAGTACGAGAAGCGCCGCTTCCAGCGGGCCAACGGCGCCATGACGGACAGCGACATCGCCGCAGGCACGGTGATGGCCGTCCCCTCCCCCCTGATGCAGCTGTGCCTCAACGGGGGGCTGGCCCTGGTGGTGTTCATCGGGGCGGGGCGGGTGAACGCCGGAGCCCTGGAGCCGGGGGTTATTCTGGCCTTCCTCACCTATTTCAACATGATAAACATGGGGCTCATGGGGTTGTCCCGGATCTTCATGACCATGAGCCGGGCGGCGGCCAGCGCGGGCCGCATCGGCCAGGTGCTCCAGGCGGAGGAGAGCCAGCGGGTGCTGTCCACGCAGGCGGCCAAGACCCCCGCCGGGCCCGGGTTTCTCCGCTTTGAGCACGTGGATTTCAGCTACGGGGAGGGCTCCGCCGATTCATCCGGTTTCGCCGGAGAGGCCCGGGAAAAGGCGCTCAGCGGCATCAGCTTTTCCCTGGACCGGGGTGAGAGCCTGGGGATCATCGGCCCCACCGGCTGCGGCAAATCCACCATTGTCAGCCTGCTCCTGCGGCTCTACGACGCGGACGGAGGCGGCGTGTTTGTGGACGGCCGGGATGTGCGCACCTACGAGAAGGACGAGCTGCGGCGGAAATTCGGCGTGTGCTTCCAGAGCGGTATGGTGTTCCAGGACAGCCTGCGGGGCAACGTGGACTTTGGCCGGGGGCTGGAGGAATCTGCCCTGCGGGCCGCGGTGGAGGACGCCCAGGCGGCAGAGTACATCGACGCGCTGGAGGACGGCCTGGACCACCGGGCGGACATCAAGGGGGCCAACCTGTCCGGGGGACAGAAGCAGCGGCTGCTGGTGGCCCGGGCTCTGGCGGGGAAGCCGGAGGTTTTGATTCTGGACGACAGCTCCTCCGCCCTGGACTACCGCACCGACGCCAGCCTGCGCCGGGCCATCGCCCGGAACTACCGGGAGACCGCCCTCGTTCTGGTGGCCCAGCGGGTGAGCTCCGTCATGGGCATGAGCCGGATTCTGGTGATGGACAACGGGAGGTGCGTGGGCTACGGAGCCCATGAGGAGCTGCTGGAGACTTGCGCCCCTTACCGTGAGACCTACCAGATGCAAATGGGAGGTACTTTTTCTTGAAAGAAAAAGTATCCAAAAAGAACTTTAATTCGCTGACATCTGCGGGCAGGTGCCGTTCCGTTTCTGCCCGGTGACGGACGAACTGCTTAACGCACAGGATACTTTTTCTTGAAAGAAAAAGTATCCAAAAAGAACTTTAATTCGCTGATGTCTGCGGGCAGGCGCCGTTCCGTTTCTGCCCGGTGACGGACGAGCTGCTTGACGCGCAGGATACTTTTCCTTGAAAGAAAAGGTATCCAAAAAGGACTTTGCTCCACCGGCATCTGTGGGCAGGCGCTGTTCCGCGCCCGGCCCGGTAACGGATAGGCCGCTTTATTTGGAAAGGAGGGACTGCGTATGCCCGGACCGGGAGACCGGGGCGGAAAAAAAGAACGTCCCCAGGACGCTAAGGGCACCCTGCGCCGAATCGTTCGATATCTGGCGGCCTACCGCTGGCAGGTGGCGTTGTTCCTGGTGTTTGCCTGCCTGAGCAATGTGGGAAACCTGCTGGGTCCCCAGTTCGCCGGAAAGGCCATCGGCCTAGCGGAAAAGGGCTATAAGCTGGGAACGGGCCATGTGGACATGGACGGCGTGGCCCGGTACGCCCTGCTGATGCTGGCCTGCTACGGGGTGGGCAGCGTGATGAACTTCCTGGTGAACATCGGCATGATGCGGGTGGGCCGCCGGGTGGCCCAGAGGCTCCGCCAGGACGTGTTCGACAAGCTGATGGCCCTGCCGGTGGGCTTTTTCGACCGCCATCAGGCGGGGGATATCATCAGCCGGGTGAGCTACGATGTGGACGTGGTGTGCACCAGCCTGTCCACCGACGTGATCCATATTCTGACCAGTGCCGTAACTGTGGCGGGCAGCTTTGTGATGATGTGCGTCATCTCCCCGCCCCTGGTGCTGTGCATGGCGGCCACCTTTCCGGCCTCCATCCTGTTCACCCGGCACATGGGAAAGAGGACCCGGCCCCTCTACGCCAAGCGCAGCGCCGCCTACGGGGAGATGAACGGTTTCGCCGAGGAGATGTTCACCGGCCAGCGCACCATCCTGGCCTATGCCCAGGAGGACCGGGTGTGCGGAGACTTCAGCCGGATCAACCGGGCCGCCGCCCAGGCATACCGGGAGGCAGACGGCCTTGGCATGATTATGGGCCCCACCGTGGGCATGATCTCCAATTTCGGGCTGGCCGCCATCGGCGCCGGAGGCGCGGTGCTGTACATGCTGGGCGCGGTGGGGCTGGAGCAGATCTCCTCCTTTGTGCTCTACTCCCGGAAGTTCTCCGGGCCCATCAACGAGATCTCCAACATCATCAACGAGATATTTTCCGCCCTGGCGGCCTCCGAGCGGGTGTTCCGCCTGCTGGACCAGCCCGAGGAGGTCAAGGACGTGTACGGCGCCGTGGAGCGCCGGGACGGGACGGGCCACGTGAGGGCGGAGGGGGTCAGTTTCGGCTACGTGCCGGGCCGGCCGGTGCTCCATCACCTGGACTTTGAGGCCAAGCCGGGACAGACCATCGCCGTGGTGGGCCCCACCGGGGCGGGCAAGACCACCATCATCAACCTGCTCATGCGGTTCTACGACCCGGACCAGGGCTGCATCTACGTGGACGGGACGGAGAACCGGGCCTACACCATGGACTCCCTGCGCCGGGGATACGCCATGGTCCTCCAGGACACCTGGGTGTTCCGGGGCACCATTTTCGACAACATCGCCTATGGCAAAGAGGGGGCCGCCATGGAGGAGGTGGTCCGGGCCGCCAAGGCCGCCCGAATTCACGGCTACATCATGCGGCTGCCCCAGGGCTATCACACGGTGATCGGCGAGGACGGCGGCTCTATCTCCAAAGGACAGAAGCAGCTGCTCACCATCGCCCGGGCCATGCTCTACGACACCGACATGCTGATCCTGGACGAGGCCACCTCCAACGTGGACACCGCCACCGAGCGCCAGGTGCAGAAGGCCATCCGCTCCCTGATGGCGGGCAGGACCTGCTTTGTCATCGCCCACCGGCTGTCCACCATCCAGAATGCCGACCACATCCTGGTGGTGGATCACGGCGACGTGGTGGAGCAGGGGACCCACCGCTCCCTCATGGAGCGGAAAGGGGTCTATTACCAGATGTACGCCAGCCAGTTTGGGTAGAGGGAAAACAGAACAGCGCGGAGGGACGGCAAGGGTCCCTCCGCGCTGTTTTTAAATGTCCGGCCTCAGCGGACCCGGGCTCCACGCTCGCAGCGGTTGCCCCACGAGTCGATGAGCTCGTTCCCCCGGTAGACACAGATGATCTCACAGTGGTTGGAGCAGCCTCCGCAGCTGGCCTCCCGGGTGCGGAACTCCATGTTCTCCACGGAGAAATCGAAGTCCTGCCGCCCGCTGCCCCGCCGGGCCAGAATGGCCACGCCCAAAGCTCCCATGAGATGGCCGTTGGGGTCCACGATGACGGGACAGCCCAGGGTGCGCTCGAAGGCGGCGACCACCCCCTGGTTCTTGCTCACGCCTCCCTGGAACACCACCGGGGAGACGATTTTTTTGCCCTTGCCCACGTTGTTCAGGTAGTTGGCCGCCACCGCGTTGCACACGCCGGCAATGATGTCCTCCCGGGGGTGGCCCATCTGAATCTTGTGGACCAGATCGGACTCGGCAAAAACCGTGCACCGGGCGGCGATCTGGGTGGGGTGGGTGGAGCGCAGGGCGTAGTCGCCGATCTCCTCCACCTCAATGCCCAGCCGCTTGGCCTGGCTGGACAGGAAAGCCCCGGTGCCCGCGGCGCACAGGGTGTTCATGGCGTAGTCCACGGCCACCCCGTTTTCCACCAGGATGATCTTGGAGTCCTGGCCGCCGATCTCCAAAATGGTGCGCACGTCGGGGTAGAAGGTGGTGGTGCCCACGGCGTGGGCGGTGATCTCGTTCTTCACCATGGTGGCCCCCAGGATGGTCCCCACCAGCTTTCGGGCGGAGCCGGTGGCGCCGGTGGCCACGATTTTGTACTGATCCTTGTCAAACTGCCCCTCCAGAAGGCCCACCAGCCGCTTCACCGCGCCGATGGGGTCCCCCTGGGTCCAGATGTACTGGCTGGACAGGATGTTGTTTTTCTTGTCGATGATGACGCCCTTGGTGGAGATGGACCCCACGTCGACGCCCAGATAGGCGTGTTCCAAATCAAAGTACCTTCTTTCTCATGTCGATCATGTCGTAAAACGCCTCCAGCCGGGTCATCAGGCCCACGTCGCTGGTCTGGGCGTCATAGGTGAGGTAGAGCACGGGGATCTTGTAGTCCGCGCTGATGTTTTGCAGCACCGGCATCACGTCGATCTCCGGGGTGCAGGCGGCGGACTTGATGTGGATCAGGCCGTCGTATCCCCGCTCGGCGCACTCCCGGGCGTACCAGATGTTTGCGGTGGAGGTGGGGCCCATGTCGTAGACGCTCAGGTCCTGGATTTTCACCCGCAGGTTCTTCTGGCCGCTGCCGTAGCGCAGGAACTGGTTGGTCACGTTCATCCAGCGGTGGACCTCCACCCCCATGCCGGCCAGCTTCTGCTCCACCTCCAGGTTGGAGAAGGCGTCCATGACGGTGTAGAACTCCCCCACGATGCCCACCCGCAGTGGGCGCTGGGGCTTGTCCAGCGGGATGGACTGGAGGGAGCGCTTGACGGCCCGGTAGCCCGCCTCCACGTCTCCCCGGTTCCGGGCGGTGTACATGGCGGTGAGGAAGTCCTGATAGGCCCGCCCGTACTGGCCGCCGGTGGCGTCGAAGCCGCAGTTTTTGTAGTATTCGCAGGTGATCTCGTCCACATATTCCACCATCCGCAGGCCCTCCATGAACTGAACCAGGAACCGGGCGTAGTTCACCTTGGGATCGAACCGGCGGAGTATGCGGATGTACTCCTTTTTCTTGGACATGTCGTAGTCGGACAGGTTGATGAAGTCGAACTGGTAGCCCAGCTCCCGGAGGATCTGCTCCAGCAGCTCCCCGTAGTAGCCCAGGCGGCACAGCCCGTGGGTCATGAGCAGGGTGTCCGCCCCCGCCTCCAGCGACTCGATCATGCTGCCCAGGATGGTTTTGAAGGGGGTGCACACAAAGTCTGGGCTGTACTTGGCGCCCAGTTCCATGGTCCGCTTGGTGAGGGCGGGGGGCATGACGTATTTACACCCCAGGGCCTGCTCCACAATATACTTGAACGCGCAGTTGTACTCCGCGTACCGGGGGAAGGAGACGCTTCTCTTTTTTACCTCTGCCATTACAGCCTGCCCTCCTGAAAACGGATGATGTCGATGAAGCTCTCCAGCCTGGTCTCCACCCCGGCGGTGCCGCTCTGGCTGTCCAGCACCAGGTTGAGCATGGGCACGCCCTTCACCCGCCGGGTGATGAGTTCGTTGACCATGGCGTCGGGGCCGCAGGGGAAGGCGCTGAGCAGGATGATGCCGTCCACGTCGTCCTTGTGCATGGCGATGCCCCCCAAAATCTCCCGGCTGATTTCCCACTTGCAGGTGGGGGACAGCTCCCGGCTGTGCTTGAGGGCGGCCTCCCGGTCCACTATATCCGCCCGGACGGGGATCACCCCGGCCTTTTTCAGGTAATCGCTCACCATGCGGCCCATATAGGGGTCCTCCGCCACATAGCTGTGGGCGGCGATGAGCACTTTCATGCCCTCCTTTTTGTACTGCTGCTCGTAGCGCTGGACCCGCTCCTTGTGGTGGCTGAGCTCCGCCTTTTTGGCTGCATTGTACGCCTTTTTGGCCGCCTTGGCGGTGCATCCCAGGCTTTTGCCCAGCTCCACGAAGGCGTCCTCCTCCCCGGCATTTTTCATCTCCTCATCCACCTCGTAGGACAGGAATTTCTGCCGCTCATTGCGGAAAACGTTGCGCACCAGGTCGGGGGTGGCCTCAAACCGGGTGCACATGGACCGGTGGCGGCCGAAATTGCTCACCCGGGGCACCAGGATGTAGTCGCACTGGCCGATCAGCGACGCCACATGGCCCAGGTAGATCTTCAGGGACAGGCAGGCTTCGTCGATGGCCAGCGCCGTCCCCCGCTCCAGGATGGCCCGGTCGGTGGGCGCGCTGACCACCGTTTCCATGCCAAGCTTCTGGAAAAAGGTCCCCCACAGCACCCGGTAACGGTAGTACAGCAGGGCCCGGGGCAAACCGATCTTGATGATTACTCTCTCCATAGTCATATCCTCGCGTAATTATTGTTGGGCGGCGTAAGGCCCCCTACTCCACCATTTTGGACACGTCCTCCGGGCGGCCCGCCACCATGATGTGGGTGTCCGCCGCAAAGACAAAGCTGGTGTCGATGGGGAGGATGGAACCGTTTTCCTTCCGGCCGATGACGTTTACGTTGTACCGCTTCCGGATGTCCAGGTCGATGAGGGTCTGGCCCGCCCAGTGGTCGGGCACGTCCAGCTCGAAAATGGCGTAGCCCGGGGCCAGTTCCACGTACTCCAGCGCTCCGTTGACGCTGAAGCGTACAGCGGTGCGGCGGGCCATGTCCCGCTCTGGAAAGACCACCTCGTCCGCGCCGATCTTCAGCAGCAACCGGGCGTGGAGGTTCTTGTCCGCCTTGGAGATCACCATGGGGGCCCCCATCTCCTTGAGCAGGGAGGTGATCTCCAGGGAGGACTGGAAATTGTCGCTGATGCACACAAAGCAGAAGTCGAAGCTGGCCGGGTCCAGGGAGCGCAGTACCTCTTCGTCCATGCAGTCGCCGATCTTGGCCTGGGTGACGTGGGGGGCCAGGCGGTTCACCGACTCCTCGTCGGTGTCGATGACCATCACCTCGCTGCCCGAGTCCATCAGCCGCAGGGCCAGGTTGGTGCCGAACCGGCCCAGGCCGATCACCAAAAATGTGGACGCCATATCCATAGCACACCTTTCTCAAATCAACTGTGTCCCGTCCCCGCCGCCGGGGCGGGGGAGGGGAAATTTTGCGGCAGGGGGCCAGCCCTCAGCCTATGGTGATATGCTCCACCGGGTCCTTCACCCTAGGCGGGGTGCGCTGGGCCAGAGCCATCATCATGGTCAGGCTGCCGATGCGCCCGCAGTACATCATCACGATGATGACGGCCCGGTTTACCGCCGACAGCTCCCGGGTGACGCCGGTGGACAGGCCCACCGTGCTCATGGCGGAGAACACCTCGAACAGGGCGTCCTGGAGGGGGAAGGGCTGGGTGGCCAGGATGAGGAAGCCCCCCGCCATGGCCAGGGTCATATAGAGGGTCACCCCCGCCGCCGAGCGGTGGATCTGCTCCTCGTCCAGCCGGCGGTTGAAGGCCCCCACCTCCCGCCTGCCCCGGATATAGCTGGACAGGGTGAGCAGGCACACCACCACGGTGGTGATCTTCACGCCGCCGCCGGTGGAGCCGGGGCCCGCCCCGATGAACATGAGCACGATGGTCAGCAGTCCGCCGCCGCTGGTGAGCTGGGCCAGATCCACGGTATTGAACCCCGCCGTCCGGGGGGACACCGCCTGGAACAGGGATACCAACAGCTTCTGGCCCCCGTCCATCCCCGCCAGCAGGTTACCGTTCTCCGCCCACCAGAACAGGGCCGTGCCCCCCAGGGTCAGGATCAGGGTGGCGGTGAGAATCAATTTGGCGTGGAGGGAGTAAAGCCGGAAGCGCAGGCCCTTTTCCATCACGTCCCGCCACACCAGGAAGCCCAGGCCTCCCAGCAGAATCAGGGCCACGGCGGTGAGGTTCACCAGGGGGTCAAACACATAGTGGGTGAGGGAGCTGTAGGGCTCCCGGAAGCCCATCAGGTCGAAGCCCGCGTTGCAGAAGGCGGACACGCTGTGGAAAACAGCGTACCACAGCCCTCTGGCTGCGCCCAGCTCCGGCACGAAGCGGATGGCAAACAGCAGGGCTCCCGCTCCCTCGATGGCGGCCGTGCCCCGCAGGATATACCTCAGCAGGGTGAGCACGTCGCTGAGCCGCTCGGCGCTGACGCTCTCCATCATCATGGAGCGCTGGCGCAGGCCCACCTTCTTTCCCAGCAGCAGAGAGGCCTGGAGCATCATGGTCATATAGCCCAGCCCGCCCACCTGGATGAGCAGCAGCAGGATGATCTGGCCCAGTAGGTTGAATTGGCTCCAGGTGTCCGCCACCACCAGTCCGGTGACACAGGTGGCGGAGGTGGCGGTGAACAGGCTGTCCAGGAAGGACAGCCCCTGCCCGTCGCGGTTGGCGAAGGGCAGCATGAGCAGCAGGGCCCCCGTCACGATGATGCCCAGAAAGCCCAGGGCGATCACCTGATTGGGGGCCGGCCCGATGGATCTCTTCTTCACGGCAAGGCTCCTTTTCCCTGGGGCCCGCACCCCCGGCGGGGTATGCGGGCCCTTAATCCCTCATATTATAAATTGCCGGGTCCCATTTTGCAAGAGAGAATGACGCGCCGGACAAACTCTCCGGAAAAACGGCGTGGGGCCCCTCTTCTTGGAGGGAGGCCCCGCGTTCGGCACGATATTGGTGCGTTTCGGTTCGGTCAGGCCAGTTCCACCAGCTCATACTCCCGGCTGCCGATACCCAGGGCGGCCGCCGCCTCCACGGTGTGGACGCCGTTCAGCGACTCAATCCGCTCAATGAGATCCCCCTTGCCGGGGTCGTCGGAGGCGTACACCAGGTCCAGGCAGGCCTGGTCCAGGGCCACCGGGTCCAGGGAGGCCAGAACGCCGATGTCGCCGATTTTGGGGTCGGCGGCCACGGCGCAGCAGTCGCAGTCCACCGACATGTTCTTCATCACGTTGATATAGGCGCACTTGCCCTGGAAGCGGTTGTGGATGGACCACGCCGCGTCCGCCATGGACTCCAGGAAGGAGTCGTGGTCGGAGTCCCAGAACTTCTCCTCGTCCCCGGCGCCGTGGATATATACCTTGCCGTGGGAGGAGGCCAAACCGATGGAGATGTTTTTCAGCGCCCCGCCGAAGCCCCCCATGGGGTGGCCCTTGAAGTGGGACAGCACCAGCAGGGAGTCATAGCCGGTCAGGTGGGCCCCCACAAAGTTCTTTTTGATGACCTTGCCGCAGGGAATGGGCAGCTCCATCTCGTCCGTCTCGTCCAGAATGTCCACCTCGGCGGCGCTGAGCCAGCCGTGGCGCTCCATGGTGATCTTGTGGGCCTTGGTGGTGTTGCGCCCGCCGTCGTAGGCAGTGTTGCACTCCACAATGACGCCTCCCGCATGGTCAATCATGGGCTTCCAGAAGTCGGGGCGCAGGAAGTTCTGGTTGCCGGGCTCGCCGGAGTGGACCTTGACGGCCACCTTGCCGGGGAGCTGGACGCCCAGGACATTGTACAGCCGGAGCACGGCCTGGGGGGATAGGTCCCGGGTGAAGTAAACGGTAGATTTCATGGCGATTCACCTCAGATATGATTAAAGTCCCCTCTATTCTATCGGAACCGGGGCCGCCCGTCAAGTGTTTTCGGGCGTTCCCGCCCAAACGATGGCAGAGCGCCCCCGCTCCGGTGGGAGCGGGGGCGCGGGTCGGGCTGTCAGGAGATCAGGTCCAGCCGGGGCACCAGCAGGGCCTTGTCCAGGGGGTAGACCTCCACCAGCATTTTGGCGATGGCTGCCCGGTCCACATAGGCCTTGGGCTGCAGATAGCCGTTGCTGCCCCCCACCACCCCCAGGGACACCAGGGTCTGGATGTGGGGAGACGCCCAGCCGCTCACCGCCCCGGCGTCCGGGAAGGAGGACAGGTCGCAGCTCTCGGAGGCCGCCAGCACCCGGCCCAGGAAGGTCATGGTCTCCTCCCGGGTGACATAGCTGTTCACGTCGGCGTACAGTCTGCCGCCGTTCTCGCTGCCCTTGAGCACGCCCAGGGTGTACATGGCCTGGACATAGAGCTGGGCCCAGTCGGGGATAGAGGTGTTATCGGCGAAGGGGAGCTCCACGGTATAGTAGGCGGTCTCGTCCACCCCCAGCACCCGGGTGATGAAGGCCAGCAGCTCCGCCCGGGTCAGCGGGTTGTTGGGCCGGTACAGCGCCGTGCCGTCGGGCTGGCCGTAGCCGGTGGTCAGGCCCAGCTCGTACATGCGCACCACGTAATCCTCGCTCCAGTGGCCGGCGATGTCGGTGAAGGGGACGGTGCTGGTCACGGTCACCGGGATGACCACGGACAGCCCGCCGGCGGATACGGTGATATTGCCCTGGGCGGACCGCTGGCCCGCCGTGAAGCGGCCTGCGGCGTCAATGGAGCCGATCTCCGGGTCGGCGGTCCAGGTCACGTTTTCAGCGTCCATGGCCACGGACAGGTTCCACCAGGAGCCCTTGGCGGACAGGTCCACCGCCTCGCCGGGCTTCAGGTTCAGGGTGGTGACCCGGGCCCCGCTGTCCTTCCGGCTGACCAGCAGGGCGGTGAGCTTATCCACCACCTCCACCGTCAGACCGCCTTCGGCCCCCGCCGAGATGGCGTAGGTGCCCGGGGTGGACCCGGCTGTGTACACGCCCTCCGCCACGGACCCGCCGGTGGCGGTCAGGTCCACATAGGTCTGGTCGGTGGGCCGTCCGGCGCTGTCATAGCCGCTGGCCTGGACAGGCAGCTTCGACCCCGCCAGCACCACCCGGTGCTCTGCGCTGACCTGGGCGCCGGGGGTGAAGATCTCCGCTCCCGCCGGGGCCACCAAGGCGATGGTATTGTTGATCCTCCGCCCGGCGGTGGAGGGCTTGTTCACCACGGTAAAGCTGGTGCTGCCGGGGAGGGTGGCCCCCAGGGTGGTGGAGCCGCCGCCGTCCAGGGCCACGGCGGACACACAGCCCAGCTCCTGGAGCCGCTCCGCCACCTGGGCGTAGGTGGCTCCCACCGAATAGCCGCTCTGGCGGCCGTCGATGGTGTAGAACACGGCAGAGCCGTCCGCCTTCACGCCCACGGCGGTGTAGGGGTTGGGAGTGGAGGGCAGGCCGCCCACAATCTGGCCGTTCCGCAGCAGCGTGTACATACCGCTGATGCCGTAGGCGGCGCTGGCCCACTGTTCGCTGGCGCCGCCGAGGGTGAGGGTGACCTGGCCGCCCACCTGCATCCCCCGCAGGGCGCTGAGCAGGCCGGCGTTGCCGTGGTCCTCGCTGTAGAGCATGTAGCAGCCCTCGGGGATGTTGCCGTCGAAGGAGACGCCCTCCTGGGCGGTGTCGGTGACGGAGGCCACCTCAAAGGTGTAGGTCCCGCTCATTTTCAGCCCCTCCGGGCTCAGGGGGCGCAGGATGGCGGACACGCTGGCGCCGTGGGCGGAGACCCGGGAGGAGAAATCCTTGTTGTAGAGATACAGCCCGCCCAGATAGTTGGCGTTGCGGTAGGCGTTGAAGCCCGACACGGAGAATCTGTGGTCCACGCTGACCGCCGTGGGCTGGGCGGGGGGGACGGCGGGGTCCGTGCCCGGTCCGGTGGAGGCAGGGTCCGTGCCCGGTTCGGTGGCGGCGGGGTCCGTCCCCGGTTCGGTGGCGGCGGGGTCGGGCTGGGGATCGGGGTAGACGTACTCCACCGCCGTCCAGGCGGCAGTCATGACGGGCTTGCTCTCATCAATGAACACCTGGCCGTCCTCAGTGAAGCCCAGCATGGTATAGTTGGCTACGTCCAGGGACCGCACCACGCCGTCGGTCATGAGCATACCCACGATGGTGCCGTCGGTGTTGAAAAAGCCGCCGTTGATGGCTGCGGCCACCCGCAGACCCTGGCTCTCCAGCTGAGCGGCGGCGGAGTCCACGGTGTTGGTGCTGGCCACATATGTACCGCTGAATATCACCGGCTTCACGGTGGCGTTGGGGGTGTAGGTCACGTAGTGCTCGGTGCGCAGGTCGCTTTTGGAGGCCGACCACAGGCTCTGGGCGGTGAGGGTGGTCCCGGTGCCCAGGGGCGTGGCCTGCGCCGACAGCTCCGTGCCCAGGGCGTAGGACGCCAGGGCGGGCTGGGCCAGGGAAAAGGCCAGCGCCGCCGCAAGGGCCAGGGCGGCGCACCGCTTTCGGAAATTTTTCATAGGTTCCTCCTGTTTTGGCGTGGGGGACAGCGATCCCCGGGGCGTTGGGGCAATGGACAGAGTAACAGACATGATAGCACAGATTTTGACATTTGTAAACGGGATTTGCTTCCAGGCGTGAAAAGGGGCGGCGGACGCCGCCCCACAATGGGGACCCCGCAAAGCCGGTTCTCAGGCTTTGTGGGGAGAGGAGGCGCAAGGGAGCGCTGTTCAGCTTTCGCCGCAAGGCGGAAGCGAAACAAAGCGGACTTTGCGCCGACGAGGCGGCAGACGCCGCCCCTGGATGGTCACTCTTTTTTTGGAAGCCGTCCGCCCCGGATCAGCTCCAGGGTATCCGCCAGGGTCTCCACCTCCTGGACCTCCATCAGCTCGCCGATGAGCCGGTTGGATAGAAGAAAGCCCTCCGGGGTAAAATGCCAACGCCGGCCCGTCCGCGCCACCCAGCCCTTCTGCTCGAATTGGGCCAGCTTGGCGGCGATGGGATCGAAATTCATATAGTATTCCCGGCGGTATTCCCACTCCTCAATGCCGTGGGTGGTGCGCAGGCGGAGCATCAGGTATTCGCTGCCCCGCTCCCGCCGGGGGATCTGGTCCATCTCGTCCACCAGCTTCCCGTCCCCCAGGACCCCCCGGATGTAGCCTTCCAGGTCCCGGACAAAGGAGTAGCGGCACCCGCCGAAGTCGGAGTGGGCCGCCGCCCCCAGCCCCACGTAGGGCCGTCCCATCCAGTATTTCAGGTTGTGCCGGGACTGGCAGCCGGTTTTGGAGAAATTGGAGACCTCGTACTGCTCAAAACCCGCCTGGGCTAGCCGCTTCACCGTCCACAGGTAGCGCTGGGCCTGCTGGTCGTCGTCGGGGAGCTGTTCGCCCTCTGCCACCCGGCGGGCCAGGGGGGTGCCCTCCTCCACCGTCAGGCCATAGCAGGACAGGTGCTCCGGCTCCAGGGCCAGCGCCGCCTCCACCGAGGCGCGCCAGCTGTGTTCCGTCTGGCCGGGGAGGCCGTAGATCAGGTCCAGGTTCAGATTTTTGATCTTGGCGTCCCGGGCGGCCTTGACGGCCAGCTCCACCTGCTTGAAGGTGTGGGGGCGGTGGACCGCCGCCAGCTCCTTGTCGCAGACGGACTGCATCCCAATGGACAGCCGGTTCACCCCCGCCCGGCGCAGGCGCTTGAGCATCTTCTCATCTACGCTGTCCGGGTTGGCCTCCAGGGTGAACTCCACGTCCCGGGACAGGGTGAACCGCTTTTTCACCGCCCCGATGACCTCCAGCAGCCGTTTTTCCCCGTACCAGGTGGGCGTGCCGCCGCCGATATAAACGCTGTTCACCACCTGCTTTTTGGTTCTGGGCGCGGTGTCCAGGATCTGCTGAAGCAGCGCTTTCTGATAGTCGTTCATCCGGTCGTCCTGACCTGCCAGGGAGTAGAAATCACAGTAGTCGCACTTGCTCCGGCAGAACGGGATGTGCAGATACAGGCCCAACGAGTTTTCCATGGTGCTCCCCCTCGAAAACGGCGCCGGACGGCGCGTTTTCCCTCAGTATTATGGGTATTATACACCTTTGCCCCGGAAGATTCAATCCCTCTTGTTCCGATAGGGATTTTTATAATATAGTTTTAATAATTATATTTCGTGATTTTTAACTTGACGTAATGGGATGAATGTACTATACTAAAGGGTAAGAAAGGCGGTGTTCTTATGGAACAGGCATTATATCGAGATCCCTTTGACAACATTCCCCGGCGGAAGGCCAGACCGGTGGAGAAGGGGCGGGACCCCTACGACGGTCTGCGGCCCTGGTCGGCCGTCACCCACGGGGCGGGGGCGGCGCTGGGGGTGCTGGCCACGGTTGCGCTGGCCGTGGGCGCGGCCCGGCTGGGAGACGTGTGGAAGATCGTCTCCTTTGCCATTTACGGCCTGTCCATGGTGGGGCTGTACACCGCTTCCACCCTCTACCACTGTGTCAACACCACCGTCAAAGGCCGGGTGGCCCTGCGGAAGGCGGATCACACCTCTATCTATTTCCTCATCGCCGGGTCCTACACCCCCGTCTGCCTCATTGCCCTGCGGGGGGCCTGGGGCTGGTCCCTGTTCGGCGTCATCTGGGCGCTGGCCATCGCCGGGCTGGTGATGAGCCTCACATGGATCAACTGCCCCAGGGTGGTCACCTCCGCCATCTATATCGCCATGGGCTGGCTGGCCATCATCGCCATCTACCCCCTGTGGCAGGTGCTGGGGCTGCGGGGAGTGGCCTGGCTGCTGGCGGGAGGCGTGCTGTACACTGTGGGCGGCGTGCTCTATGCCCTGAAGTGGCCGGGGCGGGACAACCCCCGGTTTGGCTGCCACGAGGTGTTCCATCTATTCATCCTGCTGGGCTCCGCGGCCCATTTCGTGATGATGTATAAGGTGCTGCTGCCTCTCTAACCTACTTTTTCTTGAAAGAAAAAGTAGGCAAAAAGAACTTTAGACCGTTACCAACTCTTTCAAATATCGTGACGTTTCTGCTCGGTAACGAAACAAGAGGATTGATGCGGCCCCCTGCTTTTTCTTGAAAGAAAAAGCAGGCAAAAAGAACTTTAAGCCGTTACCAACTCTTTCAAACATCGTGACGTTTTTGCTCGGTAACAAAACAAGAGGATAGACGCAACCCCCTGCTTTTTCTTGAAAGAAAAAGCAGGCAAAAAGAACTTTAAGCCGTTACCAACTCTTTCAAACATCGTGACGTTTTTGCTCGGTAACAAAACAAGAGGATAGACGCAACCCCCTGCTTTTTCTTGAAAGAAAAAGCAGGCAAAAAGAACTTTAAGCTGTTACTAACTCTTTCAAACATCGTGACGTTTCTGCCCGGTAACGAAACAAGAGGATAGACGCGGCCTCCCGCTTTTTCTTGAAAGAAAAAGCGGGCAAAAAGAACTTTAGACCGCCACGGCCAGTGTGGTGGGCGGAAAATTGCCGCCCGGTGACACACACTTTGCGATATGATAAAGCGAAACGAAGTTTCGCTGTTAAAAGTTTCTTTTCGGTTCCTTTTCTTTTCAAAGAAAAGGAACAAACCCCCCGCTTGGACCATTCTCTCCGGGCGGGGGCCCTTTTGCGCCGTCTGTCCTCCAGGAACGGCCATCCGTCCCGGGCCGCTGGACTTTTGGGGCGGGAGCGGGTATACTGAAATAGCATAAAAGGAGGGAGCGCGGATGAAGGTAGAGGTTCAAATCGACCCTAGTCTGGACGAGCCGGTGGTGATTCTCCGCGCCCCCAGCCCCACCGAGGAGGTGGAACAGCTGGCCAAGCGTCTCCGGGGGGAGGCGGCCCCTCAACCCTTCACTGTCTACACCGAGCGGGAGGCGGCGCGGGTGTCCCGGTCCATGGTGCTGCGATTCTACGCCGAGGACAAGGGGGTGTTCTGCCAGACGGGGAAGGGGACCTTCACCGTCCGACAGCGGCTGTACGAGCTGGAGGAGCAGCTGGCGGGCGCCCGGTTCGTCCGGGTGTCCAACTCGGAGATCGTCAACCTGGACCGGGTGACCGGGCTGGACCTGACCCTGGCGGGCACCATCAAGATGACTTTGGAGGGCGGGACTGTGTGCTGGGTGTCCCGGCGGTACGTGAAAAAGATCAAATCGGCTCTTGGCCTGTGACAAGGGGGGGAGTGTCATGACAAATGCAAAACGGCAGTGGCTGGTTCGGACCCTGGCGGGCGCGGGGGCGGGCGTGGCGGCCCATCTGCTCGTGGGCTATCTGCTGGGCAGCTTCAGCCTGACCGGCCCGGCCCATTTCAGTGGATTTGTATTCCCATACTGCAATTTTCCCCGTGAGATTGAGCCGTTAGGGGTGCTGCTGTCCTTCGCCCTGTTTGCCCTGTTCGGGGCCGGGGTGGGAGCCGCCACCCTGCCCTTCGCCGACAGCGGCCGAGAGCTGGTGGCGCGGTCCCTGCTCCACTATGTCTTCACCGCCGCCACGGTGTCGGTGTGGGTGGTGCTGAATTTCGGGTGGCACGGCACGCTGCCCACCTTTCTCATCCCCTTGACCCTGGTGTACGCTCTGGTGTGGCTGGGCCGCTGGGTGGGGTGGTTCACCGAGGCGGCCGCCATCCGGGAAAAGCTGGGGCTGGCCCCGGGGCCCTCCCTCTTCCACTGGCGGGAGACCCTGCCCTATCTGGGCTTTGCCTTCCTGTTCTGCGGACTGCTGCCCTTCGTCCTCCGGGCCTTCGACGCCCCCGACGTGCCGGTGCTGGTGGGCCTGCTCCTGCCTTACCTGCTGCTGCCGGTGGGGGGCTTCATGTCCGGGCTGTCTCTGGGGCGCAGGCACGGCTTCTGCCCCCTGTATCCCCTGGCCTGCGGCCTGTTCTACCTGCCCGCGGTGTTTCTGCTGATGAACGCCAGCGCCCTGTTCCACTGTGCCATCGCGCTGTGCGCGGCGCTGGCGGGCAATCTGGCTGGGGCGGCCCGCCGCCGGATGAAGAGGAAAAAGGGGGCGGAGACGCCGTGATCTGGTATATTTTTACCGCGTTTCTGTTTGTCCCCATGGTTCTGCAATGGATGCTTCTGCGCTGGACGGAGACGCGGTTCCGCTTTCTGCGCTGGACGCTGCTCACCCTCCCGGCGCTGCCCACCCGGCGGGGTTGGCGGTATCTCACCGCTCCCTTTGAGGAATACCCCCATCATGAGGGGCTGGCGGGGACCCTCCTTTTGTCGTTTGGCGGGCTGGCTCTGCTGGGCTGGGCGATGGGCTGGATCGTGTATCGCGTTCAAAAGCGGCGGGAGAAACCCTGAATACGGATGAAGAAAATCCCCCAAAACGCCGGAAAGGGGCGCTTTGGGGGATCATTTTACAGTTTTAGCGGGGACGGCGCTCACACATCCCAGGTCAGGGGCCCGCCCTCCTTGTCCACCAGGGGGCACAGCCCTCCGGCATAGCCGGAGTGGACGAACAGGTACTGTACGCCGGTAGAGGTGTCCAGCAGCACCTTTCTTACATCATTGGTCAAGCCGTTGCCCTCTTCCAGGATGATTTGAAAACGGTCTTTTTTTGCCATGATTATCCTTCCTCTCTCAACGTGATGGCGGACTTTATTGTATAGCGCGTAATATTAGGTGTCAACATAGTTTCGGGTATCTTCACGAATTCTTAATCTTTAGCCGGACGCTGGAAAACACCAGCGACGCCATGGCGATCAGCATGATAACGCCGTTTGCCCGTACGGCCCAGTCCGGCAGGGGGAAGAAGATCCGTCCCCCCGTCCACAGAATCACCGACAGGCTCAGCACGACGAGGCTTACAAAGCGTAATTTTTTCATGTGATATTCTCCTTTGGAATCAAGGCCGCCATGTCGGCGGGCAGGGGAATGGAGAAATTCAGCCGCTCCCCGGTGACGGGGTGGGTCAGTGCCAGCCGGGCGGAGTGGAGGGCGGGCCGCCTGATGAGGTCATTGTTCTCCGTGCCGTACAGAAAGTCCCCGGTGAGGGGACAGCCCAGGTGGGCCATGTGCACCCGGATCTGATGGGTGCGCCCTGTGGCCAGCTCCAGTTCCACCAGGGCGCGGCTGTCCCAGGCCTCCGCCACCTGATAATAGGTGCGGGCGGGCTTGCCGCCGGGGCGGACCTCCCGGGCGGTGAGGGAGCCCTCCGCCGGACCGATGGGGGCGTCGATCACCCCGGCGGGCTCCGGGGGAACCCCGTCGCACACCGCCAGATACACCCGCCGGAAGTCCCCGGTATGGAGCTGGTTTTTCAGCCGCTCCTGGGCATGGGCGTGTTTCGCCGCCACCATCAGCCCCGAGGTGCCCTTGTCCAGCCGGTGGACCGGGTGGAAACCCGACTCATCCCCGGACATTTTGTAATGATACATCAAAAAATTACCCAGGGTATCGTCAAAATGGCCGTGACCAGGGTGGACCAGCACGCCGGGAGCCTTGTTGACCACAATGAGGTCCTGGTCCTCGTACACGATGTCCAGAGGACCTTCCACCGGAACGACGCCAGGGAACCCGGCCGAAGTCCAGCGAAGCGGGTCCGTCAGGCGCACCGACAGGGTCTGCCCCGCCTCCGCCCGGACCCGGACGTTCACCCGGACCCCGTCCAGGGTGATGCCGTCGTCCAGCCACTTCACCCGGCGCAGGACGGCGCCCGACAGCCCCAAATGCCGCCGCAGGAGGGTGTTCACCTCCAGCCCCGCCAGCTCGGGGGTGATTGTCAAAGTGAGATACCGGGCGCTCACAGCGTTTTGGACAGGTAAAGGTTGGACAGCAGCCAGCTGACAGCATAAACCACGATGACGCCGAACACCGCCATAGCTGCCTCGCGGCTCACCGCCACCAGCACGAACATGGAGGCTGCGGCGGCGAAAAAGGTGAACATTCCGGCGAACTGGAAGGACTGGTTGACGATGGACTTCTCCCGCTCGTCCTGCTCCTGAATCTTGGCCTTTTTCCGGGCCTCCGGGTTGGACAGCAGATAGGTCACCCGCGCCAGCAGCAGCACCGCTCCGATGGTGATGCCGCTGGCCCCGCCCAGATAGAAGCCCCTGGCGTAGTCGGACAGGACATCGCTGTCATGGATCAGCAGAAGGTAGCAGACGATGCCCGTCACCCCCACCGCCAGCAGGCCGAAGGCCGCCAGACGGCGGCGGCGCAGGGAGCGCTCATAGTCCGGCGTGTCAAACAGCCGCATCAGCATGATGTGTCCTCCTTCCGGCCCAGCAGGCGCGTTTTGAACGCGTGGAACCTGTCAAACAGGGGGCGGGTCTTGGGGGAGCCGTACAGCAGCCCCACGAAGGCCAACCCGATGCCCATGCCGCAGGCCAGGCGGGTCACATTCAGGGCGGGCCCCTGGACCTCCAGCACATTCTGGGCGAATACGCCCGCCCACATCAGCGCCAGGGCGGCGGAAAACGCAGGGTTGATTTTGAACTTGCAATTGCGCCTCATGTCTCTTCCTCCTCAAACAGAAAAATGTCCTCAATGGCAGTCCCAAAGTATTTGGCGATTTTGTGGGCCAGCAGGAGGGAGGCGTTGTACCGCCCGCTCTCCAGCGAGATGATGGTCTGCCGGGTGACGGCCACCGCCTCGGCCAGCTCCGCCTGGGAGATGCGCCGCGCCTTGCGCAGGGCGGCGATGCGGTTTTCCATGTCAGCCCTCCTTGCTGTCGTCGTCTTTGCCCTTTCTGTTTTGTGCGGCCAGGGCGGCGGAGCTTACCGCCAGAAGCAGGACCGCAATCGCGCCGAGGGTGCCCATATCCATGTCTCTCACCTCCAGTGTTTGTAAAGTTTGCTTTACAATGTGGAGTATAGCACACTTTACATTTCGTGTCAAGCTTATTTTACATTTTGGGGAGAAAAAATCTGCGGGACCGAAAACAACCGTTTTTGGCGGATAGGCCGGCAGAAGCCGGGCATACTGTGTCAGAGGTGAAGCGCCGTGGATATGAACAACCAACAATACAATCAATACGTCAGCGCCAAGGCGGACCCCTCTCCGCTGTGGAAGGACTGCCTGTGGGCCTTCTGCGTGGGGGGCGCGATCTGCGCCGGGGGCCAGGGGCTGCTGGCGCTGTACCAGAGCTGGGGGGCGGACCAGGAGGACGCTGCCGCCTGGGTGTCCATCAGCCTGATTTTTCTGGCCTCCCTGCTCACCGGCCTGGGGGTGTTCGACTCCATCGCCAAGCGGGCGGGGGCGGGGACGCTGGTGCCCATCACCGGCTTCTCCAACGCCATGGTGTCCCCGGCCCTGGAGTTCAAAAGCGAGGGGTTTGTCACCGGCACCGGGTCCAAGCTGTTCACCGTGGCCGGACCTGTGCTGGCCTACGGCATCTCGGCCAGCGTGGTATACGGGATTATTTTGTATATTGTGGGGCTGTTCTGACGGCCCGGTTACGGTGGGGACCCATCCGCCGCGTTCCTTAGCGGCGGATGGGAGACGACGAGCGACAGCATCTCGGATGGCCGGATGTACGCCTCCCTGGAGAAAATCCGCGAATATCTGGAAAATGATCCGAAAAAGCCCTTCCTTCTCTGTGAGTACATGGGCGGCATCGACATCTGGCGCACCGACGTAGAGGAGGCTTACCACGTGGACAGCGGGAAGGACCAGCGTCTCACCTTCCGGGTTCGGTTAAAGGGCTAAAGCTCCAAACACAAAAGAGCCGGGGGCGCAGGCCCCCCGGCTCTTCTGATACAGTCTGTCTGTACTCTCTTCAGCTGATGCTGACCACTTGGTATCCGGCCTCCTCCACGGCGGCCCGGATGGCCTCGTCGGACACGCTGCCGGACACCACGGCGGTCTTGCTCTCCAGGTCCACGGTGGCAGCGGCCCCGGGAATGGCGTTCAGCGCCTTATCCACATGGGCCTGACACTTGGGGCACATCATGCCCTCGATGACGACTTTCTTTTCCATTTTGTTTTGTTCTCCTTTCAATTCAACGGCGGCAGTTTCGCCGGGTTTTACGCGGGGAAGGGACTGGATGCTGGGCTTGAAAAACCGCAGGCGCAGGGCGTTGGACACCACGCATACCGAGCTGAAGCTCATGGCGGCTCCGGCAATCATGGGATTGAGCTGGGGGCCGCCCCAGATGGACAGCAGCCCCGCCGCCACCGGGATGCACACGGCGTTGTAGAAAAAGGCCCAGAACAGGTTTTGCTTCACGTTGCGGATGGTGGCCCGGGACAGCTCCACCGCCGTCACCGCGTCCACCAGGTCGGACTTCATCAGCACGATGTCCGCCGACTCGATGGCCACATCCGCTCCCGCGCCGATGGCCAGCCCCACGTCCGCCCGGGCCAGGGCCGGGGCGTCGTTGATGCCGTCCCCCACCATGGCCACCTTCTCTCCCTGGGCCTGGAGGGCGGCAATCTGCCGCTCCTTGTCGGCGGGGAGCACCTCGGACACAACCTGGGTCAAGCCCAATTCCCTGCCAATGGCCTCGGCGGTGCGCTTGTTGTCCCCGGTGAGCATGACCACCTTAAGTCCCAGCTTTTGGAAGCCCTCGATGGCGGCTTTACTGGATTCCTTCACCGTGTCCGCCACGGCGATGATCCCGGTGGGGTTGCCGTCCTCCGCGAAAAACAGGGGGGTCTTGCCCTGCTTAGCCAGCTCGTCGGCGATCATGGCGTCCTGGCCCAGCTCCACCTTGGCGTCCGCCAGCATGGCTGCGTTGCCCGCCAGGAAGTCCGCGCCTTGGATTCTGCCCCGGACCCCTTTGCCGTGGACGGCCTCAAAGCCCTCCACCGGGACCAGGGGGATGGAGCGGCCGGCCGCTTCCTCCACAATGGCCGCCCCCAGCGGGTGCTCCGACGGCTTTTCCAGCGACGCGGCCACGCACAAAAGCTCCTCCGCGGTGGTCTCCCCCAGGGGGTACAGGTCGGTGACCTTCGGCTTGCCCTGGGTGACGGTGCCCGTCTTGTCCAGCACCACCGTGGTGACGGACCGCAGGTGCTCCAGACCCTCGGCGGACTTCACCAGGATGCCGTGCTCGGCCCCTTTGCCGGTGCCCACCATGATGGCCACCGGGGTGGCCAGCCCCAGGGCGCAGGGGCAGGAGATCACCAGCACCGCCACGCCGGAGGTGAGGGCCCGTTCCACCGAGCCGGTGGCGATCAGCCAGACCACTGCCGTGACCAGGGCGATGACCATGACCACCGGGACGAACACCCCCGCCACCTTGTCCGCCAGCTTGGCGATGGGGGCCTTGGAGGAGGCCGCCTCGTCCACCAGCCGGATCATCTGGGCCAGGGTGGTGTCCTCTCCCACCCGGGCGGCCCGGAGGGTGAGAACGCCGGATTTGTTGATGGAGGCGGAGATCACCGTGTCGCCTGGGCCCTTGTCCACCGGGATGGACTCGCCGGTGAGGGCGGATTCGTCCACGCTGGACGCGCCCTCCGCCACCACGCCGTCCACCGGCACCGACCCGCCGGGCCGCACCAGCACCAGGTCTCCCACCTGCACCTGCTCCACCGGGACCTGGACCTCCACGCCGTCCCGGAGCAGGGTGGCGGTCTTGGGGGTCAGGTCCATGAGCCGGGCGATGGCCTGGCCCGTCTTGCCCTTGGAGCGGGTCTCCATATACTTGCCCAGGGTGATGAGGGTGAGAATCATCCCGGCGGACTCGAAGTACAGGTCCATGGAGTAGTGCTCCACCAGGGCCCTGTCCCCATGGCCCAGCCCCCAGCCGATGAAGTACAGGGCGGCGGCGCCGTACACCACGGCGGCGGCGGAGCCCACGGCGATCAGCGAGTCCATGTTGGGGGAGAGATGCCAGAGGGTTTTAAATCCCACCCGGTAATACTTCTGGTTGATGACCATAATGGGCAGAGTGAGCAGAAACAGGGTCAGGGCATAGGTCATGGCATTGTCCGCCCCGTGGAAAAAGCGGGGGATGGGCCAGCCCATCATGTGGCCCATGGACAGATAAAACAGGGGGATGAGGAACACAAAGGACCAGATCAGCCGGGCCTTCATGTTTTTCAGATCCTCCTCCACGGCGTCCGCCCCAGGTTTTGCCTGAGCCTTTTCACCGGCGGCGGGCAGGGACGCGCCATACCCCGCCTTCTCCACGGCGGACACGATCTGGTCCGGGGTAAGGGCCCCGTCCCAGTCCACCGTCATGGACCCGCCCAGCAGGTTGACGTTCACCCCGCACACTCCGTCCAGCTTCCGCACCGCCTTGTCCACGTGGGCGGAGCAGGCGGAGCAGGTCATGCCGGTGACGTTGAATTTTTGCTTCATTTGCGTTCACCTCGCTTAATTCTTCCTTTTTTCTTTGAAAAAAGGAAGCGAAAAAAGAAACGTTTGGAACGTTTCCAACGCAGCCAAACAGCCCGGGAACTGTGCCGGACGCGGAACAAAAAATAAAAATATCTTATTTTAACCTGTCAGGTTACCGGGCGCATACGTTTTTAGAAGTGCCTCTTTCGTCAGCGGTTTAAAAATTTCTTTTTGCATACTTTTTCTTTTCAAAGAAAAAGTATGGCCCTTGACCTTGCCCTACAGCAGCTTTCCCAGGGCGGCCACCAATTCGTCGATTTTCTCCGCCCGCTCTGTGTCGCTTTCAGCGTGCTCCACACAGTGCTTCAGATGGGCGGTGAGGATCTCCCGGTTTGCCCGGCGCAGCATGGCGTCGGCGGCGGCCACCTGCTGAGAGATATCCATGCAGTAGCGGTCCTCCTCCACCATTTTGATGATGCCGTCGATCTGGCCCCGGGCCGTCTTTAGCAGCCGGAGCACCGTTTTCTGGTCCGCCATCACGGGCGATCCCTCCCAATCTGGTGATACCCCCCTGGGGGGTAGTGTTATCCTACCATGCCGCTGGGCTTTTGTCAAGAAAAAATTCCCGGGTTCTTCCGGGAATTTTTCTCAGTTCACTTGTTCAGCTTTGCCTGGGCCCGGGTCAGAAACTTTTCGGGCTGGATGACAAAGCGCTGGTGGGTCCCCCCGCCGATCTTTCCCGCCTCGTCAAAGGCGGACACCGAGAAAGTGAGCTTCCGGCCCTCCACGGCGGTGACCTCCGCCTCCGCCCAGACCTTCATGCCCACAGGGGTGGCGGCATCGTGGGTCACGTCCAGCCGGGTGCCCACGGTGCCCTCCTCCGGGGACAGTGCCCCCTGCACCGCCTGGACGGCGGCGTTTTCCATCAGGGCCGCCATCCAGGGGGTGGCGAACACCGGCAGCAGCCCGGAGCCCGCCGCCTGGGCGGTGTTGTCCGGGGCGACCAGGGTTTCCGCCCGGCCCTTCATACCGATCTCAATGGACATTTCCATTCCTCCATCCTGTCCAGGGCTTGTTAAAAATTGTTAACATACCCAAGCGAAGGCTTTTTCCGCCGGACATATTTCCAATTTTCTAACAGCGCCTAATGGCTTCATCATATACTATTTTTCTCCGCTTGGCAACAGCGACCTTTTGACGGCCCTATTTTTGTTCAAAATTGGACTTTCCATCCCCGCCCTTTCATGGTATAATGTACTGACTATACTGACGAAATTGAGGGAAATTCATGGAAAACACGCGGAAGGCCGAGCTTTTTGAACGCACACCCATCCCCAAGGCGGTGTTCACCCTGGCTGTCCCCACCGTCCTCAGCTCACTGGTGATGGTGCTGTACAATCTGGCGGACACCTATTTTGTGGGCATGCTCCTGGACCCCGTCCAGAACTCCGCCGTCACCCTGGCCGCGCCGGTGCTGCTGGCCTTCAACGCGGTGAACAACCTGTTCGGCGTGGGCTCCAGCAGCATGATGAGCCGCTCCCTGGGGGCGAAGGATTACGACACCGTCCGCCGCAGCTCCGCCTTCGGATTTTACTGCGCCCTGCTCAGCGGAATTTTGTTCTCCGTGCTGGCCACCGCCTTCCGGGTCCCCCTGCTGGGGCTGCTGGGGGCGGACGCGGTCACCGCCCAGGCCACCATGGATTACATGGGCTGGACGGTGAGCTGCGGGGCGGCCCCCGCCATCCTCAACGTGGTGCTGGCCTATCTGGTCCGGGCGGAGGGGGCCACCCTCCACGCCAGCATCGGCACCATGAGCGGCTGCGCCCTGAACATTGTGCTAGACCCCATCTTCATCCTCCCCTGGGGGCTGAACATGGGGGCGGCGGGGGCGGGGCTGGCCACCTTCCTGTCCAACTGCTTCGCCTGCCTGTACTTCTTCGTCCTGCTTTTCATCCGGCGGGGAAGCACCTATGTGTGCATCCGGCCCGCCATGGCCCGGCCCCGGAAAGAGTTGGTGAAGGGGGTGCTGGGGGTGGGCGTGCCCGCCTCCATCCAAAACCTGCTCAACGTCACCGGCATGACGGTGCTCAACAACTTCACCGCCGTCTTTGGCACCGACGCCCTGGCCGCCATGGGCATCTCCTATAAAATCAACATGATTCCCATGTACATCGCCATGGGCATCTCCCAGGGCCTCATGCCCCTGGTGAGCTACAACTATGGCAGCGGGAACGTCTCCCGGCTGAAAAAGGCTGTGGTTTTCGCGCAAAAAGTCTCCCTGAGCTTTATAGCCGTGGTGTCGGTGTGCTACTTCTTTGCCTCCGAGTCCCTCATCGGCATGTTCATGAAAACGGAGGCGGTGGTGGCTTATGGCTCCAGATTCCTGCGGCGCATGTGCATCGCCCAGCCCTTCCTGTGCATGGACTTCCTGGCGGTGGGGGTGTTCCAGGCCTGCGGCCTGGGGCAGTACGCCCTGCTGTTCGCCATTTTGCGCAAGATCGTGCTGGAGATCCCCGCCCTGTATGTGCTCAACTACTTCATCCCCCTGGACGGGCTGGCCAGCGCCCAGACCGTGGCCGAGGTGGTGCTGGCCGCCGCCGCCGGGGTTATCCTGGTGCGTCTGTTCCGGCGGATGGCTGAGGAGGGGACGCCCCTGCGCCGCCGCCCTGGGAAAAATTGAGCTCACCCCTTCATTTTCCCCCTGTTTGGCCGATATATAAGTAGAAGCACTGAAAGGGGGGGATGGTATGGGCGTTCAGCCGGTTTCCGCCGTGAGCCGCGAAGAGCAGGCCGAGGAGAGCCAGTACGACCTGCTGGCCCAGTCTCTGAAAAAGCAGAGGGAAGAGAGCCGCGCCTCCCTCACCGAGATGATCCAGGACGCTAAGGAAAAAGCGGATGCCCAGCGGGAGAAGTTCAAGCTGGCTAAGGCCACGCCCCGGTACGGCGACGCTCCCCTGGAGGCCTATGCCCGCCTCAGCCGGGCCAAAACCCAGTCCCAGGTCAGCTCCGCCGCGGGATACGCCCGCCGCCGCATCGCCCAGCTGGAGGCCGCCCAGCGGTCCGACCCGGACCACGCCGACCAGATCCGCGCCGCGGTGGGACAGCTGAAGAAGGCGGTGACCAGGGCGAACAAAAAGAAGCTGGAGATCAGCCGGGAGCAGCTGGCCCGAGCCCGGCAGAAGCGGATGGCCCGGGAGAACCGGCGGCGGGAGGAGCAGCGCATCAAGCAGGAGCTGCGGCGCAGTCAGTCCATGCGGGCGATCCGGGAGTCGGGGTACTTCCGGGAGACGGAGGTGGCCAACCGTCAGGCCGACCAGCTCACCGCCACCAAGATGGAGCTGCGGGCCCAGGCGGAACAGCTGGGGGTCTCCGCCACGAAGTCGGTGGACGCCGCCGTGCAGGAGTATTCCGCCGCCGTGGAGACGGCTGCGGCGGTGACCGCTCCCGTGTCCATGCCCCAGGTGGACGTACAGGCGTAAGGGCACAGCCTATCGAAAGCCATGGCGGTGTGGCGCGGCCTTATGCCGTGTACAGATGCAGCCGCAATAAGATTAAAAAAGCCGGAGGCAGGATGATCCCGCCTCCGGCTTTTTATCAACTTGATTACTGTGCCTGAGGGTCGGCCTCTGGGGCGGCGGTCCGGCTGGCAAAGTACCGCTCCCGGTCTATGACGTGGGTGCGCAGGTAGTCCGCCCAGCGGGTGTAGCCGCCGTAGGTGAAGTGACACCCGTCGTTGGCCAGCTCCGCCGGAAGCTGGCCGTCCGGCCCGGCGTAGGCCTCGGCGGTGTTCAGCAGGACCACCCGTTTTTCCGCCGCGACCCGGACGATGGCCTCGTTAAATTTGCTCAGGTTGGAATTGTTAATGTAGGCGGCCAGCCCGTTCTGCCTGCACATGGCGTCGTTGACCGGCGGCATGACCTGCAAATAGACCACCGCGCTGGGCTGAAGCTCCAGGATTTTGTCCAGCAGCGCCCCCAGCCCGCTCTCGTAGCTCTCGGCGGGGTAGCCCAGCTCGTTCACCCCCAGCATGATGTATACGTTATCATATTGCTTCAGGGACAGGAGCTCCACCATATTGTATTTTTTCCCGCCTACCTCGAACACCCGGTAGTCCTCGCTGCTGGTGCGGAACACCGTCATGCCCCGGGCCCAGTAAAATTCCCCGTGCTTCAGCCCGCTGAACAGCTGAAGCCCCTCGGTGCGGGAGTCCCCCAGAAAGACGGTCTGGTCAAAAAAGCTGTCGTCCGCCACCGGCGCACTCTCCTCCAGCGGCTTGCCAAACTCGCAGGGCTCCGCCGTCGGAGGCGTGGGCTCCGGGGTGGGCGTGGGTTCCGGGGTGGGGGTTGGCTCTGGGGTAGGGGTTGGCGCGGGGGTGGCCGGCGCTTGGGAGGCCGTGGGCGTGGGAGCGTCCGGGAAAGGGGAGGGGGGGACATAGTGCCCCGAGGTGGTCCCGCAGCCCGACGCCAGGGCCAGCGTCAGGGCGCACAGGGAAAGGAATAGCTGCTTGCGGTGCATGTCGATCCAGACTCCTTTTTCTGATTTCTGTGTTATGTTAACATACCCGCCGGGAGGGGTCAAGGCCCGAAGGGTTACAAAGCGGTATCGAAATAGTAACAGGCGGCTCAGCGGCGGGGGCGGTTTTTCAGCGCCAGGGCCGACGCCACCACCAGCAGGCCCAGGGCCAGACATCCGGCGATGCCCATGGTGCGGAAAAAGGTGTCCAGAAACAGTTCCGTGTCCCCCCGCAGGCCGTGGTCCATGGCCTGATAGATGGTCAGCCCCGGCACCAGCGGAAACATGGCGATAATCAGATAAGAGGTGGCCGGACACCGCCGCCGCCGGGCCATCCACTCCGAATAGGCCGACACCGACACCGCCGCCGCCAGGCTGGCCGCGAAGGGGTTGTTCCACAGCCCCATGGCCCCCAGGTACACCGCCCAGCCCAGGGCTCCCCCCAGGCAGCACAGCAGGGCTCCTACCCCCTGGGTGTTGAAGGGGATGCAGAACCCCAGGCAGGCCACAAACGCGAACAGGCAGTACAGCGCGGGGCTGTAGGCCTGCACCTGTCCGGCCTGGGGGGGCACCGCCTCCCGGAAGAGGGCCATGGCCGCGCCCGCCCCCAGGGCGATGGCTCCCGCCGACAGCAGCGCCCGGGCGAATGTGGCCAGGCCCGCCACCATATCCCCGGTGAGCAGGTCGCTCATGAAGTTGGTGAACACCAGCCCCGGCACCAGCACCATGATGGCCCCGGCAATGGTGACCTCTAAGCTAATGGGGGCCCCCAGCGCCGACAGGCCGCAGGCCATCCCGCCCAGCACAAAGGCCGCCGCCACCGTGGCAAGAAAGGGATTGACGCCCGCCCGGCCCAGAAGGGTCAGGCAGGCCCCGCAGGCCAGCCCCGCCAGTCCGGCCGCGGCGGCCTCCGCCCAGCCGCCGGAGAAAAACAGCGCGAAAAAAAACGCCCCCACAAAATACCCCAGCAGGCACAGCGCCGCCGGATACCGCCGCAGGTTCTCCGCAGTCTCCGCGCACAGGCGGGGCAGCTGGGCCGGGTCGGCGGGCGGAGCGGCGCACAGCCGCCGGGACAGGTCGTTAAACCGCTCGATGCCCTCGATGTCCACCGAGGCGGGGGCCACCCGGCGCATCACCGTCCGCACCCGCCCGTCGGGGCAGGGGGCGCTGACAATCACGCAGTTGGGGATGGCGAATACCTGGCCCTCCAGGCCGTAGGCCGCCAGCAGCCGCCGCACCGTGTCCTCCGCCCGGGGGATCTCCGCGCCGTATTCCAAAAGCCGCCGCCCCACTTCGCAGCAGCCGGATAGTAAAATGTCGTAGTCCATAGGATCACGCTCCTTTTGCCCTTGACAAATCCGCGCGGCGGGGTATAATAAGCATATAAGGGGCGCCGTTACGGCGGTCAGCTTTTTCCCCTTAATAGCTATGTCAAGTTTTTACGTTGACCGCTCGGGGGCTAGCCGGGCGGTCAACAAGCATGCTGGGCAGTTAAGATCATCAGAAAGAGCACGACGATGAACCAAAACAAGACCCGCAGGACTTTCATCCTGCGATCATTTCCCATTCACGCACCTCCCCCCTTGGGGGGAAAGGCTGCTGACCGCCTATTTTATGTAACGACGCCTTGTTTCCACTATATCATATGGAAGCGGCGATTGCAAGGGCTGGCGGATTCTGCCGGTTTTTATACAAAGAAAAGGGCCGGACAACCGGCCCCCTTCGCGCTGTTACTGGGTGGTCCCCAGGATATAGGCGTCAATCAGACGCTCCAATTCCTTCGCAGTATAGGTCTTTTCCGGGTCCTGCTTCAAAATACGGAGCAAATCATACGCCATAGCCTTTTGTACGTCCTTGCGCTCGTTTTCGGTGGGCATAACTCCGGCCTCCTTTCATATATAAGGTGCAAAAATAGTATACCACATTACGGCGGGGAACGCAAGGGCTGGCAGATTCTGCCGGTCCTTCCATTTATTTTTCCAGAAAATTTCTGTTAAGGCTTGCAAATTTTTGCCGATAGAGTATAATAGTAGCCGTATAACTGTGGCGTCGGAGGCGTCAGCCAATCATTCCGATGGAAGGAGGGCCGTATGCCCGGCCACGCCCCGGATAGGGACAAAAAATGCCGGCCAGACCGGCGAAAGCAGCTACCGAAACCAGATACAAGGAGGAAGAAGTACATGAAGAAACGACTTTTGTCGGCGGCTTTGGCCCTGGCCATGGTGCTGACATTGCTGCCGTTCAGTGCTATGCCCGTGTCGGCGGCAAGCACGGCGACATTAGGTACTGATCAGAGCGGTAAATGTTCAGTCACTTGGCGCAAAGCAGACTTTGTTGTTGGCAAAGACGCAGATGGAAATGACGTGAAAACTCCATCGGATGGATATTATTACTGGGACGGTGCCAGCCGTACACTTTATTCTACCACTAGCGGTGTTCTTAACGGTACCAATGCCACCAGCGGCACGTGGTACGATAGTCCTGTTACCGCAAATGGTATCCTGAGCAGCTTTACATTGATTGGGAATATAACGGTGAGCGGTGCCCATTCCGCCTCTTCCATCAATGTGAATCTGAACAACAAATCGCTTGATTTGCAGTTCTATACCGATGCTGCTACCACCAAGCTGTCCGGTCTGACCGTCACCAACACCCCGGTGACGGGTACGGCTGACAAGACCCAGGCTGTGACCCTGCCCAGCGGCTGGAGTAGCTTGAGCGACCGCAGCATCACCCTGAATGTTACCAACGCTACCGTTACTGCTAATAGCTCCATTGCCATCACTGGTGCCGTTGGCAACAATTACGGTTTCTCCGCCACCTTGACAAATGCGGTGCTGACTGTACCTGTGTACGTCAACGGTGTTCCTAATAACAGCTCCAGTCTGAGGCTTGATATGAGGGGCGACAGCTCGGCGAACAGCGGCATCTGCGCCACGCACGCCACGCTTGATTTGGATATGAAAGCGGGCGACAGTGTGGGCGGCGTCACCTGCAAGGGCAAGAAGGCCACCATTGATGCGAACGGCTATCCTAAGCGCGCTACCATTGGCAGTATTGATTTGGGCGGGACTGATGTCGTCGGTGCCAGTGAGAACAAGTCGGGCGGCACGATCAATTTGCTCTCTGCCGCTGATGTGACTGGTGCCATCAACACTTACGGCCAGACCACCATCAATGTGAAGGATACCTCCACGGTGGGCGGCGTTATCACCTTCCTGAGTGGTAAGGCCACCGACGGCGTCAACGGAGCGGCCCCCAATTGGACCGGCACCACCATCAATGTCACCGGTTATCAGACCCGCGTGGGCGGCATTACGCAGGCCGGCGGCGATACCTTGAAGGCCACCGTCAAGGTGGATGATACCGCCACTTGTGGAGCGATTGCTTTGAATGAGTATGGCGGCACTATTACCGTTTCCCATGCTACCACAGGCGACATCGGCATGGGGCTGGGTACATTGATTGTGGACAATGGCGCGACAGTGAACGGAAGTATCAGTGTCGGTACAAAGGGTGCTGCTAATGCCACGATTTCTGGTGCAAATACTACCGTGAGTGGTGTTGTGAATCCTAACAATAAGGGTACGACCCTTGTAATCAATGACGGTAAGTTTACATCTACAGAGACAATTGCGGTTGGTAATACCTCTACCAAGGTACCCAAGATAAGATTCGAATTAGAAAAGGGCACCACCACCGTCAAGGGCGGTACCTTTGGCGGTTCCTTGCAGGGCAGCCCGGTGCTCAGCGGCATTGCTTATGAGTTCAAGAACCTGAATGATAACCTCTATACTTATGTTCGTACTGCCCCGGTCAATGATGTGTTTAAGACGTTGGTAGATATGACTCAGGCCGCAGGCGGTGTGAATAAGACGCAGATCATTGCCAGCGATTATGATTACGACGTGGCAAGTACGCAAGGTGGAGCCTACGTATTGTTTAAGGTGGATCATAATACTACCGGCGGCGTAAACAATACCCCTGTTTCTGTTTTGAAGATCCTTGGTACAAAGGATTCTGTCATTGACCTGCCCGATCAGGTGGGCGGGCGTAAGGTGTCCTATTGGTACAAGGGCGAAGAGCGCCATCAAACCAACTATATCATTACTGCGGAAGATGTCACGAAGCAAAATACTCCAACGCCAGATAATGGTGACCCGGTAGAGCTGCTTGCGGACAGTACCGCTGCGGGCAGCACCGATATCACCGCCGTGGCCCTTGATACCGCGAAGGATGTCAATGGGCTGTATAAGGGCCTGACCATCTCCCTGGACGCCAGCGGCAAAGTCATCAAGCTCAGCGGGCTGGTGGACTTGGCGGGCAAAAACTCAGCCTCTATCCCTCTGAAGCTGGTCAACAGCCGCGGCGATGACACTAAGCTTAAAGTAAACGCTTTGGTTAGTTTGAGCTCCAATGGTCAGAAACGTGTCTATTTCACTGACCCCAGCACCGGCCTGACCATCAGCGGTGACAACAGCATCTTGACTGTTGCCAACAGCACACAGCAGTTCACTTTGGACGGCTCCGGCTTGGTGGTCCGTGACATCAACCTGCCGATCTCCGTGGCGGGCAGTAACAACGGCACCACCAACGGCATCACTCCGGGCAAGCCCGTGGCCAAGGTCAACGGCGGCATTGCCGGGACCGCTGGCCGTGAGAGCTACAAGAACGCGCTGGAAGCCAACAGCCAGTTCGCTACCAGTGGCGACAATCAGCTTAAAAACAGCATCGCCGTCCAACAGTCGCTGAACAACGTGCTGAAGAGCGTCACCAAGAGCCAGGTGGACAACTGGCTGGCCACCGCCCGCCGCACCATTGCCACCGAGCTGAAGGACACCAACAGCGCCAAATACGCGGAGACCTACGCCGCCTGGGACACCATCGAGGTGGAACCCTATCTGGACATCGTGGTCAATAACTGGACCAACAAGACCGGCAACGCCAGCTCTGCCAGCCTGGATGTCAACCTGACCCTTAAATACCGTGTTGTGGCAGTCCATAGGAACAGCGCTGCTTGGCCGACCGGAATGACCCAGGAGCAGCAGGAGAAGTTTAAGCGCGTGGAAGTGACCACGGGCAACCTGACCCTCACCGGCGATTACGGCGATATCCAGCTCACCCTGGCTCTGCCGGATGAGTTTGTGCCTACAACTGGGACTACCTTGTATGCCCATCACGGCAATTACGCTTATGGAACAACTGTGACAGGCAGCAATAGGACGCGCACGGTGACCTTCACCACCAGCCACGGATTCTCCCCCTTCACCATCAACGAAAAGACCCCCGTGGCCCAGTCCAGCAAGATCATCAGGAACGGCGTGGCTGAGGGTAAAGACTACGGTGCAAATGATATTAGCTTCCCTTATCTGTACGACAACCTGGACACCGCCGTGGCTGAGGTGGCCGATAAGGGCGCGATCAAGCTGTTCCCCGGCTTTAAGACCGGCACCACCGACGTGCCCGTCAGCGGCAAGGCCAGGATTTTCCGGGTCATCACCGAGGCCAACAGCCAGACCAAGCTGAACTTTACCGGCAGCAACACGAAGTTTACCGGCGATGAGGCCAACGGCAACATGACCTACACCGTTACCCTCAGTTCCGACACGGCGGTTGCTCCCACCCAGAAGCCCATTCCCGTCAACGCCGTGGCCGTCACCGGCGGTTCCGCCAGCCTCAGCGCAAGCCGCGCCGACGAGGGCGATACCATCACCGTCACCTTGACCCCGGCGGCCAATTACCGCGTGGGCGGTGTCACCGTTACTGCGGCGGTGAAGAACAGCAACACCGGCGTTACTACTAACACCACTGTTATCACCACGGCGGTGTCCGCCAACAGCTGGCGTTTCGTGGTGCCCACCGGCGCTACCAGCGTCACTGTGACCCCGTCCTTTGTGGCTGCTACTACCACCAACCCCACCGTCACCGTGTCCAACCCGGCCATCGGCGGCACCGCCGCCACGACTGCGGGCAACAATCAGGTGGCTCCCGGCACGCCGGTCACGGTGACCGTCAGCCCCACCTCCGGCTACCGCACCATGGGCATCTATGTGACCAACGCCACCGCTTCCCGCACCGGGGCCAACACCTTCAGCTTCACCGTGCCCGCCAACACCACCAACGTGGTGGTCACCCCCCGGTTCGATCGGACCAACGGCACCCTGTTTGAGGATGTGTGGTCTTACGACTACTTCTCCAGCGCGGTGGCCTGGGCCGTGGGCCGCGGCATCACCAACGGCGACGGCAGTGTGTACCGCTTCGGCACCGGAAAGAGCTGCACCCGCGAGGATATGGTTACCTTCCTGTGGCGCAACGCCGGTTCCCCTGTTGTCTCCGGCGTGACCAATCCCTTCTGGGACGTGCAGGTGGGCAGTTACTACTACAACGCCGTGATGTGGGCCATCAAGAACGGCATCACCAAGGGCGTGAGCAGCAACCAGTTCGGCGTGGGCCGTCCCGTGACCCGCGGCGAGGCCGTGACCTTCCTGTACCGCGCTGCGGGCGAGCCTGCCGCCAGCACCAACAGCGGGTTCTATGATGTGCCCAGCAGCCAGTATTACGCCAAGGCCGTGACCTGGGCTGTGGGCAAGGGCATCACCAACGGCGACGGCAGCACCGTCAGATTCAATCCCAACGGCTCCTGCCTGCGCGAGCAGATCGTGACCTTTATGTACCGCAACGCCACCGGCACCCGGGCCTGACCGGGAGCCATCGGGGCATAGCGGAAGAAACAGCACAGGGCCGGACCCGGATTTACCGGGTCCGGCCTTTTGCGGCGTTTCCACCTCTTGACAGGGACGATGGGAAGTGCTATTCTCATTAGAGAATGTTTATTTACACGCGGGCGCGGTCCGCAAAGGGAGGCAGAGGCATGAGCCTGTTGGATTTGTTTCGGAAGAAGGAGAATAAGGAGTCCGTTCAGGACGCCGTGGAGGAGGAGTACGAGGAGCCGGAAATTTACTCGGGCATGCGGGTGGAGGTCACCAGCATGGAGGGACGCCCTCTGTTCGCGGGGAAGCTGATGAGCCCCATGAGAGGACAGGCGGAGCTCTACCAGTACACCGAGGGGGAGGTCCCGGAGAGCGAGGAGCCCTTGGGGGTGCGAATCCGGGGTTTCAATGACCGGAAGCGCAAGGCGGTGTATATGGAGGGGACGATTGCCCCGCTGCCCAAGCACATCTGGAAGGTGGAGGACCTTCACGTGGTGGGGGCGGGCAATGACCGGGCCTTTTTCCGGCTGGAAACCAATCTGCCCGCCAGCATCACCCTCTTTGGAGGCGGCTTCGGCGGCGGGGAGCGGGAGTGCCGCTTGCTGAACATCAGCGTGGGCGGGGCCCGCATCGGGATAGACAGCCAGCTCCACGCGGGGGACAAGTTTTTGCTGAAGGTGAAGCTGCTGGAGGACCGTGACACCTCCGTGATGTACTGCGAGGTGCTCCGGGCAATCGAGGGGAAGGACGGCACATATGAGTACGGCAGCCGTTTCCTGGAGCTCACCGAGGCGGATCAGGACAAAATCAGCCAAAATATCTTTGCGGCCCAGCTGAAGGAGCGCAACGGACGGTAAAACACGGCTGAAGGCTGTTCCCGTGCCGTGGGAACGGGTGAGGCTGACGTGTAGAAAAGAGCGCGATGGCGTACATCGCGCTCTTTTTGCGTCTAAAAAGGGGAGAGGGCTGGAAAACAGCATATTTTGATTTGCTTTATGGCGGTGATATGCTATAATAACGGCGATTGTTTCGTGCCGCCCCAGTGGAAGGGGTAAAAATACATTAAAAGGACCGTCGGCTTATGAAACCACTTTTTGTCTCGAAAAGGGACCCATTCTACCAGCAGCTTACCGCCCTGGTGTTCCCTATTATGATCCAATTTTTCATGCTGGCCCTGGTCAGTGCCACAGACGCCGCCATGCTGGGCATTGTAAACCAGGAATCCCTGTCTGCCGTCTCCCTGGCGGGGCAGGTGCAATTTGTGCTCAACCTCTTCGTTACGGGAATCGCCGCAGGGACCGGGATTCTCGCCGCACAGTACTGGGGCAAGGGAGACCCGGCCACCATTGAGCAGGTGATCCCTGTGGCGCTTCGTGCTAACCTGCTCTGCGGCGTGTTCTTTACCCTGTGCGCCTTTTTCGCGCCCCAGACGCTGATGCTCGTCTTCACCGACGAGCCTCCCCTTATCCAGCTGGGCGCGGCCTATCTGCGGGTGGTGTCCCCCTCCTATCTGCTGTGCGCCATCTCCCAGATCTACCTTATTGTGCTGAAAAACACCGGGGCGGCGGCGGTCAGCTCCCGGATCAGCTCCTCTGCCGTTGTGCTGAACATCGTTCTCAACGCCGTGCTCATCTTCGGCCTGCTGGGTTTCCCCGCCTTGGGTGTGCGGGGGGCGGCCTGTGCCACCGCCATCGCCCGGGGGTTGGAGCTGGCCTGGAGCGCCTGGGTTACCCGCCGCAGGGGGGTGGCGCTGGTGCGGTGGGACAGGCTCTTCCAGCGTGAACAGGCGCTGGCCGGGGATTTCTGGAGGTACACTAGGCCGGTCCTGGCCGCCTCCATGGTCTGGGGCATCGCCTTCACCCTCTACTCCGTCATCATGGGACACATGGGCACCGACGCGGTCGCCGCCAACTCCATTGTCAGCATCACTAAAAGCCTGCTTTCCTGTCTGATCCGGGGGGTAGGCAGCGGAGCGGGCATCCTGATCGGCAACCTGCTGGGGGCTGGGGAGCTGGAGAAGGCCAGGGAGTACGGCGGACGGCTCACCCGGCTGGCCATCCTCATCGGGTGCCTGTCCGGCGGGCTGCTGATGCTCCTGTCCCCCCTGATTGTCCAGCTGGTGGGTTACGGAGAGACGGCTTCCCACTACCTCCAAGGGATGTTGCTGTTCTGCGGGGTGAACATGGCGTTCCAGGCGGTAAACCACGTGGTGCTGGACGGCATTTTCTGCGCCGGGGGAGACGCCAGGTTCGACATGGTAGGCAACCTGGGGGCTATGTGGTGCTTTTCCGTGCCCATGGGTTTTTTGGCCGCGTTTTGGCTGAAGCTCCCGGTCTTGGCGGTATACTGCATCGTGAACATGGATGAAATCGTTAAGATTCCCGCCGTGTTTCTGCACTACAAAAAATACATCTGGCTTCGCAACATCACCCGGCAGGAAGAGGAGTAATGGACGGTAAAAGACCAGCCGCGCCATCCGCTTTCTTGGTGAGACCTGGGAGAGACAGGATGTTTCGCCGCCTGCGGCGGGGGTTGAGCCGGGCCCTTCCCTTGCGCACTGGCACTTTTATGCTTTACTTACGGATATCCAAGCGGGACACTTCTATGATAAAAAAATCATAGGATTTTGAGTAGAAATTTAGAAAGGAAAATTGAAAAATAGAGAACGGTGATATATGGCGGCCAGAGAAATTCACATGCAGAATCTTTATAAGAGGCTATCAAACCAACACTCTGATGAACTATGTTATTATTGCGTTTCCCTGCATTGATATACCGAATATGAAAACATTGTTGAAAAAGGCAATATGGGCGAAAGTCCGGGTAAAGGCGTTCCGAAAGGGACGCCTTTTTTGTTGCCTGAAAGGAGAGCCGGAACGTGGCCGCGGAAACATCCTTTGATTACTATTACGGTGACGAGAGCAATCAATTTTCTTTTTACCGTATCCCCCGGCAACTTGTCCCCGGGGAACGGTTCAAAGCCTGTCTACGGATGTCAAACAGCTGTATGGCCTGCTACTGGACCGCATGGGGCTGTCTGCCAAGAACGGCTGGTTCGATGAACAGGAGCGTGCCTGTAACTACTACACGCTGGATGAGATATAGGAGGACTTAAACTGCGGCCATGACAAAGCTACAAAACTGCTGGTGGAGCTGGACAACGGGAAGAACGGCTTTGGCCTGATTAAACGTATCCGGCAGGACCAAGGGCGTCCAACTATACATCAAGCGGTTTACGACCCGCACCGTTCCTCCTCCTCTGCCAGAACCTGAGCCTTTTCCAAGACTACGGCTTTTCAGCAGTTCAGACTGCGAGGAAGCTGTAGCCAAGAGTGCAAGGAAAGCTACAACAAATTATATTAAATAAAACCGATTTTAACTATATTGATCAATCTGTCCTTCCATCAGGTTTCCCGCCAGATATGGGATTGATGGATAGAGTCGAGTGCAGGAGAGAAGTGAATGAGGCCATCAGTTATGAGAGCCTGAGCAGCCAGTTCAGCCGTGAGGATGTGGACGAGATCGCGGAGCTGATTGTCGATGTACTATGCTCCACCCGCCCTACCCTCCGCATAGGCGGAGAGGACCTTTCCGCCGATCAGGTGAAGGAGCAGTTTTGCAGATTGGACTCCGGCCACTTGGAATATGTTTTTGACTGTCTGCGAAACAACACCACGCAGATACGCAATATCCGGGCCTATCTGCTGACCGCCTTATACAACGCCCCAATGACCATCAATAATTACTATCAAGCGGCGGTACAGCATGATTTCGGTCCCTAATACTGGTTGATAATGCGTCTCAGTTTCGGCCTGTTGACAAAGCAGCGAAAAAAAGACACAGGTAAAACAGCCTATAAAA
>CANASS010000013.1 GCA_947364395.1 uncultured bacterium
GAGCGTAGGCTGGCAGGCCCGGATGGACCGGAGCGAGGGCAAGAAACCGAAGATTTGCGGAGCAAACCTGTTTTTTGTCCGAGTCGGAGGGAAGCCGGGCCGTCAAGCCAGCCCAACGCGAACGTGACAACAGGGAAGCGCGAGCGCAGGCTGGCAGGCGGAAGGAGCTGAACATCATATGCCCAATGTGCTGGGAGAAGAACTGAGCGAACTGCAGGTGCCCCACTCTGTCCTGGCGGAGCAGGCGGTGCTGGGCTCCATCCTCATTGATCCCCAGCGCGTCAGCGCGGTGGTCGAGGTGCTGCGGGCCGACGATTTCTATATGCGCCAGAACCAGGCGCTGTATCAGGCCGTCTTTACCATGTTCAATCAGTTCAAGACCATTGACCTGGTGACGGTCATCGACCAGATGAAGGCCGACGGCGCCTACGACGAGAGCACCACCGTGCCCTACCTGCACCAGCTCATGGCGGTCACCCCCACCGCCGCCAACGTGCTGGACTACGCCGCCATCGTGGCGGACAAGGCCAAGCTGCGCCGGATGGGGGAGACCTTCGACGAGCTGTCCGGGATGGTCCGGTCCGAGAGCGGCACCGCCGACCAGATCCTGGAGGCGGCGGAACAGCGCATATACGCCATCCGCCAGGGCAAGTCCCAGGGCATGAGCCACATCTCCGCCGTCATGGGCAGCGTGTGGAACACCGTGAAGGAGCTCCAGGCCCAGGGCGGGCAGTTCCCCGGCATATCCACCGGCCTCATCGACCTGGACCGGCGCATCTCGGGGCTGAACAACTCCGACCTCATCATCCTGGCCGCCCGGCCCGGCGTGGGCAAGTCCTCCCTGGCCATGAACATCGGGGTGGAGGCCGCCAAGCACTCGGGAAAAAGCGTGGCGGTGTTCTCCCTGGAGATGAGCAAGGAGCAGCTGGGCATGCGCCTGGTGGCCACCGAGTGCCTGATGGACAACAAGAAGCTGGCCACCGGCCGCATTGTGGGGGAGGAGGAGTGGGCCCGGGTGGCCATGGCCGTGGCCTCCCTCAGCCAGGCCAAAATGTATCTCGACGACGACGCCTCCCTGTCGGTGGCGGACATCAACGCCAAATGCCGCCGGGTGGACGGCCTGGGGCTGGTCATCATCGACTATCTCCAGTTGATGACCTCCGCCGGGGGCCCGGCCAAAAACAACGAAAACCGCCAGCAGATCGTCTCCGACATGTCCCGCTCCCTGAAGCTGATGGCCAAGGAGCTGAACGTGCCGGTGATCTGCCTGTCCCAGCTGTCCCGCGCCAACGAGAGCCGGGGGGCCTCCCAGCGCCGGCCCATGCTGTCCGACCTGCGGGACTCCGGCGCCATCGAGCAGGACGCGGACATTGTGCTCTTCCTCTACCGGGACAGCTACTACGACGAGGACAGCGACTCCCCCAATCTGGCCGAGTGCATCGTGGCCAAAAACCGCCACGGCGAGACGGGCACCGTCCAGCTGGAGTGGCGGCCGGAGTTCACCACCTTCCGCAACCTGTCCCAATACGCCGACGAGGACGAGTACTGATGGGGGACGGCTTTCGGTTCGGCCTGATCCCGCCGGGGAGCGGGGTGCTGTGCGCCCTGTCCGGCGGGGCGGACTCCATGTACCTGCTGTGCCGCCTGCTGGAGGGCCGGGAGAAATACGGCTGGACCGTCCAGGCGGCGCATTTGAACCACGGCCTGCGCCCCACCGCCCGCCGGGACGAGGACTTCGTCCGGGACTGGTGCGGCAAGCGGGACGTTCCCCTCACCGTGGGCCATGCCGCCGCGGGGGAGCTTGCCCGGCGGGAAGGGCTGTCCATTGAGGAGGCGGGGCGCGTTCTGCGGTACGCCTTCCTGGAGGAAACCGCCCGGCGGGAGGGGCTGGGGCTGATCGCCACCGGCCACCATGCCGGGGATAACGCGGAAACGGTGCTGATGAACCTGATCCGGGGCTGCGGGCTCAACGGCCTGACGGGCATCCCGGAGCGGCGGGGGAACATCGTCCGGCCCATGCTGGAGGCCTCCCGCCCGGAGATCGAGGGGTATCTGACGGCCCATAACATCCCCCATGTGGAGGACGAGACCAACGCCGATCCGGCGTACACCAGAAACAAGGTAAGACATCAGCTTCTGCCCCTGCTGGAGGAGCTGAACCCCCGGGCCGCCGCCCACATCGCCGCCGCCGCCCGCCGCCTGGGTGAGGACGAGGCCCTGCTGGCCGCCCAGGCCGCCCCCCTGCTGGAAAAGGCGCTGGACATACCCGGCGGGCTGGCCCTGCCGGTCCGGGCCCTGCGGGATTCCCCCCGGCCCCTGGCCCTGCGCTGCTGCGCCGGGGCGCTGGACCGGGCGGGGCTGAAGGGCGGGGCGGTCCACCTGGAACGCATCCTGGCCCTGGCCCTGGGGGACGATCCCTCCGCCCAGCTCCATATCCCCGGCGGCAGCGTCCGGCGGCAGTATGAGCTGATGGTATTTTCCCCCGGCCCGGACCCCGGCCCGCCCCAGCCCCTGGCGCTGGAAGCGGGAGAACAGGCCTGGGGGAGCTGGACTGTTTTCTGCGCCCCGGCGGTATGTCCGGCCAAGGCCTATGTCAGCCCCTGGGAGTTTTATCTCAGGCCGGGGGCATATACCCTCCGCCCCCGGCGGGAGGGGGACCAGATCACCCTGGGGAAGCGCCCTGAAAAAACGGTGAAGAGGCTGATGATCGAGGGCCGGGTCCCGGCCCATCGGAGAGATCTGGTCCCCGTGCTGGCCGCGGGAGAGCGGGTAGCCGCCCTGGGAGGCTTCGGCCCGGACCGGGCCCATCTGTCCCCTCCGGGGGAACCCGCCCTGCATATCATTTTAAAAACAGAGGAGAATGGGTAATGCACAAAGATGTGGAGCGTATCCTGTACACCGAGGAGGAGCTGCGCCGGCGGGTGAAGGAGCTGGGCGCACAGATCACCGCCG
The DNA here is from genome assembly GCA_947364395.1 of uncultured bacterium. Taxonomy (GTDB): domain Bacteria; phylum Bacillota; class Clostridia; order Oscillospirales; family Oscillospiraceae; genus Enterenecus. Next base: position 2,953 of record CANASS010000013.1, read on the forward strand.
ATTACGCCGGGCGCAGGCCCATTTTGGCCTCCGTCCTCCGCGGGTCCTACATTTTCATGGCCGACCTCACCCGGGCCATCGACCTGGATGTGACGGTGGATTTCATGGCCGTGTCCTCCTACGGGGCGGGCACCGTCAGCTCGGGCCAGGTGGAGATCAAAAAGGACCTGTCCGACACCATCGAGGGCCGGGACCTCATTATCGTGGAGGACATCCTGGACTCGGGCAACACCCTGTACTACCTGATGGACGTGCTTCGGGCCCGGCGGCCCGCCTCCATCCGCATCTGCGCCCTGATGGATAAGCCGGAGCGGCGCACCAAGCCCATTTCGGCGGACTATGTGGGCTTCACCATCCCCGACGCCTTCATCGTGGGCTACGGGCTGGACTACGCCGAGCGCTACCGCAACCTGCCCTACGTAGGCGTTTTGAAGCAGTCTGTCTACAGCGATTGACGCCGCCTCCGCTTTTGCGCCAGGGGGAGAAGCGGGGTGTGAACCCCGCTTCGACGAAAATAAGCGGCCCGGCCGCGCCGAAGGAGAACACCCATCTTGAATCACTATAAAATCAGGACAATCGCCCTGTATACGGCGGTGCTGCTGGCCTTCCTGTGGGGGCTGACCCTGTTCACCGGCGGGAAAAGGGACCAGATCTCCTATTCCGCAGCCCTGTCCTGCTTCCAGCAGGAGCAGGTGGTCCGCTTTGTGGTGGACGGCGGCGGGACGCTGTCCATGGAGCTGAAGGATGGCTCCGTCCGCCGCCACAGCCTGGCGGACGTGGACGCCTTCCGCCAGGAGCTGGGCCCCCTCATCGAGGAGCAGCGCCAGCGGGGGATCATCAAAAGCTATAACTTTGAGCAGAGCTTTGAGCTGCCCCAGTGGCTGATGGCGGTCATCCCCTGCCTGGCCTCGGCGGCGCTGGCCCTGATGCTCTGGGTGGTGCTGGGCGCTCACCAGCAGTCCATGCAGAGCGGCAGCGGAGGCGGCGGAAGCCCCGGCATGAGCCGATTCGGCCGGGCCCGCACGGTGGAGGCCGGGGACACCGAGGTCACCTTCGCCGACGTGGCCGGGGCGGACGAGGAGAAGCAGGAGCTCCAGGAGCTGGTGGACTTCCTCAAGGAGCCCCAGAAGTTCATCGACCTGGGGGCCCGCATCCCCAAGGGGGTGCTGCTGGTGGGCCCGCCGGGCACCGGCAAGACCCTGCTGGCCCGGGCGGTGGCCGGGGAGGCGGGGGTCCGGTTCCTGTCCATCTCCGGCTCCGACTTCGTGGAGCTGTACGTGGGCGTGGGCGCGTCCCGCGTCCGGGACCTGTTCGACCAGGCCAAGCGGGAGTCCCCCGCCATCGTGTTCATCGACGAGATCGACGCGGTGGGCCGGCAGCGGGGCGCGGGCCTGGGAGGCGGCCACGACGAGCGGGAGCAGACCTTGAACCAGCTGCTGGTGGAGATGGACGGCTTCGCCGCCAACGAGGGGGTCATTGTGCTGGCCGCCACCAACCGGCAGGACATTCTGGACCCCGCCCTGCTGCGCCCGGGCCGGTTCGACCGGCAGGTGTACGTGGGCAGGCCGGATATGAAGGGCCGGGAGGAGATTTTGCGGGTGCACACCCGGAAAAAGCCCCTGGCCGACGACGTGGACCTGAAGGAGATCGCCCGGGAAACCACCGGGTTCACCGGGGCGGACCTGGAGAACCTGATGAACGAGTCCGCCTTGCTGGCCGCCCGGCGGGATCAGCCCTATATCACCCTGACGGATATCCAGGAGTCGGTCATCAAGGTCATCGCCGGGCCGGAAAAGCGCAGCCGGGTGAAGATCGAGGAGGACAAGCGGATCACCGCCTACCACGAGGCGGGCCACGCGGTGGTGAGCCACGCCCTGCCCACCCAGGACCCGGTGCACCAGATCACCATCGTCCCCCGGGGGGACGCGGCGGGCATGACCATCAACCGCCCCCAGGAGGACCGGGACCACGTCAGCCGCCAGCGGCTGGTGGAGACCCTGTCCACCCTGCTGGGGGGCCGGTGCGCCGAGGAGACCGCTTTGGGCTCCGTGTGCACCGGGGCGGTGAGCGACCTCCAGCGGGCCACCCAGATCGCCCGGGACATGGTGACCAAGTACGGCATGAGCCAGACCCTGGGCCACGTCACCTTCACCTCCGGCCACGACGAGGTGTTCATCGGCCGGTCCATGGCCCAGGCCAAGCCCTACTCCGAGCAGACCGCCGCCCTCATCGACCAGGAGGTAAAGGCTCTGCTGGACCAGGCCTACCAGACGTGCAGAGAGATTTTAGAGCGGGACCGGGACAAGCTGGAGCTGGTGGCCCGGTTCCTGCTGGAGCACGAGACCATGGGCGCGGCGCAATTTCAGCTGGTATATGACGACCCGGCGGCCCTCGCATCCGCCGGAGACGGGAGGTCGGGCTGACACATGGAAAACTGGGAATCAGAAGTGGAACGCAACTGGGAGAACGCCCCCGCCCCGGAGGGCGGCCCTGAGCCGGACCAGCCGGAGTCCCGGGGCGGCAAGGCCCGAAAGGAGACCTCCGACGGGCGGGACCTGTACCTGAACATCCGGGTGCTGGTGATTATGATGACCACCTTTGTGCTGATGTTCACCTTTGTGGCCCGGATCATCGTGGTCAGCGGCCAGTCTATGGAGAATACCCTCCACAACGGGGAGCTGATCCTGGTGTGGTCCCTGGGCTATACCCCTAAGCAGGGGGACATCGTGGTGCTCACCCAGGAGAGCTATCAGGAGGACTCCATTGTCAAGCGGGTCATCGCCCTGGAGGGGCAGACGGTGGACATCAACTACGACACAAACACCGTGTACGTGGACGGAGAGCCCCTCAAGGAGGACTACACCAAAGAGAAAATGCAGATTCCCTCCTATGGCGAGGGGCTCAACCACGTCACCGTACCCCAGGGGTGCATCTATGTCATGGGGGACAACCGCAACCACTCCGCCGACAGCCGGTTCCCCGACATCGGCATCGTGGACACCCGGTGCGTCATCGGCAAGGGCGTCGCGGTGATGTTCCCCTTCCACCGCTGGAAGGGGCTGTGACCGCTGTGAGCGCTTATTTCTTGTTGGGCAGAGGGGAGATTTTCCATGGATTCCATTGTTAAAAAATTATCCGGGCGGTTTTCCTGGCTGCTCTTCACCCTGACCGCGGCCTTCGCCGCCGCCGCCCTGCGGCGGTGGCAGCTGGCCTCCGCCTTTGAGGGTCCCTCCGGCCTGCCCATATCCGGCGCTCCGGCCAGCGTCACCCTGGCCTGCGTGCTGGTGATGGCGGCGGCCTGGTTCCTCATCCTGGCAGTCCACCAGCCCCTGTCCCACCGGCCCAAGGCCCCGGGACAGGCCCACCGCTGGGACCTGATATTTCTGGACGCGGGCGACCCGGTATACCCTATTCTGGTGGTGCTGGCCGCCTTTCTGGCCCTGGGGGCGGCCCCCTTCCTGCTGCGCACCGGCCTGGCCCAGTGGCAGGAATACCAGAAGGTCAGGGAACTGCTGGCCCAGGGCATCGACGCCCAGCTGCCCACCAACAACGGCATGCTGGCCATGGCCACGGCGGCGGGGGCCCTACTGTCCTTCCTGGGGCTGCTCCAGATGGGCCGGGACGGCCTCCACCCCGGACGCCGGGGCAAGGGGGGCTTTTCCGCCGCCCTGCCCGGCACCGCCGGGTGCGTCTGGCTGATGGAGAGCTTCCGGGGCCACGCCGCCAACCCGGTTCAGTGGGACTATGCCCCGCTGCTGCTGGCCATTGTGTGCGGGATGCTGTTCTACATGGACTTCGCCGGAATGTCCACCAGCGCGGCCCGGCCCCGGCGGCTGCTGTGGATGGCGGCCATGACCCTGACGCTGTCCTCCCCCGCCATCGTCTCCGCCCTGGCGGAGCACACCTTGGCCGACCTGCTGCTGCTGTTCGCCCAGGCGCTGGCGGCGGCGGCGGTGCTGTGGCGGCTGCCCCCCAATCTGGAGCGCCCGCCCAGGCTCAACGGCACGCCCATTCCCCCCGTATCCGGGGAAGTTAGCATACAGGAGGAAACCACCTATGAATGACAAGAAATTCTATATCACCACGCCCATCTACTACCCCTCCGGCAAGCTGCACATCGGCCACGCCTACTCCACTGTGGCCACCGACGCCATGGCCCGGTACAAGCGGCTGTGCGGCTATGACGTGATGTTCCTCACCGGCACCGACGAGCACGGCCAGAAGATCGAGGGCAAGGCCAAGGAGGCCGGAGTCACCCCCCAGGAGTTCGTGGACAGCATCGTGGCCGCCCCCGGCGGGGTGCTGGACCTGTGGAAGCTGATGAACGTATCCTATGACCGCTTCATCCGCACCACCGATGATTATCATGTGGAGGCCGTCCAGAAAATCTTCCGCAAGATGTACGACAAGGGGGACATCTACAAGGGGTCCTACAAGGGCAAGTACTGCAAGGACTGCGAGGCCTTCTGGACGGAGAGCCAGCTGACGGACGGCAGATGCCCCGACTGCGGCCGGGAGGTCCACGACGCGGAGGAAGAGGCCTACTTTTTCCGGGCCTCCAAGTACGCGGACCGGGTGCGGGACCTGCTGCTGAACACCGATTTCCTGGAGCCCCGTTCCCGCGTGAACGAGATGGTGAACAACTTCATCGACTGCGAGGGAGGGCTGCAGGACCTGTGCGTGTCCCGCACCTCCTTCACCTGGGGCGTGCCCGTGGACTTCGATCCGGGACATGTGGTCTATGTGTGGCTGGACGCGCTGTTCAACTACATGACCGCCCTGGGTTATCAAAACAGCAAATATCACGATCTGGAGAAGTTCTGGCCCGCCGACGTTCACTTCATCGGCAAGGAGATCGTCCGCTTCCACGCCATCTACTGGCCCGCCTTCCTCATGAGCATGGAACTGCCCCTGCCCAAGAAGGTGTACGGCCACGGCTGGCTGCTGCTGGACGGCGGCAAAATGTCCAAGTCCAAGGGCAATGTGGTGGACCCCTACCTGCTCTCCCAGCGCTACGGGGTGGACGCCCTGCGGTTCTTCCTGCTGCGCTCCTTCCCCTTCGGCTCCGACGGCAATTTCTCCAATGAGCTGCTGATCCAGACCATCAACGTGGACCTAGCCAACGACCTGGGCAACCTGGTGAGCCGCACCACCGCCATGGCGGAAAAGTATTTCGGCGGCGCCCTCCCCGAGGCCCGGCAGGCCGACCCCCAGCTGGATGACAGCCTGATTTCCCTGGTCACCTCTCTCCGCGCCCGCTACGAGGAGCAGATGGAGAAGTTCCAGTTCCAGAACGCCCTGGAGGAGGTATTCAAGGCCGTCCAGCGGGCCAACAAGTATATCGACGAGAACGCCCCCTGGACCCTGGCCAAGGACATGGAAACCAACGGCGTCAGGCTGGCCACGGTGCTCTACAACCTGCTGGAGGCGGTCCGGGTGTGCACCGTGCTGCTCACCCCCTTTATGCCCGGGAGCTGCGAAAAGATTTTCGCCCAGACCGGCGCTGGGGCGGACGCCCGGACCTGGGACAGCGCCGCCAAATGGGGGGTGCTCCCCGCCGGCGTGTCCGTGTCCAAGGGTGAGAACCTGTTCCCCCGCATCGACCTGGCAAAGGAGCTGGCCGAGCTGGAGGCCATCGCCGAGGAGGCCAAAAAGGCCGCCCTCCCCGCCTTGGAGATTGAGCCCCTCACGGAGGAGAAGGTGGATTTCGACACCTTCTGCAAGTCCGACTTCCGGGCGGTCAAGGTGAAGGACTGCCAGAATGTGAAGAAGTCGGACAAGCTGCTGAAGTTCACCCTGGACGACGGCACGGGCGTGGACCGCCAGATCCTGTCCGGCATCGCCAAGTGGTACAAGCCGGAAGAGCTCATCGGCAAAACCCTGGTGGCCATCGTCAACCTGCCTCCCCGGAAAATGATGAGCCAGGAGAGCCAGGGCATGCTCATCTCCGCCGTCCACACCGAAAAGGGAGAAGAGGTTCTGCACCTGCTGATGGTGGACAGCTCCATCCCCGCCGGGGCAAAGCTGTGCTGAAAATCCCGCTGAAACCTGTTAAACAGTTATCCGCCGCGGTTCATCTCCCGGCGGATAACCGTTTGAAAACAAGAGAAAGAAGTGAGCTCCCATGAAACGGTTGATGTCTCTTCTCCTGTCGGCCGCCGTCCTGCTGTCGCTGGCCGCCTGCTCCCTGAATCTCAACCTCCCGGCCCAAGGCGGCAAGGTGATCGAGCCCGACGAGGAGGGCTTTGCCATGGGCTATGAGGGGGACACCCTGCGCACGGCGTTTTTCGACATGACCATCCACAACCCAAAAACCTGCGCCGAATATGAGGGGCTCACCCCCAGCGAGGGCTACCAGTTTCTGGTGGCGGACCTCACCCTCTACAACCACACCGACGATACGCAGCCCATCTTTGACACCGACTTCGAGGTGATCTGGGACCTGGACGACGACGACGCCTGGGCCTGGCCCGAGTGCAATGAGACGGCGGGCCCCGGCGGCGAGCCGGAGTATTCCGTGCGCTCGGAAAGCCAGCTGCCGGTGGAATCCGACCTGGGCATACACAAGAGCATGAGCGGCGTGCTGCTCTACCAGGTGCCCGAGGATTGCAGGGACTTTTACATTGCCTACTACGAGATCTACGAGCCCGAGGAGGAGGGCGGCGATCCCGTGTACGGCGACTCCTTTTTCGTGAGGTTCAGCGCATGAGCATGACACTGTTTGACACACACGCCCATTACGATTCCCGCCAATTCCACTCCGACCGGGACCAGGTGCTCTCCGCCCTGCCCGCCCAGGGGGTGGAGCTGGTGGTCAACCCCGGCTGCGACCTGGCCAGCTCCCAGACGGCTGTGGAGCTGGCCGGGCGGTATCCCTTTGTCTACGCCGCCGTGGGGGTCCACCCGGAAGACTGCGGGGACTGGGAGGACGGGCACATTGACCGCCTGCGGGCCCTGGCCGCCCAGCCCAAGGTGGTGGCCGTGGGGGAAATCGGGCTGGACTACTACTGGCCCGAGAATCCCCCCAAGGAGCTCCAGAAGCGGGTATTCCGGGCCCAGCTGGCCCTGGCCGGGGAACTGGACCTGCCCGCCATCGTCCACGACCGGGAGGCCCACGGGGACTGCCTGGACATCGTCCGGGAATTCCCCCGGACCCGGGGGGTGTTCCACTGTTTCTCCGGCAGCGCGGAGATGGCCATGGAACTGGTGAAGCTGGGCTGGATGATCTCCTTCACCGGGGTGCTCACCTATAAAAACGCCCGCAAGGCGGTGGAGGCTGCCCAGGCCGTCCCCCTGGACCGCATTATGATCGAGACGGACAGCCCCTACATGGCCCCCGTCCCCCACCGGGGGAAGCGGAACCACTCCGGCTATGTGGGCCTGATCTGCCAGCGGCTGGCCGAGCTGAAAGGCATCACCCCGGATGAATGTTCCAGGATCACCCTGGAAAATGGACGCAGATTTTTCCAGATTCTAGAGTAAACTGGAACAGTCAGGAAAAAAGCGGTTTTTTGTGGAAGCAGATGAAAATTTGTTCCAAAGTACCTGCTTTTTCGGTTTTTTTTCAATCACCGCTTGACAGTCTTTTAACGTGGTGCTATACTGAAAACGGTTTTGATGTATGAACTGATTTGTGCCCGCTCTTTCGTACATGAAAGGGCGGACTTTTTTCTTCTACTTTCAAAACGAATTTTTTACAAATAAGGAGGATATAGGAAATGAACGGTACTGTGAAATGGTTCAACGCTGAAAAGGGCTACGGCTTCATCACCCCCGACGACGGCACCGAGGACGTGTTCGTCCACTTCTCCGCCATCGTGGCCGATGGCTACAAGAAGCTGCTGGAGGGCCAGAAGGTCACCTTCGAGACCGAGCCCGATCCCCGGGGCGCCAAGGGCGTGCGCGCCACCAACGTGGTCGCTCAGACTGAGGAGTAAGAGCTTCACAAAAAAAGAGCCTGCCGCAGAGACGCGGCGGGCCCTTTTTATTTTACAGCTTCTTTTTCAGCTTATGCCTGCTGCCGTCCGGCTCCACAAAATAGGCGCGGTCCAGCTGCCCCGTGAGGCTGGCCTTCACGCTGTCGATATACTCCCGGCGCAGGGCGTCCCGCTCGGCCAGCTCCTCCGGGGTGAGGACCTCCCCCGCCTTCACCCGGCGGGCCAGCTGGTTGATGCGGTCAATCTTTTTTTGGTCCATTTACAGATACCTCTCGATCTCGATGATGGTCCGGCCCTTCCGGGACTGGCCGCCTACCGATTTCAGTATGCACTTGCCCAATCCCCGGCAAGTGATTACGTCCCCCTGGGCCACCGCCCGGTCGGGCTTGAGGCACTCCCGGTGGTTCAGGGACACCCGGCCCCCGGCGACGGCGTCCGCCGCCCTGCCCCGGGCCAGAGAAAACCCGGAGGCCAGCACCGCGTCCAACCGCAGGGCGGCCACCGTGTCGTGGATGACCTTCACCTGGGCGGGGGCGGGAGCCAGACCGGACAGGGGGATTTCTTTCAGCTTCAGCCGATAGCGCCCCGCCTGGCCGAACTGGGACAGGATAATGGGGGCGGCCTCCTTCAGGCAGACGATCTGGGCGGAATTCTCCCCCGCCAGGATGTCCCCCACACGCTCCCGGGTGAGGCCGATGCCCATGAGGCCCCCCAGCAGGTCCCGGTGGGTCAGGTCCGCCCCGGTGGGCGGGTAGGCGCACTCAACGGCGGCAAGCTCCTCCGACGGCTCCCAATCCCCGGCCTCCTGCCAGTCGGGGAGAAATACGCAGACGGTGCGCTCCGCCCCCTCAAACCCGCCGTGGAAGAGGCGACGGGGATGGCCCGACGCGGCCAAAAGGGGCTCTAAAGCCGCCCGCTGGGCGGGAGAGAGAAACTGGGTGGCGCAGGGGATGGAGCGGTTTTGGGCCCGGTCCAGCTGGTCCAGGGCCCGGGCCAGCACCACCCGCTCCTCCGGGTCTTTGGAGAATTTGTTCAGCAGCTCGGTTTTGTTCATATCACGCCTCTCCTCCGGGCTTCCTCCATCAGCTTGGGCTGGATCAGCGGATAGGTCCAGCGGTCAGGCAAGCTGTCCATCAGGTAAATTTCCCTGATTTCGTGGTGCAGCCCGCCATCCATAGCAGTAATCTCCGCACAGTACAGCATACCGTAATCCCGGAAGGAGTAGACGCACACAGGGGTCAGCGTGAACACCGACGCTCCGGTCTCCTCCGCCAGTTCCCGCCGCGCCGTTTCCAGGATCGTTTCCCCCGGTTCCCGGTGTCCGCCGGGAATCTCCAGCGTATCACGCTCCCGGTGGCGGCAGAACACCCACTTACCCTGATGTTTGGCGATGATGACCGCATATTTCAGCAGGGCATCGTCCACATGGTCATAGAATTTCACTTCAGGCTGTCCCATATTCCGTTTCTCCATTGCTTATACCACCCGCTTCTGGGCGTTATACAGCTGGGCGTACTCCCCGCCCCTGGCCAGAAGCTCCTCATGGGTGCCCTCTTCCAGGATGTGGTTGTCGTCCACCACGATGATGCGGTTGGCGGAGCGGATGGTGGACAGCCGGTGGGCAATAATTAAGGTGGTGCGGCCCTTAGCCAGCTCGTCAAAGGCGGACTGAATCCGGGCCTCGGTTACCGAGTCCAGAGCGGAGGTGGCCTCGTCCAAGATCAGGATGGGCGGATTCTTCAAAAAGATACGGGCGATGGACACCCGCTGCTTCTGCCCGCCGGACAGCATCACTCCCCGCTCCCCCACGTAGGTCCGGAACCCGTTGGGCATGGACATGATATCGTCGTAGATCTCCGCCCGGCGGGCGGCTTCCGCCACCTCCGCCTCGGTGGCGTCGGGGCGGCCGTAGCGGATGTTGTCCATGATGGTGCCCGCGAAGAGGAACACGTCCTGCTGGACGATGCCGATGTTATGGCGCAGGGAGCGCTGGGTCACCTCCCGCACATCCTGGCCGTCCACCAGGATGCGGCCCCCCGTCACGTCGTAGAACCGGGGGACCAGCTGGCACAGGGTGGACTTGCCTCCCCCGGAGGGGCCCACCACCGCCACCGTCTCCCCCTGAGGAATGTGGATGGACACGTGATCCAGCACCGCCGGGCCGTCCTCATAGTGGAAGGACACGTCGTCCACCAGGATGTCCCCCTTGGCCGCCCCCATCTCCCGGGCGTCCGGGGCATCCTGGACGGCGGGCTCCACCCGCATCAGCTCCACAAACCGCTTGAAGCCCGCCATGCCGTTGAGAAACTGCTCCACAAAAGCGGCCAGCTTGCGCACCGGGGTCAGGAAGGTGGAGATGTAAAGGGTGAAGGTGACCAGATCCACAAAGTTCATCTCTCCCTTCATGATGAAAAAGCCCCCCGCCGCCACGGTGAGCACGTTCATGGCGGGCAGGGCGAATTCCAGCCCCGCGTGGTAGATGCCCATGGCCTGGTAATAGCCCCGCTTGGCCCCCTTGAACTGCTCGTTGGAGGCCCGGAACTTCTCGTCCTCCTGGTCCTCGCTGGCAAAGGCCTTGGCGGTGCGCATGCCGGAGATGGACGACTCCAGCTGGCCGTTGATGCCCGCCATGGTCTGCTTCACCTCCACCGACGCCTTCATCATCCGGCGGCGCTGGACGATGGTGAACACGATGAAGATGGGCACCACGGCGAACACGATAAGGGCCAGCTTCCACTGGATGCGGACCATCAGGCAGAAGGCCCCGACCAGGGTGACGGCGGAGATGAACAGGTCCTCCGGGCCGTGGTGGGCCAGCTCGGTGATCTCGAACAGGTCGCTGGTGGCCCGGCTCATCAGCTGCCCCGTGCGGTTCTTGTCGTAGAAGGAGAAAGACAGGTCCTGCATGTGGCCGAACAGGTCCCGGCGGATGTCCGCCTCGATTCGCACCCCCATCATGTGGCCCCAGTAGGCTACGATGAACTGCATGGCCGCCCGCAGCACATAGGCCCCCAGCAGGACGGCCATGACGGTGAAGAAAACGGTGAACATGCTCTGGGGCAGCAGGGTGTTCAGCGCCTCCCGGGAGACGGCGGGGAAGGCCAGGTCCACCAGGGCGATACCCAGGGCGCAGGCCATATCCAGAATAAACAGCTTGAGATGGGGCTTATAATAGGACAGGAAGATGGGGACATAGCCCCGGTGGAAACGGTTGGAAGCCATATGAGGACACTCTCCTTTGCCAAAATTTTTACACTTGGCGCGAACTTTAATAAATAATCAGTTTAGCCGAAAGATTTCAGCTTGTCAAGACTTGGCGGATGACTTATAATATTCTCTGCATTTTCATTCAGAAAGAAGGCGGCCACATGGAACATACGCAGCTTTCCTGGCATCAGCGGGGCCAGCTCTGGCTCCGGCTGGGCCTGCGGGGGGCCCTGACCCTGGGGGGGACGGCCCTGGTCATCTGGGTGGGCCTGCCCATGGCCTCCCTGCTCAGCCCCTTTCTCTTCGCCCTGGTGCTGGCATGGGTGCTCAATCCAGCGGTGCGCTGGCTCCAGAGAAAAACCAACGGCTCCCGGAAGGTCATCTCCATGATTTTGGTCATCCTGGTCTTTGCCGTCATTGGCGGCGTCCTGTTCGGGCTGGGCTGGGTGGCGGTGGATCAGGTGCGCTCCCTGTTCGACAACCGGCAGTCGGTGCTGGACGATTTCCTCAACGGCCTGCTGGGGGTGGTGAACAGCGTCCAGCACTGGATTGCTGGGCTCAGCGGCGTGGTGCCCGACGGGGTGGTCACCACCGGCGGAGACCTCATCGACACCCTGGTGGGCTGGGTCCAGGGGCTGGACTTTTCCGGCTGGTTCGCCCAGATGGCGGGGCAGGCCCCCTCCATGGCGGCCAACGTGTCCGGCTTCGCCGTGGCCCTGGTGGTGTTCATGATGGCCAGCTACTTTATCACCGGGGATTACCCCCGGCTGCGGTTCGAGCTGGCCGACCGGGTGCCCATGGTGGCCCGGGATTTCTGCCGCTCGGTGAAAAACATCTTCATGAGCGCCTTCGGCGGCTACGTGAAAAGCCAGCTGATCCTGTCCGCCGGGGTGTTTATGATCCTGACCATCGGCTTTCTTCTGATGCGGCAGCCCTACGGACTGCTGCTGGCCTTCGGGCTGGCGGTGCTGGACTTCATCCCCATCATCGGGGCGGGCACGGTCATGGTGCCCTGGGCGGTAATCGACATGGTGCTGGCCAATTACGGCGAGGCGGCGGCGCTGATGGCGGTCTGGGGGGTTATCGTGCTGTTCCGGCGGTTTGCCGAGCCCAAAATTCTGGGCGATCAGACCGGGCTGTCCCCCATCCTGTCCCTGGTGGGCATCTACGTGGGCATGAAAATCGGCGGCGTGCTGGGCATGGTGGTGGGCCCCCTGCTGCTGCTGGTGTGCATCAACCTGACCAAGTTGGGCATTTTCCGCCCGGTGCTGGACGACCTGGCCCTGGCGGCAGGGGACATCAACGCCATCCTGCGCTCAGGCCGGAAAACCGATACGGACGCGGCGGCGAAATGACCATTGGTCAAACAGGAATTTTCAGCTTTTTTTCAGCGTAAGTTCAAAATCATTTCGGCCCTATGACATACTTTTGACACAATTGCGTAGTATCTTATGCTCAACGGCAGGGCGGGCGGCGCAAAACAGCCGCCCCGGCCACAGATATTGTCTGAAAGCGCGGAATTGGAAAGGAGAATGTTCCATGAACGATCAAAATGGTTTTGACAGCAACGGTATGTACCACTACAGCTACACCTCCCAGCACTCCGACCCCTGGGACCGGCAGACACCTCCCACCCCGCCCCAGCCCCCCAAAAAGAAAAAGAGCGGCGCGGGAAAGGCAGTGGCCCTGGTGCTGTGCTGCGCCCTGGTGGGCGGCGGCGCGGGCGTGGGGGGCGCGGCGGCCTACAGCGCCCTCACCGCCGGCCCCCAGGAGGAGACCACCATCTACCGCAATGAGGTGGACCCCACCGCCGTCAAGGTGAAGCAGGCCGACGGCCTCACCCCCATGAGCCTCAGTGAGATCTACGCCGCCTACGCCGACTCCTGCGTGTGCATCTCGGTAACCGGCATGGCCACTAACGGCTGGTATCAGCAGCCCACCGCCGGGGCGGGCTCCGGCTTCATCATCAGCGAGGACGGCTACATCGTCACCAACTACCACGTGATCGACGGGGCCAACACCATCAAGGTGACGCTGAACAACGGCGACACCTACGACGCCAAGCTGGTGGGCGGCGAGGAGCTCAACGATGTGGCCGTGCTGAAGGTGGACGGCGTGTCCGGCCTGAAGCCGGTGGTGCTGGGCGACTCCGACGACCTGGTGGTGGGCGAGCAGGTGTGCACCATCGGCAACGCCCTGGGCACCCTGTCCTTCTCCCAGACCTCCGGCTTCGTGTCCTCCACCGGGCGGGAGATCACCATGAGCGACGGCACCGTGATGAACAATATGATCCAGACCAACTGCACCATCAACTCCGGCAACTCCGGCGGCCCCCTCTTTGACAGCTACGGCCGGGTGGTGGGCATCACCTCCGCCAAGCTGTCCAACAACGGCGACTCCCGCAGCGCCACCATCGAGGGCATCGGCTTTGCCATCCCCATCAACGACGTGATCGGCATCGTCACCGACTATATGCAGTACGGCTACGTCACCGGGCGGCCCTATATGGGCATCCTGAACCCCTCCGACACCGCCGACTATGCGGACCGCTTCGGCTGGCCTGTGGGCGTGTACGTCAATGACGTGGAGGAGGGCTCCTGCGCCGAGACGGCAGGCATCCGCCGGGGCGATATCATCACCAAGATCGACGACACCGAGATCACCGGCGTCAGCCAGCTGACCTCCGTGAAAAACAGCTACCGCGCCGGGGACACCGTGCGGGTGGAGGTGTACCGCTCCGGCGAAGCCCTCACCCTGACCCTCACCTTTGACGAGCAGGAGAACGGCACCCAGGAGTCCGGCGGCCGGGTCCAGGACCCCGCCCCCCAGCAGACCTCCAGCGGCAGTTACGGCGGGCAGAACCCCTACGGAAACTACGGGGACGAGTTCTTCAACAGCTTCCCCTGGAGCTACTTCTTCGGGCGTTAAAGATCCCTTTTCAAATAAAAAGCGCTCCGCAGATTTTTCTGCGGGGCGCTTTCCCTGTCAGGCAGTCATTTCGGCCAGCTCCCGCTCCGCCTCTCCCCGGGTGTCCGCGGAAAAGCAGAACGCGCCGTCCAAATAGACCTCCACATGACCTCTCACAAACTCCATCTCATACATTTGGGACACTCCTTTCATCGGGAGGTTTCGTCCCCCCTGTGTTCTGAGGACAGTATACCTCAAAAAGAGTCCCATAAACCGGCACTTATTAAGGCCCTCCCCAAAAAATCGGGGAGGGCCTTCTTTGCCATATTCACAGTTCAACCACCGGCACGCCCTGGGCCTTTGCCCACGCCGCTTCCCGGCTGTGGCAGGAGAACAGCAAAATCTGCCGCTCCTCTCCCATTTCCTTCAAAAGGGCCAAGGCCCGCTCCATCCGCCCGTCGTCAAAGGCGGCCAGGGCGTCGTCCAGCAGGATGGGCGCGTCCGGCACCGTGAGGGCGCACACCGCCAGCCGGACGGCCAGGTAGAGCTGCTCCGCCGTGCCGGTGGACAGGGCCAGGGCGGGCCGGGGCAGGGCCTCCCCCTCCCGGACCGCCTGGGCGGAGAAGTCTCGGGCCAGGGACAGCCCGTCCCACCGCCCCCCGGTGAGGGCAGCGAACAGCTCCCCCGCCTTCTGGTTCAGCGCCGGGGAAAACCGCCGGCGCAGCTGGTCGTTGGCGGCGGACAGGGCCTCCAGGGCGGTGGACAGGGCGTCGTACTCCTCCAACCGACGGGCCAGCTGGCCGTCCAGCTCGCTTTTGCGCTCCTCCAGCGTCTCGGGGTTCCCCATCTGGGACAGCGCGCCATCCGTCCGGGCCAGCTCGTCCCGCGTCCGGGCCAGCTCCCGCTCCACCGAGGCCAGCTGGGCGGCGGTGGCGGCTTTGGACTGGGCGGGGGGGCAGAGCATTTCCAGGGTATCGAAGAGCCGCCCCCCCTGGGCGGCCAGGTCCTCCGCCCGGCGGCGGGCGGCCTCTGCGGCGGCGCGGGCCTGGGAGGCCTGGGCCAGGGTTTCCCGGTACTCCGCCGCTTGTCCCAGCCAGCCCACATCCTCCGGGACGGGGAGGGGCGGAATCGTGAGGATCTCCCTCGCGCGGCGCGTCAGCTTCCGCCCGTGGAGCAGACAGAACCCCCAGGCCAGCGCCGCCGCGCAGGCCAATCCCGCCAATAGCCAGCGCCCGCCCAGCGACTGCGCGGCAGACATCAGCAGCATGGCCGCGCCCAGAGAAACGCCCAACAGCGTCTCTATCTGTCCGCGCTGGCGCTGTTTTTCCCCCGCCGCCCGCCGGTCCTCCCGGCGGCGGTTCTCCTCAAGCGCCGCCTCCCGCTCCCTCTGCTTCTCCTGGGCAAAGGCCCAGGCCTCCTCCCCGGTCATGGTCCCAAACACCGGGTGGGATTTGGCCTCCGGGACGGCCTCCCTGGCCTTCTCCCACTCTAAATGCGCCTCGCCATAGCGGCGGTTCAGCTCGTGCCTTTCAATCCGCGCCCAAATATCCAGATCGGTCTGGAACTCCTTTTTCCGCGCCTCCAGCTGTTCCAGCTCCTGTTCCGCCTCCACATTCCGTCGGCGGGCGTCGGCCATCTCCCGGAGAGAGCCCTCCAGCTGGGACCGCTCCTCCTCCATCTGCGGGATCAGGCCGTTGGCGCGGTTCAGGCGGCGGCGGTTGCGCCAATCCTTCAGGGTGCGCTCCACGGTGGAATAGGCCACGTCCTCCTCCCCGGAAGTGGCCAGAGCGGCCACCCGGGCCTCCAGCTCCTGGCTGGCCCCGATGGCCGCGCCCCCCTGGCCCACAAAGGCGGAGCGCAGGTATACTTCCTTCCCCACCCCGGCCAGCCGCTCTCCGGCGCTGGTGGCGGTGAGACCGGGCACAGGGTCGCCGGAGGCGGTGTACACCGCCTGGAATTTTCCAAAGGGGTTGGTCTTTGTGGGGGAACGGCGCAGGGTGATCTCCTCTCCCTCCCACTCCAGCTGGGCTTCCCCGGACATGGGGGCCCCGGACCAGGGCAGGTAGCGGGCCTTGTCCGCCAAGAAACCGGTCTTGCTCTGCTCCCTGGTGGAGACGCCGTAGAGCATGGCCCGCCAGAAGGCCGCCCAGGTGGATTTGCCGGCCTCGTTGGGGGCGGCAATCACCGTCAGCCCCGGACCGGGCTCCAGCACAGCGTTGTCCAGCCCTCCGAACGTGGCGGTGAGCTTTTTGATCCTCATGGCCGGATATCCTCCCCTCCCTCCAGCGCCGCCAGCCCGAACCGGGCCGCCAGCAGGAGCTTGTCTCTCTCGTTCTCCGACCCGCTGTCCAGGCGGGACCGCATCTCCCGGAGAAACAGGCCGGTCAGCGAGTCCTCCCCCGCCCGGGCCCACAGGTCCTGGGGCAGGGTGGTCTGGTCCCGGAGCTCCACATGGAAGAAGCGGGGGGCGGCCTGGGCGGCCAGCGCCGCCAGGTCCGGGGCAAAACGGCTCTCCCCGGTGAGGAGAAAGCGGACCAGATCGGGGCTTTCCCCCTGGGGGAGAACATCTGTAAAGGATACGGCCTCCACAGATTCCACGCGGTACTGCCGGCGGCAGATGGGGACGAATTTTGCCGCCGCGGGCTGGACCCCCAGCCCGACAGAGGCCATAGGGGGGCCGTCCGGGGAGGTCACGGCCAGCTGGGCGGGCTCGTTCAAGGACACGATCAGCGCCCCCTTGGGGCCCAGCTCGTCAAAACCCCGCCCCTCGGGGCAGCCCGGATAGGCCCACAAGGTTTTGCCCGCTTTGCCGCTCCCGGCGGCGTGGATGTGGCCCAGAGCGGCGTAGTCCGCTTCGGAATTTTCCAGGGATTTGGGATTGATGGGGGCGTAGCTCCCCGAGGCCCCCACCTCCCCGTGGACGCACAGCAGGTGAAGCCGCCCGTCCAAGCGGGCGGTGAAGCCGGAAAGCGGGTCGTCCTCCCGGTGGGGGGCTGTAAAGGCGCAGCCGTGTACGGCACAGTTGAGCTGCGGGAGCTCAACCGCCTGCAAATCAGGCTGTGTAAAGATATGTACATTGTCAGGCCAGGAAACGGCGGCGTAGGGCGATTTTGCGTGGAAATAGTCGTGGTTGCCGGGGGCGATGAACACCGGGACCGCCATCTCCTCCAGGGCCTGGGCCAGTGAGCGCACCGTCTCCGGGTACACCCGCCCGCCGTCAAAGAGGTCACCGGGGAGAAGGACCAGGTCCGCCCCCTCGTCCCGGGCCAGCTTGGCCAGCCGGGCGGGGACCTCCCGCAGCTCCCGGCGGCGCTGGGCGCTCTTTTCCGGGGAGAGACCGGACAGAGGGGAGTCCAGGTGAAAATCAGCGGCGTGAAGCAGTTTCATATGTTTCTCTCCATCCTGTGTCAAAAGCTGCCCGCTGCCGGGCGGAGGCGCATCTACCAGCGTGTCATATTCTTTTCAAACTTCTCTGTGTATGACCTCTTTAATTCATCAGCAGAAATTCCGCAGTACAACGTCACATCATTGGAAAGACAGCACCAACGTCACCACACCGCTGCCGCGCCGCGAAATCATATCAGAGCTGTTACTGATTGCTGATTTAAGCGGGGCAATATCAAACTCGTTTTAACTCAGCTGAAACTTTCGCACCAGGTTATTCATCAGCAGGGATTGATCCGACAGCTCCTGGGCGGTAGCGGCACTCTGCTCCGAAGTGGCGGAGGTGCTTTGGATGACGGAGGATATTTGGTCGATTCCCTCGGTCACTTGGGAGATCGCGGTGGTCTGGCTTTCCACCGCTTCTACAACCGCATTTACTTTCAGCGTGACATTTTTGGAGATGGAGTTGGTCTTATCCAGCGATTCCGTCACTCTTTCAACCACTTGGCCACCCTCCGCAACCGCGGCGATAGATCCCTCGATCAGCTCCTTAGTGGCTTTGGCCGCCTCGTCAGACTTAGAGGCCAAATTGCGCACCTCATCAGCCACCACGGCGAAGCCCTTTCCTGCGCTGCCTGCACGGGCGGCCTCCACAGCGGCGTTCAAGGCCAGGATATTGGTCTGGAACGCAATATTTTCGATGGTGTCAATAATCTTGCTGATTTCCGTGGAGGAACTGGAGATTTTCTCCATCGCAGTATTCAGCTCCTGAACATAATTCACGCTGACTCCCAGCTGCGCGCCCGACTGGGCTACGAAATGTCCAGCCTCCTCTGCCGCGACTGCGGTATGCCTGGCGTTCTCCGCTATGCTGTCGGCGGTAGCGGAGAGTTCATGGATCGCACTGGCCTGCTCCGTGGCCCCCTGGCTCAGAGACTGAGCGCCATTGGATACCTGAACGGCACTGCTGGCCACAGTTCCGGCGGATTGGCTGATCTGGGAAAGCGTGTCCTTCAGGGAATGGTGGATCGCCTTGATGGACTGCTCCATGGTTACAAAGTCGCCCCAATATGTATGGGTGATGGTTTCACGGAAATCCCCCTGCGCCATTTTACCCAGGTGATGGGACACATCCTGCGCCACATCGTTCAGGCGGGACAGCATCGTTTCCAGAGCCTTTGCCAGCTGGGCGGTTTCATCCTTGGACTTCACTTGCGGGGACGGGGTGTGCAGATCTCCGTCAGCCATCTTCTCAAGCCGGGCGACGCAGGACCGAATTGGGCCGGAGATGGACCTGCCAACTTTGATTGCCACAGGGAATGTGGCCAGCACAACCAGGACTACCACCAAAATCGTCAGCATGATGCTTCGGTCCAGCGAGGATTTGAACTCCCGCTGGCTGGTCTCAATGGCAATGCTCCACTTCTGATAGCCATCAATGGGGGCAAACCCCACAAATTTGTTGTCCCCATAAAAATTATATGCGCCGAAGCCGCTTTCTCCCTGGATCATACGCTGATTCACGGCGGCTATATCCGCTACGCTGGAATCGGTTTTCGCGGCTTCAATCATGTTGGAGCCTTCCTCTACAACAGAGGCCTCCCGATGACCAATCACATTACCTTTGCTGTCCAGCACATAGGCCACTCCATCGCTGCCCATGGCCAGGTTGACCACAATGTCTGAGAGAAAATCAGCGCTGATTCCACCGTAAACCACACCCTCAAAGCGGCCGTCGGTAATAATGGGCACCTCCAGCAGGAAAATCATCCGCTGTCCGTCGTTCATAATATCAGAGATGTAAGGCTCCATTGTAGATTTGCATTGTTGAAAATAGTCTTCTTCCGCGTAGCTGTATCCCGTGGAAGAAAACCCGCTGGCGTCTATTTTGCCAACGTAAAGAAAGCCGTTGCGCTGGGCAATATCCTCTCGAAGCGGAATCAGCTCTGGGTCAGTCGGATCAGATTCCCGGAAGATATCAGAGGCGGCGGCCTCTTGGAGCGCCGTCCAATAATTCCCCATTTTCCACTCTACAGCGTCTGCTGCCATCTGTGTGGCGGGGCCTAAAGTCTTTGACATCACATCATCAATTCCGCTGGCGTTCAACAGGGCCGTAATCACACCGATCAGCACCGAACTGGCCAGCACCACCGACAACATACTGATTTGAATTTTTGATTTGATCGACTTCATACCTGACCTTCCTTTTACCTGTTTTTATTTAGGCGCTGTTTGAAAATTGGAACTATGCCCAGTGGTGAAAGATTTTTTCGCCGGACGAAGCCACTTTGACGCGGGAGTACTTGGCGTACTCCAAGAAAAAATGGCACTGTATGGCGGAAAAAGAGCCTCCGCTTAGGTATGTTAACAATTTTCAAACAAGCCCTAGGGCAATGGAATACGCGTCTATACAATATATTCAATTTTTGACCGTTCGCTCAGCCTGTGAAATTTTAGCATAAAGCCGCAAAACATTCAATACATATCATTGACAAAACCGGCAGAGAAAAACACGGAAGGCCGCCTATACAGGCGGCCTTCCCTGCAGATAGAAGTCATTCTAAATAAGGACCTGTTTTTACCAGCGGCGTTCAATTTGCGTTTTGCCGGTTTGCTCCTTCGCCATAGACTCGATGATGGCGTCGGCCAAGGCGTCCAGCTCGGCGGCCTTGTCTGGGTGGAGGGCGGAGGCCAGGGTGAGCCGGTCATTGAGGACGGTCATGTTCTTCATCTCGTCCTCCAGGAACTTCTGCATCAGGTCGCCGGACTTCACCGCCCAGGAGCCGTTTTCAATGATGGCACAGGTACGGTTCTGGAAGTTCAGCGCCTTCAGGTGCATCAGGAAGTCATGCATCACCGGGTAAATGCCCAGGTTGTAGGTGACGGAGGCGAACACCAGGTGGCTGAGGCGGAAGGCCTCGCTGACCAGCTGAGACACATGGACATTGGACACGTCATACACCCACACGTTGGTACAGCCCTTCTCGCACAGTTTGGCGGCCAGGGCCTGGGCGGCGGACTCGGTATTTCCGTACATGGATGCGTAGGCGATGAGCACACCCTGCTCCTCAGGCTGGTATTTGCTCCAGTGGTCGTACTTGTCGATGAAGTACATCAAGTCCTCGCGCCACACGGGACCATGGAGGGGGCAGATAAACTTGATCTTGTCCAGGATACCGCCGGCCTTTTTCAGCAGGAGCTGGACGTGGGGGCCGTACTTGCCCACGATGTTGGTGAGGTAGCGCCGGGCATCGTCGATCCAGTCCCGGTCGAAGTCCACCTCGTCGGCGAACAGCTTGCCGTCCAAGGCGCCGAAGGAGCCGAAAGCATCGGCGGCGAACAGCACGCCGTTGGTCAGGTCGAAGGTAACCATAGCCTCGGGCCAGTGGACCATGGGGGCCTCCACAAAGGTGACGGTGTGGCCGCCGAAGGAGAAGGTGTCCCCTTCCTTGACCTGGATCAGCTCGTGGCCGTCGATGTGGAAGCCGAACTGCCGCATGAGCATGAACGCTTTTTCGGTGGAGATAACTTTTACGCCGGGCCAGCGGATGAGAATCTCCTCGATGGAGGCACCGTGATCTGGCTCCATGTGGTTGATGAGCAGATAGTCCAGGGGGCGGCCGTCCAGCAGATAGTCCAGATTCTCCAGCAGCTGGCGGCAGGCGGACCAGTCCACGGTGTCGAACAGGACGGTGGACTTGTCCAGCAGCAGGTAGGCGTTGTAGCTCACACCCCGGGGGATGGGGTGGATGTTCTCAAAGAGATGGGTGCGGTGGTCGTTGGCGCCCACCCAGTATAGATTATCGGTGACACTGCGCACGCAGTACATAAGCGATCCTCCTTATTATGATGTAAATCCAGGCAAAAATCCGATGAAACGCAGCGGATTCGCCGCCGGGCGCATACGTTGGTCAATTGCCCCAATCCGAAAGGGCCCAGAGGTTCTTTTGAGTGTTTTTTCTTTCAAGAAAAGCGCGGGCTCACGCCTCAATGAACATTTCCTTTCCCTCGGCGCACTCAGGACAGACCCAGCCCTCGGGCAGGTTGGCAAACAGGGTGCCGGGAGCTGCCTCGGCGTCGGGGTCGCCCAGCTCGGGGACGTACTCGTAACCGCACCCGCCGCAGACGTAGCGCGGACCGATGGGCTCAGGCTTGGGGGGCTGGGGCCGCTTCATCTTCACCATGGGGGGAGCGGGCTGCTTCTCCTCCAGGCCCAGGGCCTGGGCCAGCAGGGGCAGAATCTCGTTCACGTCGCCTACGATGCCGTAGTCGCAGTTCTTGAAAATGGGGGCGTTGGAGCTCTTGTTGATGGCCACGATGGTGGAAGCGTCCTTGATGCCCTTCAAATGCTGAATGGCCCCGGAGATGCCGCAGGCGATGTACAGGTTCCCCCTGAACTTCTGGCCGGACATGCCCACGTAGCGGTTCAGGGGCACGTATTTGTGGGTCTCGGCCACGGGGCGGCTGGAGCCGACGGCCGCACCGGCAGCCTTTGCCAGGTCCTCAATGAGCTTCATGTTCTCCTTGGGGCCGATGCCCTGGCCGGCGGACACCACCCGCTCCGCCTGGGCAATGGGCGTGTCCATGGGAATACCGACGGTGAAGTCATAGCCGTCCTTCTTCAGGGCCGCCACCAGAGCGTCCACCCGCTCCTTGGCCTCCCCCTCCTTGAGGATCAGGCCCTTGCGCACGCCAGTGATGGGGGCGGGCTTCTTGGGGGCGCTGGAGGAACCGCCGCCTGCGCTCTTGGGAGGCTTGCCCATGATGGCCGCGCCGATGACCATCCGCTGCACCTCGTTGGTGCCCTCGTAGATGGTGGTGATCTTGGCGTCCCGGTACATCCGCTCCACGTCTATGCCCTTCAGGAAGCCGGTGCCGCCGAAAATCTGCACCGCGTCGTTGGTGACCTCCAGGGCGATGTCGGAGGCGTACATCTTAGCCATGGCGGCGTCCACGCCGTAGGGCTCGTGGGCCTCCTTCTTCTCGGCGGCGGAGTAGACCAGCATCCGGGCGCACTTCAGCTTTGTGGCCATGTCGGCCAGCTTGAAGGTGATGGCCTGGTTGAAGCCGATGGGCTTGCCGAACTGAACACGCTCCTTGGCGTACTCCACGGCGGCCTCAAAGGCCCCCTGGGCGATGCCCAGGGCCTGGGAGGCGATGCCGATACGGCCGCCGTCCAGGGTGGCCATAGCAATCTTGAAGCCCTGGCCCTCCTTGCCCAGCAGGTTTTCCTTGGGCACCTTCACGTCGTCGAAGTTGAGCTGGCAGGTCTCGGAGGACCGGATGCCCATTTTGTCGTAATGGGGCTCGAAAGTAAAGCCTTTCCAGCCCTTCTCCACGATGAAAGCGGAGATGCCCCGGGTGCCGATGTCCGGGGTGGTGACGGCAAAGATCACGTAGGTGTCCGCCACGCCGCCGTTGGTGATGAAGATCTTTTGGCCGTTGAGCAGCCAGTGGTCGCCCTTGTCGATGGCGGTGGTCTCCGTGCCGCCGGCGTCGGAGCCTGCGTTGGGCTCGGTAAGGCCAAAGGCGCCGATTTTCTCCCCCTTGGCCAGGGGGACCAGGTACTTCTGCTTCTGCTCCTCGGTACCGAAAGCAAAGATGGGCCAGGTGCCCAGGGACACATGGGCGGACAGAATGACGCCTGTGCCGCCGTCCACCCGGGACAGTTCCTCCACGGCGACGGCGTAGCTGAGCACATCCAGCCCCGCGCCGCCGTATTCCTTGGGATATGGAATACCCATCAAGCCCATTTCAGCCAGCTTTTTGACCGCTTCGGCCGGAAAACGGCTTTCCTGGTCCATGAGGATGGCGTTGGGCTTCACCTCCGCCTCGGCGAAGGCGCGGATTTTGGCGCGCAGCTCCTCGTGGGCCTGTGTGGTCTGGAACAACATACGGTGACCTCCTTTGAGTGATTTGTGACAATCATACAAAATTGTTATCTGCTCAGTAAAAATGTACCACGATTAGCGGGACTTGTCAATGCGGATTATCATATTTTGCACAAAAATTGAGGGCAAATTCTCCCTATATCTGTCAAAGGCGCTCAATAACGGGTCTTTCCCAGAGGAGATCGCCGGCAGGGCTGGAAACTTGCTGCTGACAGCAAAAATATCCGGCGGGGGCTGTTCAAACACCGGACTCCTCTGGTATAATCAGGTGGTGAGGGGAGGGCGCTGCCATGCGGCTGCTTTTTAAACAACGGTTCTTCTCCTGGTTTGACAGCTACGATGTCTATGACGAGGAGGGCAATACCGTCTATGTGGTAAAGGGGGAGCTGAGCTGGGGACACCGGCTTCAGATCTACGACGCCTATGGGGACCACCTGGGCACTGTGCAGGAGAAGGTGCTCACCTGGCTGCCCAAATTTGAGCTCTACGCGGGGGACCGGCTGGTGGGGGTGCTGGAGAAGGAGTTTACCTTTTTCCGGCCCAGGTTCAGCCTGGACTGCAATGGCTGGACGGTGGAAGGGAACTTCTGGGAGTGGGATTACACGGTAATGGACGGCCCGCGCACGGTAATGTCCCTGTCCAAGGAGCTGTGGAATTGGACGGACACCTACAGTATGGACATACCCCGGCCTGGGGACGCCCTGCTGTGCCTGATGATCGTGTTGTCCATCGACGCCGCCAAGTGCTCCCAGGGCAATTAGCCGAGCGGCCCTGGCAGCATCGTTTGGAGACCGCTGGACAAACGCGCCTGCGTGCCATTTTTCAGGTTCTTAATATGCTGAATCAAGGGGGGGATTATTATGAAGCGTTACATCAATGCGGCCCTGCTGTACGCCATCCTGGCGATGGCGGGAGGAGTATTTTACAGGGAGTTCACCAAATTGAACGGTTTTACCGGCAAAACCACCCTTTCTGTGGTCCATACCCACTATTTTCTGCTGGGCATGGTGTTTTTCCTGACGCTGCTGGCGCTGGAAAAGAGCTTTTCCTTTACCGGCCCCAAAACCGGCCGGGTGCTGGCTGTCTACCACGCGGGTCTGAACCTGACCGCCGTCATGCTCGTGGTCCGGGGGGTGACTCAGGCGCTTGCGTTCGAGCTCTCCTCCGGCATGAGCGCGGCGGTCTCCGGCGTGGCCGGCATCGGGCATATTTTGCTGGGGGTCAGCATGGTGCTGCTGCTGGTACAGGTCAAGAGGACCGTAACGGCGGAGCGGGTGTGATTTCTCTCCGAAATTTTCCGCAGAAAGTTTATACAACGGAATCTTTCAAGGCCGCAAAAAAGGGCCCCGCGGGCAAAAACCCGCGGGGTCCCTCTTTATGCGAAACAGAATCTGAACCGCTGGATCACGGGAAATTTCGTCAGATGGCGGTATCCCAGGCGCGGGAGCTTGTGGAGTCCGGAGCGTACATCGTGGACGCGCGAGAGGAGGGGAAATTCCAGACCGGACACCTGCTCAACGCCCACAACATCCCGCTGAGCCAGCTGCGGCGGCGCAGCTCCCCCTGGTGCTTTTCCACCCAGGCCTCCGGCCGCCTGCGCTCCCGCAGGCACTGGTCAAACCCGATGCAGGGAAAGGCCTGCTCCCCCCGCCTGCCCGGCGCCATGGAAGCGGCGGTCCCGGTGATGTCCCGGGCCCGCTGGCTGTACGCAAAAATCTCACCCCGCTCGTTGACTCCGATTACGCCCTCTGTTAAAATCTCCATTAGGATGTGGAACTGGCTTTCCAGGCGGATGGAACGGGCGAACACCTGGTCAAAGCTGTAGTTATTGGCTGCGATGCTCCGGGGTAGAAGAGGATCAGGCGCAGATGATTGACGCCGAATTGGTTCAGCTGGGTGACGGCCTCCCAGGCCATTGGCTTCTTTTTCATGTCAGGCTCCCTTTTGACCAATTACTTTTGCCACTTTCTCATAGTTTTCTCTGGAGCGCAAGCCCTGTTTACTCAATTCACAAGAGAGATCAGAAAGGAGTTTTCTATCATGATGACCAAATCCGAACTGCTCACCCTCCTGCGGCAGGAGGTGGTCCCCGCCCTGGGCTGTACCGAGCCCGTCTGTGTGGCGCTTGCGGCGGCGGACGCCTATCACGCCATCGGTGGGGAGATCGTCTCCATCAAAGTGGAGGTCAACCCCGGCATCTACAAAAACGGCATGAGCGTGGGCATACCCGGCTTCGACCGGGTGGGGCTGAAATACGCCGCCGCCCTGGGCGCTTGCATGGGCAATCCGGAAAAGGAGCTCCAGCTCTTGGCAGATATCACCGACGAGGTGGCGCAAAAGGCCATTGCCCTGGCGGAGGCCCGCCACGTCATCATAATGATCGACCACAATGAGACGCAGCTCTATGCCCGGGCGGAGATCATCACCACCGCCGGCATCGGCATCAGCGAGATCCGGGGGACCCACTCCAATATCATCCTCACCATGCGCAACAACGAGGTTCTGGTGCAAAAGGAGTACGCCGCGGACTCCGGCGACGCACTTCACGAAAAGCTGACGGCCATGACGGTGGCGGAGATCAAGGCCCTGGTGGACCAGTGCTCGGAGGAAGAGCTGGCTTTCATGGGGGAGGGCGTGGATATGAACGGCCGCCTGGCGGACTACGGCCTGGAGCACCCCCAGGGCATCGGCATCGCCGCCGCCCTGCAAAAGCAGCTTGAGGCGGATACCATGGGGGACAACCTGTTCAGCCGGGCCATGGTGCGGGTGGCAAGCAGCGCCGAGGGCCGCATGAGCGGCTGTCCCTATACGGTGATGAGCAGCGCCGGAAGCGGCAACCACGGCATCACCGCCGTCCTCCCGGTGGTGGAGATGGCCCGGCACATCCACGCCTCCAACGAGCAGCTGGTAAAAGCCCTGGCCTTCTCTCACACGCTGAACGTATACATCAAGTGCTTTACCGGCAAGCTGTCCGCCACCTGCGGCTGCGGGGTGTCGGCGGCCACCGCCGCCTCCGCCGCCATGGTCTGGCTCATGGGGGGCAGCGACCAGCAGATCGGCAGCGCCATCATCAACATGAGCGGCAACCTCACCGGCATGGTGTGCGACGGCGGCAAGATCGGCTGCGCGCTGAAGCTGGCCACCGCCACCAACGCTGCCATGATGTGCGCCTATCTGGCCATGTCCGGCGTGGTTCTCCAGGGGACGGACGGCATCTGCGGCTTCACCCCCGAGGAGGCGATCCACAACATGGGCAAGGTGAGCAGCCCTGGCATGATCCAAACAGACCGCACCATCCTGGACATTATGATGGAAAAGGGACAGCTGGTGTAAACTGATGAGGCTCTCGTTGCCGGCAGGCGAAGGGATATCTACCAGCGTGTCATATTCTTTTCAAACTTCTCTACATATGACCGCTTTAATTCCTCGGCAGAAATTCCGTAGCACAACATCACATCATTGTAATACATGAGAACATCCACCATTTCTTCTACGAGCTTTTTTCTCAGCTCCGTGTCCTCAACGGCCTTTATGTC
Source organism: uncultured bacterium (assembly GCA_947364395.1). Taxonomy (GTDB): domain Bacteria; phylum Bacillota; class Clostridia; order Oscillospirales; family Oscillospiraceae; genus Enterenecus. The sequence goes on from CANASS010000013.1 coordinate 29,815, forward strand.
CCCATATTTCTTAACGATATCAATAACTTCCCCTATTTCCCCTATCATCCACAGCAATTTATTTTTTCCGGTTTCGGGTGAAACGGGCTCCCATTGGTCCTTATATTTGTCTTGAAGCGCTTTTTGCATTTCCTGCATTTCATGAATAGTAAAATCCGTCATAAATCCCTTCCTCAAAAGCAGCTCAGGTGATATCCGCCCGCTGGACGCTTACGCACCGCTTGGCCCCGGCGTCGATCTCAAAGAGCACCGCGTCCAGTCTGCAGGGCCCCTCGGCGGGCTGGAACCGGCGGGGCAACCCGCCCAGAAAACGGTTGACGGCCTGGTCCGGGCGTATGCCGATCACCGACTGGCTGGGGCCGGTCATGCCCAGGTCGGTGCAGAACCCCAGCCCCTGGGGGAGCACCTGGCAGTCGGCGGTGGGCACGTGGGTGTGGGTGCCCCACAGGGCCTGGGCCCGCCCGTCCAGATACCAGGCCATGGCCCCTTTCTCGCTGGTGGCCTCGGCGTGGAAATCCACCAGGGTCAAATCGGCTTGGTCCCGCTTCAAAATCTCGTCGATTTTGGTGAAGGGGTTGTCGAAGTTGGTGTCCATGCCCACCCGCCCGATGAGGTCCACCACCCGGATGCGCAGCCCCCGGGGACCGTCAAACACTCCCCAGCCCCGGCCCGGCGCCCGGCGGGTGTAGTTGGCGGGCCGGATGATATAGGGATTTCCCTCCATATACTTGACGATCTGTTGTTTATCCCAGGTGTGATTTCCCATCGTTATCACATCCGCCCCAGCGGCAAAGATGGCGTCCGCCTGAGCCGGAAGCAGGCCGTTGCAGGCGGCGTTCTCCCCGCACACCACGGTAAAGTAAACGTCATGGAGCTTGCGCAGGGCGGGCAGGTGCCGGGAGAGAAAGTCCACCCCGGCGTCCCCCACCACGTCGCCCACAGCCAAAACATGGATGTTCATCGTAATTCCTCCAAACAAAAGGGGCGGACGGTCCGCCGTCCGCCCTATTCCAATTCCCTCAGGCCGTCCCCTCCACCAGCATGAGGCAGCCGTCCTTGTCGTACTTCAAAAGCTGGATCTCCGCCTTGGTGTTCCGAGCGATGTCACGCATTTTCACCGACTCGGTGACCGACGCCATCAGCGTGTAGGACACGCCGTGCTTTTTGGCCCGGCCCGTGCGGCCGATGCGGTGGATATAGTACTCCTGCTCGTCGGGCACGTCGTAGTTGAACACCGCGTCCACGTCGTCGATGTCCAGCCCCCGGGCGGCCACGTCGGTGGCCACCAGCACCCGCAGCCTGCCGTCCTTGAATTTTTGCAGGGTGCGCTCCCGCTCCCGCTGGGGGATGTCGCCGTGGATGGCCTCGCAGGAAATGCCCCGCATCTTCAAAAGCCCCGCCAGCCGGTCGGTCATGTTCTTGGTGTTGCAGAAGGCGATGGCCCGGTCATAGCCGCCGTTCTCAATGAGGGCGGTCATGGTGTCCAGCTTCTGCTCCCGGCCCATGAGCTCGATGGCGTACTGCTGGATGTCCGGACGGTTCTCCTCCACCGGGCGGACGGTGATCTCCGCCGGGTCCCGCTGGTATACCCAGGAGATATCCATAACTTCTCGTGATATTGTGGCGGAAAATAACCCCAGGTTGCGGCGGTGAGGCATTTTGTCCAGGATGCGGGTGACATCCTGGATGAAGCCCATGTCCAGCATCCGGTCCGCCTCGTCCAGCACCACCGTCTGCACCTTGTCCAGCTTGACGGTCCGCCGCTTCATGTGGTCCATCAGCCGCCCCGGGGTGGCCACCACGATCTGGGGCTTGGCCTTGAGCTGGGTGATCTGCTTCTCGATGGGCTGGCCCCCGTAGAGGCACACCGTGCGCACCCCCTCCCGGAAGGCGCACAGGTCCCGCAGCTCGTCCCGGATCTGAATGGCCAGCTCCCGGGTGGGGGCCAGGATCAGGGCCTGGACCTCGCTGGAGTCCGGGTCCACGTGCTCCACCATGGGTATACCGAAGGCAAAGGTCTTGCCGGTGCCGGTGGGGGCCTTGGCCACCACGTCCTTCCAGTCCATGAAATAGGGGATGGCCCCGCCCTGAATGGGGGTGGCCTGGGTGAAGCCCTTCTTGTCCAGGGCCTTCATGGTGGCTTCGGAAAGCCCCATATCCTTATAATAATAGGTCTCTTGTACCTGTGCGCCGTTGATTTCCATAAGGCTGTTCCTCTCGTGCTGAAATATTGTGCTTTTTCTTGAAAGAAAAAGGAAGGCCCTTGGCCTTTACGGGCAGGCCGACGGCTCGCTTGTGCTCTGCCTCGCGTTCTGCCGCTCCACCAGGTCCGCCAGGGTGGTGTGGTCCACCACCGCCGACACCGCCTTGTGTATATCCTGCCACAGCTCCACCGTGACGCAGTCGCAGCTGTGCTCACAGTAGCCGCCGTCGGTAGCGCACTCCACCGGGGCCAGGTCGCCCTCCAGGGGGCGCAGGATGTCGCCCACCGAATACTCCTCCGGCTTCCGTGTGAGAAGGTAGCCCCCTCCGGCCCCCCGCACCGACCGCACCAGCCCCGCCCGGGCCAGCGGGGTGACGATCTGCTCCAGGTATTTGTCGCTGAGCTGCTGCCGCCGGGCGGCGTCCCGCAGGGACACCGGGCCGTCCTGAACGTGCTGGGCGATGTCCACCATCAGCCGAAGGGCATACCGCCCTTTTGTGGAAATTTTCATGGGGGTCCCTCCGATCTCGCGCCGTCCCCGCGCCCGCGCCCTGTCCGTCCCGGAGCGCCTCCGCGCTTTTGTATTAAAATACCACAGTTCCGGCGGGATTTCAAGGCCGAATGGGGCTTGTTAAGGTTTTGGCAATAATTGTGAAGTTTTCAGCACATTTTCCCTTGCGTTTGAACGTGGACGTGGTATAATGTTTCTACATGACCTGGCGGCCCCCGCTCTTCCAGTCTCAAATGGGCCGCCGTCTGTCCGCCCCCGCCGGCGCAGATCCGGCGGAGGAGTGAGAAACTAGAAATTACCCAGAGGAGGAGACATTGTGTTCAGTGGCAAATTGCATGGCATCCATGCGCCCCACAGAAAAAACACGGTGGACCGGGTCCCCGTGCGCCTGCCGGTGCCTCCGGTGATCACGGTGCCCATGTCCATGAACATCGGCGCCCCGGCCAAGCCTGTGGTCAAGCCGGGGGACGAGGTGAAGGTGGGCCAGATGATCGCGGAGGCAGGGGGCTTTATGTCCGCCCCCATCTACTCCGGCGTGTCCGGCAAGGTGAAGCGCCTGGATGAGATTGTCAGTTCCAACGGCCGGTTTGACACCGTCGTCGTCATCGAGACCGACGGGGAGCAGACCGTGTGGGAGGGCGTCAAGCCCCCCGTGGTCACCGACAAGGACAGCTTTGTGGAGGCGGTGCGCCAGTGCGGCTGCGTGGGTCTGGGCGGCGCGGGCTTCCCCACCTCCGTCAAGCTCAACGTGGACCCGGACCGGGTGCACGCCATCATCATCAACGGCGCGGAGTGCGAGCCCTACATCACCTCCGACACCCGGACCATGATCGACAACGCCGACGACGTGATCTACGGGGCCCAGCTGCTCCAGAAGTATTACACCGCCGACCGCATCGTCATCGGCATTGAGGACAACAAGCCCCAGTGCGTGAAGATCATGGAGGAGGCGGGCAAGGGCGTGCCCGGCTTCGAGGTGGCGGCGCTGCCCGCCCTGTACCCCCAGGGCGGCGAAAAGGTGCTGATCTACAACACCACCGGCGAGGTGGTCCCCGAGGGCAAGCTGCCCATCGACGTGGGCGCCATCGTCATCAACTGCACCACCCTGGCCGTCATCGCCAAGTACATCAAGACCGGCATGCCCCTGGTGGAGAAGGTGGTCACCGTGGACGGCTCCGCCATCGCCAACCCCCAGAACGTCATCGTCCCCGTGGGCACCCCCATCCAGAACGTGCTGGACTTCGCGGGCCTGAAGTGCGAGCCCAAGAAGGTGCTCTACGGCGGCCCCATGATGGGCACGTCCGTCCCCTCCCTGGAGGCCCCGGTGATGAAGAACACCAACGCCGTCCTGGCCTTCGACACCAAGGACGCCGAGGACCCGGTGCCCTCCTCCTGCATCCGCTGCGGCCGGTGCGTGGCCCACTGCCCCTTCAGCCTGATGCCCGCCGCCATTGAGAGCGCCTACAACAACAAGGAGCCCGAGACCCTCAAGGCCCTGAAGGTGAACCTGTGCATGGAGTGCGGCTGCTGTTCCTTCAGCTGCCCCGCCCGCCGCCCCCTGGTCCAGGTGAACAAGCTGGCCAAGGCCATGCTGAACCAGTACAACGCCGAGCAGAAGGCCGCCGCTGAAAAGAAAGCGGCCAAGGAAAAAGAAAAGGAGGCGGTCTAAATGAACAACATGATCGTTTCCGTCAACCCCCACATCTACGCCAAGGACACCACCCAGACCATCATGCGGGACGTGCTCATCGCCTTGATGCCCGCCGTCGCCGCCTCCGTGCTGTTCTTCGGCGTCCGGGCCCTGCTCGTCGAGGTGGTGTGCGTGGCGGTGGCCATGGCCTGCGAGTGGGCCTTTGAGAAGATCACCGGCAAGCCCGTCACCGTCATGGACCTGTCCGCCGCCGTCACCGGCCTGATCCTGGCCCTGAACCTGCCGGTGGATATCCCCATCTGGCAGGCCATGTTCGGCTCCTTTGTGGCCATCATCGTGGTCAAGCAGTTCTTTGGCGGCATCGGCCAGAACTTCGCCAACCCCGCCATCACCGCCCGGGTCATCATGCTGGTGGCCTTCTCAGGGGCCATGACCACCTGGGCCGTCCCCGCCTTTACCGACGCCACCACCGCCGCCACCCCCCTGGCCATTCTGAGCGGCACGGAGGGGACCCTGCCCACCCTGGCCCAGATGTTCCTGGGCGCCCGGGGCGGCTCCCTGGGCGAGACCAGCTGTCTGGCCCTGCTGCTGGGCGGCGCGTACCTCATCTACCGCCGGGTCATCACCTGGCACACCCCCGCGGCCTTCATCGGCACCGTGCTGGTGCTCACCGCCCTTTTGGGCAGGCAGCCCCTGTACCAGGTGATGGCGGGCGGACTGTTCATCGGCGCGTTCTTCATGGCCACCGACTACACCACCTCTCCCCCCACCCCCAAGGGCAAGCTCATTTTCGGCCTGGGCTGCGGCCTGATTACCGTGCTCATCCGCGTCTGGGGCAACTACCCCGAAGGCGTGTCCTTCTCCATCCTGCTGATGAACATTTTGAACCCTTACATCTGTGACTGGACCCGTACCAAGCCGTTTGGAGGTGTGCAGGCATGACGAAAACAAAATCCAATGTGATGACCGATTTCGGGGCCCCCATCATCGTGCTGGTCCTGATCTGCGTCGTCATGAGCGGCCTGCTGGCCCTCACCAACAGCGCCACCGCCCCCATCATCGCCGAGGCCGAGCGCAAGGCCAACGAGGAGGCCCGGCTGGAGGTCCTGCCCCAGGCGGACAGCTTCCTCCAGGTGGAGCAGGCCGGACTGCCCGAGGCGGTGCGGGAGGTCTATCAGGCCCAGAACGGCGCGGGCTACACCTTCTCCATCACCACCCAGGGCTACGGCGGCAAGAACACCCTGAAAATGGCCGTGGGCATCGACACGGACGGTAAAATCACCGGCGTGAAGGTGCTCAGCCACAAGGAGACCGCCGGCCTGGGCTCCAAGATCACCGCCGACGAGGGCTTCTACGGCCAGTTCCCCGGGCTGGACGCCGCCGGGGCCGCCGCCGCCGACACCATCTCCGGCGCGACCTTCTCCTCCAACTATTACAAGGCCGCCATCGCCGACGCGTTCACCGCGTTCGAGCAGGTGAAGGGCTGAGGAAGGGAGGCACATGAATTATGAATAACAACAAGCTGAAAATTCTGACCAACGGCATCATCAAGGAGAACCCCATTCTGGTGCTGATTCTGGGCACCTGCCCCTTCCTGGCGGTCACCACCCAGGCCTCCAACGCCATCGGCATGGGCGCGGCGGTCACCTTCGTGCTGCTGTGCTCCAACGTGATGATCTCCCTGCTGCGCAAGGTGATCTCCGACAAGGTGCGCATCCCCTGCTACATCGTGGTCATCGCCTCCTTCGTCACCCTGGTGCAGATGATCGTCAAGGCTTACCTGCCCGCCCTGGATGTGGCCCTGGGCCTCTACCTGCCCCTGATCGTGGTGAACTGCATCATCCTGGGCCGGGCGGAAATGTTCGCCAACAAGAACGGCGCCCTTGACTCCGCCCTGGACGCCATCGGCATGGGCGTGGGTTACACTCTGGCCATGCTGGCCATGGCCTCCATCCGGGAGATCTTCGGCGCGGGCACCTGGTTCGGCATGCCCATCCCGGTGCTGGCGGACAACAACATTTCCATCATGACCATGGCCCCCGGCGGCTTCGCCATCTTCGGCATTTTGATCGCCATCATCAACAAGGCCAGCAACGGCAAGGCCATCAAGAAAAAGGACTTCAGCTGTGAGGGATGCCCCAGCGCCGCCGCGTGCAACGGGCAGAACTGCGCTGAGAAGAGGGAGGCTGCCGCGAAATGAAAGAATTATTAGCCATTGTCATGGCGGCCGTCCTGGTGAACAATTACGTGCTGGCCCAGTTCCTGGGCATCTGCCCCTTCCTGGGCGTGTCCAAGAAGCTGGACCAGGCCGCCGGGATGAGCGTGGCCGTCATCTTCGTGATGCTGCTGGCCACCGCCGTCACCTACCCCATCCAGTATTTCGTCCTCAACCCCAACGGACTGGGCTATCTCCAGACCATCGTGTTCATCCTGGTCATCGCCGCCCTGGTGCAGCTGGTGGAGATCGTGCTGAAAAAGTACATCCCCGCCCTCCACGCCTCCCTGGGCGTGTACCTGCCCCTCATCACCACCAACTGCGCGGTGCTGGGCGTGTGCATCAGCAACGTGGACAACTACCTCACCGCCACCGGCGGCTTCGGCGGCGGCTTCGTCCAGGCCATGTTCAACTCCCTGGGCTCCGGCCTGGGCTTCCTGCTGGCCATGGTGCTGTTCTCCGGGGTGCGCAGCCGGGTGGACAAGTGCAAGTGCCCCGAGTGCTTCAAGGGTATGCCCATCACCCTGATCTCCGCCGCCATCGTGTCCGTGTCCTTCATGGGCTTCGCGGGCATCGTGGAAAACCTGCTGGGTTAAGGAGGGACGCGTAATATGGAACCTATGACTATCGTGATCGCCGTGATTGTGGTGGGCGTCATCGGCCTGTTGTGCGCGGTGATGCTGACCATCGCCTCCAAGTTCATGGCCGTGGAGGTGGACGAGCGCATCCCCATGGTGCGCGAGTGCCTGCCCGGCGCCAACTGCGGCGCCTGCGGCTTTGCCGGGTGCGACGGGTATGCCGCCGCCCTGGTGGAGGACCCTGACCTGGCCGTCAGCCTGTGCGTCCCCGGCGGGGCCACCGCCGCCGAGAACATCGGCAAGGTGCTGGGCCGGGAGGCGGGGGACGTGGCCAAGCAGGTGGCCGAGGTCCGCTGCTCCGGCACCTGTGAGGCCACCTCCGTGAAGATGGACTACAAGGGCCTGGAGAGCTGCGCCGCCGCCAAGCTGCTGTTCGGCGGCACGGGCAAGTGCGTCTACGGCTGCATCGGCCTGGGGGACTGCGCCCAGGTGTGCCCCGTGGGGGCCATCCACATCAACGGCGGGCTGGCCCGGGTGGACACCAGCGTGTGCATCGGCTGCGGCCTGTGCGCCAAGACCTGCCCCAACCACGTCATCGACATCCGGCCCGCCGACGCCCACATGGTGGTGGACTGCAACAGCCGCCAGAAGGGCGCGGGCACCCGCAAGAGCTGCTCCGCGGGCTGCATCGGCTGCCGCCTGTGCGAGAAGAACTGCCACACCGGGGCCATCACCGTCACCGACAATCTGGCGAGCATCGACTACGCCAAGTGCGACGGCTGCGGCAAGTGCATCGAGGTGTGTAAGGCCGGGTGTCTGGTGGCGCTGAACATCACCAAGGCCGAGGTCGTCAACGGCTAAAAGTAGAGAAAGACGCCAACGGGGGAGCGGCCTTATGGCCCTCCCCTCGTTGCGGTTTGGAGGGATACGCCCGTGGACTGGCTGAAAGCTCACAAAAACGACACAATCCTCATCGCCGTCCTGCTGATTCTGGGGGGCGCTCTGGCCCTGTTCCTGCTCCTCACCCGGCAGACCGGGGGAACGGCCCGGGTCCAGGTGGACGGAGAGACGGTGATGGAGCTGCCCTTGGACAAGGACGCCCAGGTCGTGCTGGGGGAGGGCGGGCGCACCAACACCTTGGTCATCCGAAACGGGACGGCCCAGGTAACGGAGGCCGGCTGCCCCGATCAGGTGTGTGTGCGGCAGGGGGCGGTCCAATACGCCGGGGAGTCCATTGTCTGCCTGCCCCACAGGCTGGTCGTCTCCATCGAGGGCGGCGCGGGAAGCGGCGTGGACGGCATAGCGTGAGGATAGGCGCATAGGGGAGCTTGGAACGCAGCGAGGACAAAAGCCCAGCGGCCGTACGGCGGGCGCGGGTTTTGCCCAAGTCGGAGTGAAAGCGATCCGGCCATGCGCCCAATCCGAGCGTGAATACGAAGGAGGTTCCAGATGAAAGCGTCAAAAATCGCCCAGTACGGGCTGCTCACCGCCCTGGCCCTGGTGCTGTCCTACCTGGAATCGCTGATCCCGCCCCTGTGGGTGCCGGGGGTGAAGCTGGGCCTGCCCAATCTGGCCGTCGTGTTCGCTCTGTACCGCCTGGGGTGGAAGGACGCCTGCGCCATCTCCCTGGTGCGGGTTGTTTTGGTCACCCTGCTGTTCGGCAATGGGGCGGCCCTGGCCTACAGCATCGCCGGGGCGGCGCTGAGCCTGTCCCTCATGGGCCTGTTGAAAAAGACCAGGAAGTTTTCCACCGTGGGGGTCAGCGTGGCCGGGGGCGTGGCCCACAACGCGGGACAGATCCTGGTGGCAATGGCACTGCTGGAGACCTCAAGGCTGGCCTGGTATCTGCCGGTGCTGTGGGTGTCCGGGACCATCGCCGGGGTTCTCATCGGCATTGTATCCGGGGTGCTGGTCGAGAGGGTCCCGGACCCAAAATGAGGTGATCGAGATGAAGAAGAAAATGAAGAAAAGCGAAGCCGATTGGGTTCGCGCCATCCTGTTTGCGCTGTGCTCCCTGACCTGGCTTCCCGACTGGCCGGTGGAACGGGCGAACTGGCTTCGGATTGTTTTCCCTGTCCTCTGCGCAGCCATCGCTGTTTGGAACCTGATCCGGTATTTCAAAGACCGTGAAGCGGAGCGCGGGGACACATGAGGTGAACTGCATGAAAATGAAGCGTTTTTTTACTGTGTCCACTGCGGCTTTAGGCGTCGCGCTGGCGGCCGTCTGGATATGGACGATTTATGATTCCCTGACCGGCGGGCGGAGCAGGTGGTATTATCCGATCCCGGCGTCCATCTCCTATGCCAGCCTTTGCTATCACGGTTTCAAGGAAGAAAAAAGCAAAAAGTAAGGAGTCTTGACCATGAAGCTGAACACAACCGGGCTGTTTGACCTGAGCCATACCCTGGCCGGGGACTACTTGGCCCGCTTTGAATACCCCTGGCAGGCCCTGGACGGCATCAAGGACCTGATTCTGGCCCTGGGCCCCACGCTGGGGGAGGAGTACGAGGAACTGGGCTCCCAGATCTGGGTCCACCAGACCGCCCAGATCGCCCACTCCGCCTTTTTGGGCGCACCCTGCATCATCGGCCCCCGCACCGAGGTGCGCCACTGCGCCTTCATCCGGGGCTCCGCCCTGGTGGGGGCCGGCTGCGTGGTGGGCAACTCGGTGGAGCTGAAAAACGTGATTCTGTTCGACAGCGTCCAAGTCCCGCACTACAACTACGTGGGCGACTCCATTCTGGGCTACAAGAGCCACATGGGGGCCGGGTCCATCACCTCCAACGTGAAGTCGGACAAAACCCCGGTGTCGGTGAAGAATGGGGCGGAGAAAATCGAGACGGGCCGGAAGAAGTTCGGGGCCATCCTGGGCGACTTTGTGGAGGTGGGCTGCAACAGCGTGCTCAACCCGGGCACGGTGGTGGGCCCCCGCACCAACATCTACCCCCTGTCCTGCGTTCGGGGCGCGGTACCGGGGGACAGCATCTATAAGACGGGCGGCATCATCGTCAAAAAGGAGAAGTGAGCAATGGGTAAATATTTTGGTACGGACGGCTTCCGGGGAAAGGCCAATGTGGAACTCACCGGGGACCACGCCTATCAGGTGGGCCGGTTTCTGGGCTGGTACTACGGCCGGGGCGGGGACCGGGCCCGCATCGTGGTGGGCAAGGACACCCGGCGGTCCAGCTACATGCTGGAATACGCCATCAGCGCGGGCATGGCCGCCTCCGGGGCCGACGTGTACCTGCTCCACGTCACCACCACCCCCTCCGTGTCCTACGTCACCCGCACCGACGGTTTCGACTGCGGCGTGATGATCTCCGCATCCCACAACCCCTACCAGGACAACGGCATCAAGCTGCTGAACCGGGAGGGGGAGAAGATGGACGAGGCCACCATCCGGCTGGTGGAGGACTACCTGGACGGTACTCTGTCGGTGGACGGCCAGACCTTCCCCAGGCTCCCCTTCGCCACCGGCGAGGCGGTGGGCAGCATCGTGGACCACACCGCCGGGCGCAACCGCTACATGGGCTACCTGATCTCCCTGGCGGTGTACTCCTTCCGGGGAAAGAAGATCGCCCTGGACTGCGCCAACGGCTCCGCCTGGTCCATCGCCCCCAACGTGTTCCGCTCCCTGGGGGCGGAGGTCCACGTCGTCAACGACCGGCCCGACGGGCTGAACATCAACCTGGACGCGGGCTCCACCCACATTGAGGGCCTGAAACAATACGTCAGGGAGCACGGCTGCGACGCGGGCTTCGCCTACGACGGGGACGCGGACCGCTGCCTTGCCGTGGACGAGAACGGCGATATGGTGGACGGGGACCAGATCATCTACCTGTACGGCTCCTACATGAAGGAGCGGGGCAAGCTGCTCACCAACACGGTGGTCACCACCGTCATGTCCAACTTCGGGCTGTACAAGGCCCTGGACAAGGCGGGGATCGGCTACGCCAAAACCGCCGTGGGGGACAAGTACGTGTATGAGGAGATGGTCCGGGGGGGACACCGGCTGGGCGGCGAGCAGTCGGGCCACATCATCTTCTCCAAGTACGCCCGGACAGGGGACGGCATCCTCACATCCCTGAAGATTATGGAGGTGATGATGGCCAAAAAGGAGGCCCTGAGCCGTCTGGCCGCCCCGGTGACCATCTATCCCCAGGTGCTCATCAACGTGCGGGTGAAGGACAAAAAGACCGCCCAGGACGACCCCGCCGTCCAGGACGCGGTGCAGGCCGTGGCGGTTGAGCTGGGGGACACGGGTCGGATTCTGGTGCGGGAGTCGGGCACCGAGCCGCTGGTCCGGGTGATGGTGGAGGCCCCGGAAAAGGACCAGTGCCGGGCCCTGGCACAGAAAGTGGTGGATGTGATCATCGCCCAGGGCCATAAAGCGGAATAACATATAAATCCCCCTGGAAGAACAAGCTTCCAGGGGGATTTTTCAACGAATCAGAGAACGAAAACAGCGTTCAGGCACTGTTGGCCGCAACAGCTCCCATAAGCGGACTTTCGCGTCGCCGCATTGGGGCGGAGACGGGGATAATTCTTCCCATGCCTGAGCAGTCCCGTATTGAAAAGTGGACCAGCTTTCGTTCAAGACGGTGCCGTTTGCCATGGCGGTAATGTATAGATTTTGGAGCAGAAAATCGAAACCATTCCGGTACTCCCTGGGGGATAGGTCGCAGACCTGCTTTAAAAAGGCAGCTTCAGCAATCGAGCCGTTACCCAGCAGGGAGAAGATACGATCTGCCGGTGGAGTGAGGGGCTTTGGGGGCCTTACTGCTTTTAACAAATAGTAGGCTTCAGGAGACAGGTAAGTGGTCCGCTTGCGGAATACCTTGGAGTAAAACAGCTTGTGCTGGTCAATCAGCTCGGTTACATCCTGCCAGGTGCAGCCTGCATCTTCCAAGGCGGGGATGTCTGGATTTTGGTTGCACAGTAAAATACCATTGGCCTCCAAATAGTTTTGCAGAGAACTCATGCACATCTATCGGTCCCACTTGGAGATAAGCGCCCGAATCTGATCGGCGAACTTGCCCAGATCCTTGTTGGTGCCGCCTTTGTTGTTGGCGATGACGGCCATGAGCTTCTGGCCGATGTCCTCCAGCCGCCGGTAAGCGGGGGAGCCCGGGTCCACCGGGGCCTCCTTGGGCTCCAGGGCGATGCCCGGGGCGATCATGCGGTCCTCCAGCAGATCGTAGACCTCCTCATAGTTGGGGGCGTGGGCGGAGAAGCCCAGCTCGGTGAGGGTCTGGGCGTAGTTCTCCGCCGCCCGGGCTTCGCCGTGAACCACAAAGACCTGCTGGGGCTTGGGCGTATAGTTGTTGATCCACCGCACCAGCCCGTCCCGGTCGGCGTGGGAGCTCAGGCCGTGGAAACGGACGATCCGCGCCCGCACGGAGATCTCCTCCCCAAACAGCTTCACATGGCTGGCCCCGTCTAAAATGCGGCGGCCCAGGGAGCCCTCCGCCTGGTAGCCCACGAAGAGGATGGTGCTCTCCGGCCGCCACAGGTTGTGCTTCAGGTGGTGGCGGATGCGGCCCGCGTCGCACATGCCGGAGGCGGATATGATGACCTTGGGCCGGGCGTCCAGGTTCAGCTCCCGGGACTCCTCGGTGCTCTCGGTGATGTTCAGCCCCGGGAACCGGAACAGCGCCCCGCCCCGCAGGTGCTCCACCGTCTCCTCGTCCAGGTAGCCGGTGAGGTCGCCGGAAAAGATCTCCGTGGCCGCCCCCGCCAGCGGGGAGTCCACATACACCTGGAAATCCGGGTCCGCGTCCACCAGCCCCTGCTCCTTGATCTCCCGGATGAAGTACAAAAGCTCCTGGGTGCGGCCCACCGCGAAGGAGGGAATCACCAGGTTGCCCCCCCTGGACAGGGTCTCGTCAATGACCCGGGCCAGGTCGTCGGCATAGTTGGGCTTCTCCTTCACGTTGTGCAGCCGGTCGCCGTAGGTGCTCTCCGTCACCACGTAGTCCGCCTCGGCAATGGGCTGGGGGGAGCGGATGATGGGCTGCTTGCGGTTGCCGATGTCGCCGGAAAACACGATCTTCTTGGTAAAGCCCTGCTCGGTGAGCCACATCTCCACACAGGCGGACCCCAGAAGGTGGCCCGCGTCCACAAAGCGGACCTTGATTCCGTCGGATATTTCCAGCTCCTGGCCGTATTCGCAGGTGACGATGTGGCGCAGGGCCTTCTCCACATCCACCAGGGTGTACAGCGGCTCCACCGGGGGCTTGCCCGCCCGCTTTCCCTTCTGGTTCTCGTAGGCCGCGTCGTTCTCCTGGATCTGGGCGGAGTCCCGGAGCATGATGGACAGCAGCTGGGCCGTCAGCCGGGTGCAGTAGATATTGCCGGAAAAGCCCTCCTTCACCAGCAGGGGGATGCGGCCGGAGTGGTCGATGTGGGCGTGGGTGAC